>NZ_JBHYXN010000001.1:0-437336 GCF_042752335.1 Streptomyces sp. NPDC059355 | reverse complement strand
CCAGATGTGGAAGCCCGGTAACGGGTGGAGCTGACTGGTACTAATAGGCCGAGGGCTTGTCCTCAGTTGCTCGCGTCCACTGTGTTAGTTCTGAAGCAACGAACAGTTGCTGGTTTCAGAGCTGGAACACAACTATAAAGTGTGCTTGTTCGCTCGAAACCGATAGGGTTTCGGTGGTCATAGCGTTAGGGAAACGCCCGGTTACATTTCGAACCCGGAAGCTAAGCCTTTCAGCGCCGATGGTACTGCAGGGGGGACCCTGTGGGAGAGTAGGACGCCGCCGAACAATCATTGTAGAAAGCCCCGTACCGGGTATCCGGTACGGGGCTTTTCTGCGTTCTGGGCCCCTGCCGGTTCCTGTAGGGTCATGAGGCATCGTTCGTACGTTCAACAGTGGAGGCCCCCGGGTGGAGGTCCAGGAGACTCGGGTTCAGACGGACCGAATTTTCACCATTCCGAACATCCTGAGCATGGCTCGTCTCGCCGGCGTGCCCCTGTTCCTCTGGCTGATTCTGGAGAAGCACGACGGCTGGGCACTGGCCGTGCTCATGCTCAGCGGGGTCAGTGACTACCTCGACGGGAAGCTGGCGCGGCGCTGGAATCAGATCAGCAACCTCGGCCGGCTGCTGGATCCTGCCGCGGACAGGCTGTACATCCTCTCCACGCTCTTCGGCCTGACCTATCGAGACATTCTGCCGCTGTGGCTCACCGGGGCCCTGGTGGCCCGTGAGCTGATGCTGCTGGTCATGGTCTGGATCCTGCGCCGTCACGGCTATCCGCCGCCGCAGGTCAACTTCCTCGGCAAGGCCGCGACCTTCAACCTGATGTACGCCTTCCCCCTGCTGTTGCTCAGTGACGGTACGGGTTGGTTGGCCTGGATGGGGTCAGTTTTCGGATGGGCGTTCGCCGGATGGGGTACAACCCTCTACTGGTGGGCAGGAATCCTTTACGTGGTGCAAGTCCGCCGGCTTGTGAAGGCGGACGCCACGGCCGATTGAGCTCGCTCGGCGTGCGGCTGACGCGGAGGAGTTGCGGAGTCACCGTCCGGGACGGGTGAGGTCGGCGAGAACGTCGTCTCCCAAGGAGGACTCTCCCGACATGAAGGCCGTCGTGATGGCCGGTGGCGAAGGCACTCGCCTTCGCCCCATGACCTCAAGCATGCCCAAGCCGCTCCTGCCGGTGGCCAACCGGCCGATCATGGAGCACGTGCTCAGGCTGCTCAAGCGGCATGGGCTCAGCGAGACCGTTGTTACCGTCCAGTTCTTGGCGTCACTCGTCAAGAACTACTTCGGTGACGGCGAGGAGCTCGGAATGGAGCTCACCTATGCCAACGAGGAGAAGCCACTCGGCACTGCCGGCAGCGTGAAGAACGCCGAGGAGGCCCTGAAGGACGATGCCTTCCTCGTCATTTCCGGCGATGCGCTCACCGACTTCGACCTCACCGATCTCATTCGCTTCCACAAGCAGAAGGGCGCACTCGTCACGGTGTGCCTGACCCGGGTGCCGAACCCACTGGAATTCGGCATCACCATCGTGGACGAGGAAGGCAAGGTCGAGCGCTTCCTCGAAAAGCCGACGTGGGGGCAGGTGTTCTCGGACACCGTCAACACCGGTATCTACGTGATGGAGCCCGAGGTCTTCAATTACGTGGACCCGGATGTTCCGGTCGACTGGTCCGGCGATGTCTTCCCGCAGCTGATGAAGGAAGGCCGGCCCATCTACGGCTATGTGGCCGAGGGCTACTGGGAAGACGTCGGCACGCACGAGAGCTACGTCAAGGCACAGGCCGACGTACTCGAAGGCAAGGTCCAGGTCGAGATGGACGGCTTCGAGATCTCGCCCGGCGTGTGGATCGCCGAAGGCGCCGAGGTGAGCCCTGACGCCGTGCTGCGCGGGCCGCTGTACATCGGGGACTACGCCAAGGTCGAGGCGGGCGTGGAGATCCGCGAGCACACCGTCGTCGGGTCGAACGTCGTCGTGAAGAGCGGGGCCTTCCTGCACAAGGCCGTGATCCACGACAACGTCTACATCGGGCCCCACAGCAATCTGCGCGGATGTGTCATCGGCAAGAACACCGACATCATGCGGGCCGCCCGGATCGAGGACGGGGCCGTCATCGGTGACGAGTGTCTGGTCGGTGAGGAATCGATCATCCAGGGGAACGTGCGGGTCTACCCCTTCAAGACGATCGAGGCAGGCGCCTTCGTCAACACGTCGGTGATCTGGGAGTCACGCGGTCAGGCGCATCTGTTCGGCGCCCGTGGCGTCACCGGCATCCTGAACGTGGAGATCACCCCCGAGCTGGTGGTCCGGCTCGCCGGCGCGTACGCGACGACCCTCAAGAAGGGTGCCACGGTCACCACGGCCCGCGACCACTCCCGCGGCGCGAGAGCGCTCAAGCGGGCGGTGATCTCGGCTCTGCAGGCCAGCGCGATCAACGTACGGGACTTGGAGAACGTACCGCTGCCGGTGGCGCGGCAGCAGACCGCACGGGGTTCCGCGGGCGGGATCGTGGTGCGGACCTCGCCCGGAGTGCCGGACTCGGTCGACATCATGTTCCTGGACGAGCGGGGAGCCGACCTCTCGCTGCAGCAGCAGCGGAAGCTGGACCGCGTGTACGCGCGGCAGGAGTACCGGCGGGCGTTCCCGGGCGAGATCGGCGACCTGCAGTTCCCGGGCAGCGTCTTCGACGCCTATACAGGTTCCCTGCTGAGGCGGGTGGACACGACCGGTGTCGCCGATTCCGGTCTCAAGGTGGTCGTGGACGCCTCCAACGGCAGTGCCGGACTGGTCCTGCCCAGCTTGCTGGGCCGGCTCGAAGTGGACGCGCTGACGATCAACCCGGGGCTCGACGAGTCGCGGCCGACGGAGACCGCGGAGTCCCGGCGGGCCGGGCTGGTGCGGCTCGGGGAGATCGTCGCCTCGGCGCGGGCCGCCTTCGGGGTCCGGTTCGACCCGGTGGGAGAGCGGATCTCCCTCGTGGACGAGCGCGGTCGGATCATCGAGGACGACCGGGCGCTGCTCGTACTCCTCGACCTGGTGGCCGCGGAGAAGCGCAGCGGCAAGGTGGCGCTGCCGGTGACCACGACCCGGATCGCCGAGCAGGTGGCGGCGTACCACGGGACGCAGGTGGAGTGGACGACCACCTCGCCCGACGACCTGACGCGTGTGGGCCGGGCCGAGAACACGATCTTCGGCGGGGACGGCCGGGGCGGCTACATCGTTCCGGAGTTCAGCAGCGTCTTCGACGGGTCGGCGGCGTTCGTCCAGCTGATCGGACTGGTGGCGCGGACACAGCTCACGCTGAGCCAGATCGATGCGCGCATACCGCGAGCCCATGTACTCAAGCGGGACGTGCCGACTCCGTGGGCGGTGAAGGGGCTCGTCATGCGGCGGGTCGTGGAGGCGGCCGGGGACCGGCAGGTGGACACCACCGACGGCGTGCGGGTGGTCGAGGCCGACGGGCGGTGGGCGCTGGTCCTGCCGGACCCGGCGGAGGCGGTCACGCACCTGTGGGCGGAGGGTCCCGACGACGCGTCCGCGCAGGCGCTGCTGGACGAGTGGGCGGGCGTCGTGGACGGCGGCGGGCACTGAGCGCCCGCGGCTGACGGGACGGTGTCGTCCGGTGGGCGGGGTGCGGCGGATGTCGCTCCCTGTCCACCGGACGGGCGCATTCGGTGCGGGCGGCGCCGACATGCGACGATGAGCGGCATGTCGCAGCCGCCCCACAACCGGAGTTCGGCGCCGGCGCCTCCCGCGCGCCCGGACGCGTCCATGTCGCTGCTGACGCACGTGATGGACCACAGTCTCGACGAGGGCTATGCGCAAGCGTCGGCCCGGCGCGAGGCGGACGGCACCGCGGGTCTGCCGCGCACCCTGAAGGCCAAGCTTGCGCTCGCCGCCGGCCTCGTGCTCGCGGCCATGGTCGTCACGCTGGGTGCCGCCCAGGCGCGGATAGCCGCGCCGGTGCTGGCCAAGGAGCGGCAGGAGCTGATCGACCGGGTGCAGCGGGCCGACGAGCACGCGGACGGCCTGGAGCGGGACATCGAGCGGCTCCGGGAGAACGTCGCGAGCCGCCAGCGTGAAGCGCTCAAGCAGCACGGCGGGGACCAGGGGCAGCTCGTGGCGCTGCTGTCCGGTGCGACGGAGGTCCAGGGACCGGGTCTGAAGCTGGTCGTGGACGACGCCAAGGGTTCCTCTTCCGGCGGTGGCGGCAAGCCGCGCGAGAACGCCGGGTTCTCGGACACCGGCCGGCTGCGGGACCGGGACATGCAGAAGATCGTCAACGGGCTGTGGCAGTCCGGCGCCGAAGCGATCTCGATCAACGGGCAGCGGTTGACGGCGTTGTCGGCGATCCGGGCCGCGGGTGACGCGATACTGGTCGACAACAGGCCGCTGGTGCCGCCGTACGAGGTGCTGGCGGTGGGGGACAAGAAGCGGCTCGGGACGTCGTTCCAGGACTCCGCGGACGGCCAGTACCTGCATGCCCTGCAGGAGAACTACGGGATCCGCGCCACCTTGTCCCCGGCGGACGAGCTGCGGCTGCCGGCCGCGTCGAGCCTGACCGTACGTACAGCTACAGCAGAAGAGCCGAAGAAGGGTGCATCGTGATCGCGGTACTGGGCCTGGTGGCCGGAGTGGTGGTCGGGCTTCTGGTCCGGCCCGAAGTGCCGGCCGTCGTCGAGCCTTATCTGCCGATCGCCGTGGTGGCGGCGCTGGACGCGGTGTTCGGGGGCCTGCGCGCGATGCTGGACGGCATCTTCGTCGACAAGGTCTTCGTGGTGTCGTTCCTGTCGAACGTCGTGGTCGCGGCGCTGATCGTCTTCCTCGGCGACAAGCTGGGCGTCGGCTCGCAGCTCTCCACCGGTGTGGTCGTGGTCCTCGGCATCCGCATCTTCTCCAACGCCGCGGCCATCCGCCGGCACGTGTTCCGGGCGTGAGGCCGATGAGTACGAACGACAACCCGCCCGAGGAGCCGATGGGCTCTGAGCTGCCGCCGCAGGACGAGCCGGCGAAGCCCGCAGGGCCGGCGGCAGGTGAGGGAGCCGAGGCCGGCCAGGCCGCTCAGGACGCGAAGCCCGCCGAGCCCGCGCAGAGCGGTCGGCGGCGGTTGGTGGAGTCGGTGTGGCCGCCGCGCGTGAGCCGGGCCCAACTGATCGTCGCGCTGCTCCTGTTCGTCCTCGGGCTGGGCCTGGCCATCCAGGTGCGCTCGAACAGCGACTCCAGCGCGCTGCGCGGGGCCCGTCAGGAGGACCTCGTGCGGATCCTCGACGAGCTCGACGGGCGGACCAAGCGCCTGGAGGACGAGAAGCAGCGGCTGGAGGACCAGCGCAAGGAGCTGGAGAGCAGCTCGAACCAGGCCGAGGAGGCCCGTCGGCAGACGGTCGAGAAGGAACGCCAACTCGGGATCCTGGCCGGTACGGTGGCGGCGCAGGGACCGGGCATCACGCTGAAGATCACCGATCCCAAGGGCCAGGTGCAGTCGGACCAGCTGCTGGACACCCTTCAGGAGCTGCGGGCGGCCGGGGCCGAGGCGATCCAGGTCAACGGTGTGCGCATGGTGGCGAGCTCGTTCTTCTCGGAACAGGGCGGCGGGATCGGCATCGACGGTAAGAAGATCACACAGCCTTATGAGTTCAAGGTGATCGGCAAGCCGCAGGATCTGGAGCCGGCCCTGAACATTCCCGGCGGTGTCGTGCAGACGCTGGAGAAGGAACAGGCCACCGTCGCCGTCACACGGTCGGCGAAGATCGTTGTGGATGCCTTGCGGGCTGCGAAGCAGCCTGACTACGCTCGGTCGTCATCGTCGTGACGCGGGACGGAGTGCGGACGGGCTCACGCGGGCTGATGCCTGCGGGGGGTCGGCGCACTGAAGTCGTGTCGCGTGGTGGAAACTGTCTGGTGGTTACGGACGTTGTGAGAATGTCCGGGTCGGCAGGTATGTGCATTCGGAGTTCGTCCTGCCCCACGGGCGGGTCTGTTTCGTTCAAGGGGAATCGCCCGTGAAGTTGTTTGAGAAGTTGTTCGGCAAGAAGAACCGCGAGGAAAGCGGTGCGGCCAAGCACCGTGCGGGGCAGGGAGAGGTGGAAGGGCAGGGCGACCGGCCGCTCTTCCGTGACGAGGTCGCCGGCGCGGGGGATGTTTCGGGCGCGCCGGGCGCGTCGTCTGTTGACCCTGCCGGTTCCGGACGCATAGGTTTCGGTGAACCATCAACCTCAAGTTCGGGTGGAGGGTTTGCCCCCGACCCGTATGCCACCAATGCCTCCGCGGGGCAGCCGCGGCGCGAGGAGCCGTCCATGTCGGCCGAGCAGGTTTGCAGCAGGTGCGGACACCGCAGCGATGCGGCCAGCCGGTTCTGCTCCAACTGCGGCGCGCCGCTGCGGGCGGGCCTGACGCCGGAGCGTGCCTCGGAGACCACGTCCACCATCTCGATCTCGGGCCTCGAGGCCTACGAGGCCGAGGTGTCGGGACAACAGCACGTGTCGTCCTCGCTGTCCCCCGAGGCCCAGGCCGCGGTGGAAGCTCTGCCTCCGGGTTCCGCTCTGCTCATCGTGCGGCGCGGCCCCAATTCCGGCAGCCGCTTCCTCTTGGACGGTGAGCTGACCACGGCGGGGCGGCACCCGCAGAGCGACATCTTCCTGGACGACGTCACGGTCTCCCGGCGGCATGTCGAGTTCCGCAGGAGCCAGGACGGCGGATTCACCGTCGCCGACGTGGGCAGCCTCAACGGCACGTACGTGAACCGTGAGCCGATCGACTCGGTCGCCCTGCACAACGGCGACGAGGTGCAGATCGGCAAGTACCGGCTGGTCTTCTACGCGAGCCTGCGGGGCGTCTGACCTCCTCCGGACTCCGTCCGGGGGAAACCCCAGAGGGAAGGTCCCATGCTGCGTATCCCCACCGGCGGTGCCCCGAAGAGCGGCACCGCCGGCAGCGGCTCGGCCGGACGGCTGGTGAGCATCGGCACGGTGCTCACCCTGCTGCGCGACGAGTTCCCCGAAGTCACGATCTCGAAGATCCGCTTCCTGGAGGCGGAGGGACTCGTCGAACCCCGGCGCACACCTTCCGGATACCGCAAGTTCAGCACCGAGGACGTCGAGCGGCTGGCCCGGATCCTGCGGCTGCAGCGGGACCACTACCTGCCGTTGAAGGTCATCCGCGAGCAGCTGGACGCGCTCGCGCGCGGTGAACAGATCCGCATCCCCGCGCCCACGGCGCACGGGGACTCCGTCGATCCCGCGAGCCCTTGCGCCGTCTACGGCGAAGTGGGCCGGGAGCGGGCCACCGCGGCCCGGGTCAGGCGCGCCGAGCTGCTCGCCGCGGCCGAGGTGGAGGAGGCGCAGCTCGCCGAGTGGGAGTCGTACGGGCTGATCGGCGAGGCCCCGGGCGGCGGGTTCGACGCCGAGACGGTCACCGTGGCCCGGCTGGTGGCGGATCTGGGCCGGTTCGGGCTGGAGCCGCGGCACCTGCGCGCCATGAAGGCGGCCGCGGACCGCGAGGCGGGTCTGGTGGAGCAGGTCGTGGCACCTCTTCGGCGGCACCGCAACCCGCAGACCAGGGCGCATGCCGAAGCGACCTTGAAGGAGCTCGCGGGGCTGTCCGTACGGCTCCACGAGGCCTTGGTACAGACCGCGCTCGGGGTCCGTCTGCGCTGACCTCGGGGATCCCCGAGGGGGCCCGACTACCCAAACCTGCCGAGCAGGTCCTAGGGTTGCTGTGTGAACGAGCTCGACGTTGTGGGTGTCCGGGTGGAAATGCCCTCCAACCAACCGATCGTGCTCCTGCGTGAAGTGGGAGGCGACCGGTACCTCCCCATCTGGATCGGACCAGGGGAGGCGACCGCCATTGCCTTCGCGCAGCAGGGCATGGCCCCCGCCCGGCCGCTGACGCACGACCTGTTCAAGGACGTGCTGGAGGCGATCGGCGAGGAGCTCACCGAGGTCCGGATCACGGATCTGCGGGAGGGCGTCTTCTACGCGGAGCTTGTCTTCGCCAGCGGGGTCGAGGTGAGCGCGAGGCCTTCCGACGCCATAGCGCTCGCCCTGCGTACCGGAACGCCGATCTACGGGAGCGACGGCGTGCTGGACGACGCCGGAATCGCCATTCCGGACGAGCAGGAGGACGAGGTGGAGAAGTTCCGCGAGTTCCTCGACCAGATCTCCCCGGAGGACTTCGGTACCGGCCCGCAGTGAGCCGCGACCGCGCCGTCCACGCCGCGTGTCCACGGGGGAGTATCAGCCCATTCGGTGAGCCTTTCCCCGGTACAGGACACGGGAAACCACTCTCAGGGTGATTATCACTCGGCGTGCCGAGTGTGGCGATCGTTGACGCACCCCTGGTGACTGCCTACCTTCGAGGGGGCAGGTCAAGGACGGAGGGTCGGCGTGAGAGTCACGGGCGACGGTACGACCGGGGGCACCCCCGTGCGGAGTGACGGTGGGCCGTACCCGCTCCACGGCAGTGCGGCGGGTTCCGCGCGCCGTCAGCCGGACAGTGCGCCGGTCGCGCCTGCGGGCGCGGACGCGGCACCCGAGCAGGTGGGCTACCGGGGACCGACCGCGTGCGCCGCGGCGGGCATCACGTACCGCCAGCTCGACTACTGGGCGCGGACCGGGCTGGTGGAGCCCACGGTGCGCCCCGCGTACGGCTCCGGGACGCAGCGGCTCTACAGCTTCCGGGACGTAGTCGTCCTCAAGATCGTCAAGCGCTTCCTGGACACCGGGGTGGCGCTGCAGAACATCCGGACCGCCGTCCAGCACCTGCGCGACCGCGGATTCTCGGATCTTGAGCGCATGACGCTGATGAGCGACGGCGCCACCGTGTACGAGTGCACCTCGCCGGACCAGGTCGTGAGCCTGCTCCAGGGCGGGCAGGGCATCTTCGGCATCGCGGTGGGCGTGGTCTGGCGCGACGTGGAGAACGCACTGTCCCAGCTGCACGGCGAGCGGGTCGACACCGGCGAGACGGTGGTCGGCCACAACTCGACGGACGAGCTGGCCGCGCGGCGCAACCGGGCCGGCTGAGCACCCTTCCCGGCGCGGTCCGAGGACGCCGGGCCCGGCCCCGGCCGAATGTCAGTGGCATGAGGCAGCATCGGGGCTGTGAGAGCCGCGCCGACCATCCTGCACCTGGACATGGACGCCTTCTACGCCTCCGTGGAGCAGGCGTCGAAGCCGAGCCTGCGCGGGAAGGCCGTGATCGTCGGCGGGCTCGGACCGCGCGGGGTGGTCGCCACCGCCTCGTACGAGGCCCGGCGCTTCGGGGTGCACTCGGCGATGCCGACGGCCCAGGCGCGCCGGCTCTGCCCGAACGGCGCGTACCTCATCCCGCGCTTCCGGCTGTACCAGGCGGTCAGCGAGATCGTCATGGGGCTGCTGAGGGAGCTGTCCCCGCTGGTGGAGCCCCTCAGCCTGGACGAGGCCTTCGTGGACCTGGAGGCGGGCGGGACCGCCTTCGACTCGAAGAGCGCCAGGGAGACGGGGGAGCGGCTGCGGGCGGACATCCGGGCCGTGACCGGGCTGAGCGGCTCCGTGGGGCTCGCGGGGTCCAAGATGCTGGCCAAGGTGGCGTCCGAGGAGGCCAAGCCGGCCGGGCTGCTGCTGATCGAGCCGGGGACCGAGCGGGAACTCCTCGCCCCGATGTCGGTGCGGACGCTGCCCGGGGTGGGACCCGTCACGGGGGAGCACCTGCGGCGCGCCGGGATCACCACGGTCGGGGAGCTGGCCGAGGCCGGCGAGGACGAGCTGGTCCGGATGGTCGGGCGCTCGCACGGGGTCGGGCTGTACCGGATGGCGCTGGGGCTGGACGACCGGCCGGTGGTCGCCGAGCGCGACGCGAAGTCCGTGTCGGTGGAGGACACCTTCGACGTGGACCTGCACGACCGGGTACGGATCCGGACCGAGGTGCAGCGGCTCGCCGACCGGTGCGTGCAGCGGCTGCGGGGCTCGGGGCACTCGGGGCGCACGATCGTGCTGAAGGTGCGGCGGTACGACTTCTCGACCCTGACCCGCTCGGAGACGCTGCGGGGGCCCACCGACGACCCCGCGGTGGTGCGGGAGGCCGCGGCGCGGCTGCTGGAGGGGGTGGACACCACGGGCGGGGTCCGGCTGCTGGGAGTGGGCGTGACGGGCCTCGCCGACTACACGCAGGAGGACCTGTTCGCGCAGTCGATGGCCGCGGAGGCGGAGGCGGAGGCGGAGGCGGCCGCCGAGGCGGCTGCGGAGGGCACGGCCGCCGAGCCCCATGGTGCCGCGCAGACCGCGGGGCCGGGAGCGGCTGGAGGGCTTGGAGGGCCTGGAGGGTCTGCAGAGGCCGTGGAGTCCGCAGGGCCGACCGTGGAGCCCGAGCCGGCCCCGGAGCGGCGCTGGGCGGCCGGGAGTGACGTACTGCACGCCGTCTACGGGCCCGGGTGGGTGCAGGGCAGCGGGGTCGGGAGGGTGACCGTGCGGTTCGAGCAGCCCGGATCGGCGCCGGGCCGCGTGCGCACCTTCCGGGTGGAGGACCCCGAGCTGGAGCTCTCCGATCCCCTGCCCCTCGTAGGGCTGGACGATCCGGAGGCGGCCTGGGGAGCGGCTCGTCGGCAAGGCACGACCTAGGGAGCGTCGTCCCCGTTCGCCAGGTGGCCGAAGTCCCGCTGGATGTCCGACGGGAGGGAGACGTCCAGTCCGTAGTGGTGGTAGAGCTGCAACTCCTGTTCGGGGGAGAGGTGGCGGCCCACGCCGAAGTCCGGGGCGTCCTTGATGAGGGAGCGCTCGAAGGGGACCCGCAGGGTGTCGTCGACGACCTCGCTCGGCTCCAGCGGGACGAAGGCGTCCCGGCTGAACAGGCCCGTCCGGACGGCGGCCCATTCGGGCACACCCGTGGCATCGTCGAGGTAGACCTCGTCGACGGTGCCGATCTTGGTTCCGTTGCGGTCGAACGCCTTGCGGCCGATCAGGCTGCGCGGATCGATGTCGGTCTGCACGGTCCCTCCATATGGTCGCAACTCCTCCGTAATGACTACAGAAGGGCATTTCCGGAGTGCAGGCCACTCGAGGCAGGTGCCGGAACCTCGCTGGTAGGCTGGGTGACGGCTGTTGACCCTGTGCGGGAGAGTCCTCCGAGTGAGTACGACGGAGGCGCCGAAGGAGCAAATCCTCCCCGGAATCTCTCAGGCATACGTACCGCACGTGAAGAGGCCACTCTGGAAAGCAGGGGCGGGTACCGGGCGCAGTGCCGGTTCCCCTCCTCACCGACGGTGAAAGCCGGAATCCGCGGGCCATCCCCGCGACTCCGGTGAAGCTCTCAGGTTGAGATGACAGAGGGGGAGGCCGTCCGGGTGCCCGCGCCGTGGTGCCCCTCGCAGGTCGTACGACCCAGGAGGCCTCCGTACATGACCGCCAACCGCATTCCGCTCTCCCAGCTGGAGCGAGGCATCCCCTTCGAGCAGCGCCACATCGGCCCGGATGCCGAGGCGCAGGCGAAGATGCTCGCCCACGTGGGCTACGGCTCGCTGGACGAACTGACCGCCGCCGCGGTACCGGATGTGATCAAGAGCGCCGAGGCGCTGAACCTGCCCGAGGCGCGGACCGAGGCGGAGGTGCTGGCCGAGCTGCGCTCTCTCGCCGACCGCAACCAGGTCCTGGCCCCGATGATCGGTCTCGGCTACTACGGGACCTTCACCCCGCCGGTGATCCTGCGCAACGTCATGGAGAACCCGGCCTGGTACACGGCGTACACGCCGTACCAGCCCGAGATCTCCCAGGGCCGCCTGGAGGCGCTCCTCAACTTCCAGACCGTCGTCGCGGACCTCACCGGCCTGCCGACCTCCGGCGCCTCCCTGCTCGACGAGGGCACCGCGGCCGCCGAGGCCATGACGCTGGCCCGCCGCGTCGGCAAGTCCAAGGGCAACATCTTCCTCGTCGACGCCGACGCGCTGCCGCAGACCATCGCCGTGATCGAGACCCGCGCCGAGCCGATCGGCATCGAGATCGTCGTCGCCGACCTCTCCGAGGGCATCCCGGCCGAGGTCGCCGAGCGCGGCGTCTACGGTGTGCTCCTGCAGTACCCGGGCGCCTCCGGTGCCGTACGGGACATCAAGCCGGTCATCGACCAGGCGCACGGCCTCGGCGCGATCGTCGCCGTCTCCGCCGACCTGCTCGCGCTGACCCTGCTGACCTCCCCGGGCGCGCTCGGCGCGGACATCGCCGTCGGCACCACCCAGCGCTTCGGCGTCCCGATGGGCTTCGGCGGCCCGCACGCCGGCTACATGGCCGTCCAGGACAAGCACGCCCGCTCGCTGCCGGGCCGCCTTGTCGGCGTCTCCGTGGACGCGGACGGCAACAAGGCGTACCGCCTGGCGCTCCAGACCCGCGAGCAGCACATCCGCCGCGAGAAGGCCACCAGCAACATCTGCACCGCGCAGGTGCTGCTCGCCGTCATGGCCGGCATGTACGCCGTCTACCACGGCCCCGACGGCCTGCGGACGATCGCCCGCCGTACCCACCGCTACGCGGCCCTGCTCGCGGCCGGTCTGAAGGCCGGCGGGGTCGAGATCGTGCACGGCTCGTACTTCGACACCATCACCGCCCGGGTGCCCGGCAAGGCCGCCGAGGTCGTCGCCGCCGCCCGCGAGGGCGGGGTCAACCTGTACCAGGTCGACGCCGACCACGTCTCCGTCTCCTGCGACGAGACCACGCTGCGCGCCGGCGTCGAGGCCGTCTGGGCCGCCTTCGGCGTGAGCGCGGACCTCGAGGTGCTGGACGGGACCACCGCCGACGCGCTGCCCGAGGGCCTGCTGCGCTCGGACGACTACCTGGCGCACCCGGTCTTCCACCAGCACCGCAGCGAGACCGCGATGCTGCGCTACCTGCGCAAGCTGTCGGACAAGGACTACGCGCTGGACCGCGGCATGATCCCGCTGGGCTCCTGCACCATGAAGCTCAACGCGACCACCGAGATGGAGCCGGTCACCTGGCCCGAATTCGGCCAGCTGCACCCGTTCGCCCCGGTCGAGCAGGCCGAGGGGTACCTCACGCTCATCACCGAGCTGGAGGAACGTCTCTGCGAGGTCACCGGCTACGACAAGGTCTCCATCCAGCCGAACGCCGGCTCCCAGGGTGAGCTCGCCGGTTTGCTGGCCGTCCGCGCCTACCACCGGGCCAACGGCGACGAGCAGCGCACCGTCTGCCTCATCCCGTCCTCCGCGCACGGCACCAACGCCGCCAGCGCCGTGATGGCCGGCATGAAGGTCGTCGTCGTCAAGACCGCCGACGACGGCGAGGTGGACGAGGCCGACCTGCGCGCCAAGATCGAGCAGTACCGCGACGAGCTCGCCGTACTGATGATCACGTACCCCTCGACGCACGGTGTGTTCGAGGAGCACGTCGCCGACATCTGCGCCCAGGTGCACGACGCCGGCGGCCAGGTCTACGTGGACGGCGCCAACCTCAACGCCCTCGTGGGCCTGGCCAAGCCGGGTCACTTCGGCGGCGACGTCTCGCACCTGAACCTGCACAAGACCTTCTGCATCCCGCACGGCGGCGGCGGCCCGGGCGTCGGCCCGGTCGGTGTCCGGGCGCACCTGGCCCCGTACCTGCCGAACCACCCGCTCCAGCTGACCGCGGGCCCGGAGACGGGCGTCGGTCCGATCTCGGCGGCGCCGTGGGGCTCGGCCGGCATCCTGCCGATCTCCTGGTCGTACGTGCGCCTCATGGGCGGCGAGGGCCTCAAGCGCGCCACCCAGGTGGCGGTGCTCGGCGCGAACTACATCGCCAAGCGCCTGGAGCCGCACTACCCGGTGCTCTACACCGGCCCGGGCAACCTGGTCGCGCACGAGTGCATCATCGACCTGCGCCCGCTGTCGAAGGCGACGGGCGTCAGCGTGGACGACATCGCCAAGCGCCTGATCGACTACGGCTTCCACGCGCCGACCATGTCCTTCCCGGTGGCCGGCACGCTGATGATCGAGCCGACGGAGTCCGAGGACCTTGCCGAGATCGACCGTTTCTGCGACGCGATGATCGCCATCCGCGCCGAGATCGACCGGGTCGCGGGCGGCGAGTGGCCGGTGGACGACAACCCGCTCGCCAACTCCCCGCACACCGCGGCGGCGCTGGGCGGCGAGTGGAACCACCCGTACAGCCGTGACGAGGCCGTCTTCCCGGGCGGGGTCACGGCGGCGGAGAAGTACTGGCCGCCGGTGCGCCGCATCGACGGTGCCTTCGGCGACCGCAACCTGGTCTGCTCCTGCCCGCCGCTGGACGAGTACGACAACTGACATATTCGTATGACGTGACGGCATGACGGAGGGGCCGGTCCGGGAGAATCATTCCCGGGCCGGCCCCTCGTCGTTCTCTTCTGCTCCGTTCCCGTTCAGTGCTGTCGCCGACTAGGCCGCCTTCATCACCTGCGCCGCCGCGAGCGGGCGGTGCGGGGCGATGATCTGGCCGTCCGGCAGCAGCTCACCGGTGTCCTCGAAGAGCAGGACGCCGTTGCACAGCAGGCTCCAGCCCTGTTCCGGGTGGTTGGCCAACGGCTTGGCGGCCTCCCGGTCGGCGGAGTCGGCTGACGGGCACGCTGGCTGGTGCTGGCACATGGATGCGTTCTTTCGCTGCGGTGTGGTCTGTGTGCTGCGGCTCGATGCTTTGTTCATGGCCGCCCCCCGTATCAACGTCTTGGTTTGGTCAGGGTCCCAGTGTTGCCCTCCGGAGTTGCGTCCGCAGGGATTTCCCGGCAGCTGTCCTCATAGATTGATGACGCATCACTCGTGCGGGCGGTTCAGGTCAACTCCCCTGTCATTTCGGATGGTTCGGGGGTGGCCCGACTGGGCTAGACCGAATGGGCAGTATGGACCAGCAGCAGGGAACGCACCTGCTCAGACCCGCCGCACCGCGCCCCGGACCCCGCTCAGGCGGCCGGCGCGGCCAGCGACGGCGGGACGGGCGGGCTCGGCGGAGTGAGCCGGTGCGTCATCACGGGCAGCAGTTCGGACACCGGGTGCGGCCGGTACGGGGCGATGCCGGGCGGGGCCGGAGCCAGCGGAACCAGCAGATCCGCGGCGGCCGGCAGCCCGGCGGAGGGATCGGCGCCGACCGCCCCGTGCAGCCACAGCGTCAGCATGTACAGCTCCGGTACGGAGAGTAGCCGCGGCTGGTAGCTCTTGCCGAGCGATTCCGCCTGGCGCAGGGCGCGTTCGGTGGCCGCGACGTAGGGACCCTCGAAGAAATGGGAGAAGACCCAGCCGTCCGGCGTCAGCCGGGTGTCCGCGGCGGCGACGTAGCGGTCGCCGCTGCGGATCAGGAACCGCCAGGCGGTCAGCCGGGTACGGGGCGGGCGGCCCCCCGCTGCCAGCTGGGAGATGTTCAGCCGGTCCAGGACGTGGACGGGCAGTGCCAGTTCGGCGGTCATCGGGCCCTGCAGCGCGCGCAGGGCCGGAGTGTGCGCCTCGTGGACGGCGGTGGGGGAACCGAGTGCCGCGAGGACGCTGCGCAGGGCGGGCGCGGGAGCCGGAGGGACATGCAGCGGCATGGTGGGTCGCCTCTCACTTGGGAGACCTGTGGAACGGGGCAGGTGCGGACGGCGCTGTCGCATTCTGGGGCCAGAGGGGGGCTGAGGGGCAATGGCCGCGCGCCAACTCTCTGCCTCGTTTGCGGAGTTTATACGACATGTGTTCACGCAGTGTTTCGGCTAGCTGTCCCGCCTATTGCCGACAAGGCGCTTACCGGTCCCGCTGGCATGGCTTTCATGCCGGTTGCGCGCGAACATGTCGCTCTGACCTCGGAGGTTACCGGACGGGGGCTCGGCTGGAAAGCGTCCATTATCCGGAACCGGCAAAACCCATGCGGAATTTGCATACGACATCTTGCCAGGTGAATGTGCCATAGCGCCCTTCGGCCAAACCGGCGCGCGCTCCCCGCCACGCACGCCCCCTCGGCGTTATCGATCTCGCCTCCGGGGCATCATCGACCGTACACGCGCGCCTGGGTGGCATGGGCCAGGCGCAATCGAGGAGGGACGCTCCGATGGGGGAGAAGGTCGTGGCGGGCGGATTCGACCTGTCCGATCGGCAGAAGTATCGGAGGAAGCTCCACGAGTGTCTGGAGGGGCTGGAGCGGCTTCTGGCGGAGAAGAGGTTCGATCGACCGAAGAACATGATGGGACTGGAGATCGAGCTGAATCTGGCGGGTTCCGACGGGTTGCCGAGAATGGTGAATGCCCAGGTTCTGGAGCGGATAGCGAGCCAGGATTTCCAGACGGAACTCGGAATGTTCAACCTTGAGGTCAACGTACTTCCGCACCGGCTCGGCGGCCGGGTATTCGACCGGCTCGCCGAGGAACTGAGCGCGGGGCTCGGCTATGCCCACCGGCAGGCCGCGGAGATCGACGCCGGCGTGGTGATGATCGGCATCCTGCCGACGATCACCCGCTCCGACCTGGTCACCGCCAACCTGTCCGCGGTGGACCGCTACTCGCTGCTGAACGAGCAGATCCTGATGATGCGCGGCGAGGACTTCCTGCTCGACATCGACGGGGTCGAGCGGCTCACCTGGAGCACCGGGTCGATCGTCCCGGAGGCCGCCTGCACCTCCGTACAGCTGCACCTGCAGGTGACGCCGGCCCGGTTCGCCGACGTGTGGAACGCGGCGCAGGCGGTGACCGCCGTACAGATAGCCGTCGGCGCCAACTCGCCGTTCCTGTTCGGGCGCGAACTGTGGCGGGAGTCGCGGCCGCCGCTCTTCACGCAGGCCACCGATACCCGGCCGCCCGAGCTCCAGGCCCAGGGGGTGCGGCCGCGGACCTGGTTCGGGGAGCGCTGGGTGGAGTCGGCGTACGAGCTCTTCGCGGAGAACGTCCGGTACTTCCCGGCGCTGCTGCCCATCTGCGACGAGGAGGAGCCGCTGCGGGTGCTCGCCGAGGGCGGGGTGCCGAGCCTGCAGGAGCTGGTCCTGCACAACGGAACGGTCTACCGGTGGAACCGGCCCGTGTACGGGGTCGCCGACGGGATCCCGCACCTGCGGGTGGAGAACCGGGTGCTGCCGGCCGGGCCGACGGTCGCCGACGTGGTGGCGAACGCCGCCTTCTACTACGGGCTCGTCCGGACGCTCGCCGACGAGCAGCGGCCGGTGTGGACGCGGCTGCCGTTCGCCGAGGCGGAGGCCAACTTCGACGCGGCCTGCCGGTACGGGATCGACGCGCGGCTGCGCTGGCCGCGCCGGGGCCGGGGCGGTGGCCTCGCCGGCGTGTCCGCCGTGCGCCTGGTCCTGGACGAGCTGCTGCCGATGGCGGCGGCCGGGCTGGACGCCTGGGGCATCGAGCCCGCCGACCGGGACCACTACCTCGGCATCATCGAGGAGCGCTGCCAGCGGCGGGTCAACGGGGCGACCTGGCAGGTGGACACCTACCACCGCGCGCTCGCGTCCGGAATGGGAAGGGACGAGGCGCTGGCCGCCATCACCCGGCGCTACAGCGAGCTGATGCACAAGGGCGACCCCGTGCACACCTGGCCGGTCGGACTGGCGGACGAGGAGGTGAGCGCGGCGGTTCCGGTACGGCGCTGACCGGCGGCTCCGCCCGCGTTCCGGGTCCGGTGATCCCCTTCCCCGTCCGAAGAGGCAGTATGGGGTGGACGAAGCGGAACGGCGGGACGGGAGTCTGATGTGCGGGCGGATCCGGAGCCGGTGGCCAAGGCGTTGCACGAGGACGGGCGGGGGGTCCTGCGCACCGAGACGCTGCTCGTGCTGGCGCTGTCGCTCGGGGCGAGCGCCGTCTCCTCGCTGATCAGCTTCATCGGCTCGCTGACCAAGCCGGGCGGCCTCAAGGACCAGGCCGCCACGCTCAACGGCTCGTACGCCCCCGGTCGGCCCTGGCTGGACCTGGCCTGGCAGCTGTTCGGCATCGGCACCGCGCTGGTGCCGGTGCTGCTGGTCGCCCACCTGCTGACCAGGGAAGGCGTGCCGGGGCTGCGGGTACTGGGTTTCGACCGCACCCGGCCCGGCTGGGACCTGGGGCGCGGAGCCCTGGTCGCGGCCGGGATCGGGAGCGCGGGGCTGGCCTTCTACCTGGCGGCGCGGGCCAGCGGCTTCAACCTCACGGTGGTGCCGGAGGCACTGCCCGACGTGTGGTGGAAGTTCCCCGTGCTGATCCTCTCCGCCCTGCAGAACGCGGTGGTGGAGGAGATCATCGTGCTGGCCTACCTGCTGCGCCGGCTCGACCAGCTGGGCTGGTCGCCGATGGCCGCGCTGCTGGCCAGCTCGGTGCTTCGCGGCTCGTACCACCTCTACCAGGGCATCGGCGGCTTCCTCGGCAACATGGTGATGGGCGTCGTCTTCGTCCTGGCTTACCGCCGTTGGGGCCGGGTGGGGCCGCTCGTCGTCGCGCACGCGCTGCTCGACATCGTGGCCTTCGGCGGGTACGCCCTGCTCGCGGGCAAGGTGGGCTGGCTGCCGACCCCGTAGGCGGACACTCCTGCGGACCCTTCTAGGTCGTGTCGTCAAAGTCCCGTCTGGCCGGCGGGCGGCCGACGCTACTTTGACGACATTCCCTAGGGGCGGGCCAGCAGTTCGCCGTCGATGACGGTGACCGCGTTACCGGTCAGGAGCGTACGGTCGCCGGCCAGCCGGACCGCGACGCGGCCGGTGCGTGCCCCGCCCTGGAGGCCGACGAGTGAGGTACGGCCCAGCCGCGCGGCCCAGAACGGCGCCAGCGCGGTGTGGGCGCTGCCCGTGACCGGGTCCTCGTCGATCCCGAAGGCCGGGAAGAAGCCGCGGGAGACGAAGTCGTACCCGCGCGAGGGGTCCTCGGCGGCCGCGGTGACGATCACCCCGCGGCGGGCATGGCCGCGCAGAGCGGCGATGTCGGGGGTGAGCTCCCGTACGGCCCTTTCGTCCGCCAGCTCGACGAGCAGGTCGCCGATGTGCTCGGACGTGTCGTGGACGGACCTGATCTCCGCGCCGAGGGCGTCGAGCACGGCGGGCTCCGCCTCCACCGGGGTCAGTGAGGACGTCGGGAAGTCCATCGTGATCGTGCCGTCCCCGGCGGCCCGGGCGGTGAGGATGCCGCACCGCGCGGAGAACCGGATCAGCCCCGTGGCCAGGCCGCTCGTCGCGATCACGTGCGCCGTGGCGAGCGTGGCGTGGCCGCACATGTCGACCTCGGCGGTCGGGGTGAACCAGCGCAGGGCCCAGTCGGCGTCCCCGCCGGGCGGCAGCGGGCGGGCGAAGGCGGTCTCGGAGAGGTTGACCTCGGCGGCGACCTGCCGGAGCCAGGCGTCAGGGGGGAACTCCCCGTCGAGGAGGAGGACTCCGGCGGGGTTGCCGCGGAAGGGGCGGTCGGTGAAGGCGTCGACGATTCGGAGGCGCATGGACCGACGGTAGGGCCGTTTCTTGATCGTCGACAAAGGCCGTTCGCGGATGACCGGCCTGGTCACGCATGTGTTCGGTACGAGTTTCCGATATATCGTTGACGCATCGCGATGGGTCAACGATAGTAGAGGCATCGCAAGAGCGATGACATGAAACCGAAAGACGAAAGGAGCGCAGTCATGCGTTCACACGGACAGTACGAACACGAGCACGGACGGGGCCACGGCCACTGCGGGCCCGATCGTCGGGAGGAGTTCAAGGGGCGGCGCGCCGCCTTCGGCCCGTTCGGGCCGCCCTTCGGCGGCGGCCCCTGGGGCGGGCGCGGCGGACGCGGTGGACCGCGCGGCCGGGCCCGGCGCGGCGATGTGCGCGCCTCGATCCTGGCGCTGCTGAAGGACCGGCCGATGCACGGCTACGAGATGATCCAGGAGATCGGCGAGCGCAGCGGCGGGGCCTGGAAGCCCAGCCCGGGATCGGTCTACCCGACCCTCCAGCTTCTTGAGGATGAGGGGCTCATCTCCAGTGAGAGCGAGGGCGGCAAGAAGCTGTTCACGCTCACCGACGCCGGCCGCACCGAGGCCGAGTCCGGCTCGGAGGCCCCGTGGGCCGACGCCGGGCGCGGGTTCGACTTCGAGGCGATGCACGAGGTCCGTACGGCCGGAATCGGCCTGTTCGAGGCCTTCGGCCAGGTCTTCAAGACCGGCTCGCCCGAGCAGCGCGAGAAGGCCCTCGCGGTCATCAACGACGCCCGCAAGAAGCTCTACCTGATCCTGGCCGACGAGCACTGAGCCGGCCGGCCGCATGAAAACGGCGCACCCCGCGAGTCCTCTCGCGGGGTGCGCCGCCGTATCCGGGTACCCGCCGGGGGGTGGTCGGTCAGGCGACCAGGCCGGCGAGCTTGCGGAGCGACTCGTTCAGGGCCGCGGTGGCCGAGTCCTTGAGCTTGCCCGCCATCAGGGAGACGGCGGCCCCGTTGAACTCCCCGTCGATGCGGACCGTGGTGGCCGCGCCGTCGGGTACGAGGGTGTACCGGGTGAGGATGGCCACGCCCATCGGGCCCTTGCCCGTGATGGCGAAGAGGCGCTCGTCCTCCAGCTCCGAGACGGTCCAGGCGACCTCGGCCGGGAAGCCCATCATCTTCATGTTCTCCGCGAAGGTCGCCCCGACCGCGAGGGTCTCGGGTCCGCCCTTGGGGAAGTTGGTGTGGGTCATGCTCCACTCGCCGTACGCCGCCCAGTCCGTCAGCTGGGCCCAGACCTTCGCGGCGGACGCCTCGATGCGTGATTCCGCGGTCACTTCGGCCATGAGGCCACCCCTTCTCGTCGGGTACGTGCGGCGGAAGATAGCCCCGGTGGGCGGAACATTCAATACTGACGACCTGTCAGAAATCATCGGCCCGGTCACGCCCGGTCTCGGATCCGTCTCAACAGGTGTCACACCTGTGACGGTGCTGACCGACCCTGCCATGATGGCCCGATGCAAGCGTCAGGGAGAAACGCCGGACTGGGCCTCGCGCTCGTCTCGGCGGTCGCGTTCGGTGGTTCCGGTGTGGCGGCGAAGCCGCTGATCGAGGCGGGTCTGGACCCGCTGCACATGGTCTGGCTCAGGGTGGCCGGGGCGGCGCTCGTGCTGTCCCCGCTCGCCTGGCGCCACCGCCGGCTCCTGGTGCGCAAACCCCTGCTGCTCGCCGGCTTCGGCATCGTCGCCGTCGCGGGCGTGCAGGCCTTCTACTTCGCCTCCCTGTCGCGGATCCCGGTCGGCGTGGCCCTGCTGCTGGAGTACCTGTGACCGGCGCTGCTGCTCGGCTGGATCCGCTTCGTGCAGCGCAAGCCGGTGACCCGGGCCGCCGCGGCCGGCGCCGCCGTCGCCGTCGTGGGGCTGGCCTGCGTGGTGGAGATCTGGTCCGGGCTGAGCCTGGATCCGCTCGGCGTGCTGCTCGGCCTCGCCGCCGCCTGCTGTCAGGCCTTCTATTTCGTGTTCGCGGACCACGGCGCCGACGGTGGAGCCGAGGACGACGTGCCCGACCCGATCGGCGTGATCGCGTACGGCATGCTCATCGGCGCGCTCGTGATGACGGTGATCGCCAGGCCGTGGCAGATGGACTGGCAGGTGCTGGGCGGGCAGGCCGCGATGGGGGACCTGAGGGTGCCCGCGTGGGCCCTGCTCGGCTGGGTGGTGCTGGTCGCGACGGTCTTCGCGTACCTGACCGGCGTCGTCTCGGTGCGCAAGCTCTCGCCGCAGGTGGCCGGGGTCGTCGCCTGCCTGGAGGCGGTCGTGGCCACCGTGTTCGCCTGGATCCTGCTGGGCGAGCACCTCTCGACCCCGCAGATCATCGGCGGTGCGCTGGTGCTGGGCGGGGCCTTCATCGCGCAGTCGGCGCGGCCCACCCCGCCGGGTGCGGCCGATCCGGAATCGGTCGTTCTGGACCGCGAGACGACGAAAGCCTAGGGTGGCGATCGTGCACTCGACCGTCCTTCCGCCTCCCGCCGCGTAGCCGCGGGCAGCTGCCCCTGCGAAGAGGATCCGGCCCTGGGGAGTTCCCGGGCGGATGCGCGCTGCCCGCGAAGCGATGACCTTCCCTTTCATCCTTCACGCATGCGCGGAGCACCCTCGTGTCGAATCATTCGCCCGCCTCAGGGCGCAGTCTGCTGTACCTCGTCGTCGCCGGAGCCGCCTGGGGCACCGCCGGGGCGGCCGCCTCCCTCCTCTTCCTGGCCAGTGGTCTCGGCCCGCTCGCCCTGTCGTTCTGGCGGTGCGCCGGCGGGCTGGTGGTGCTGCTCGCGGTGCTCGCCGTACGCCGGCCCAGGGGAGTGGCGGCTGACGCCCGGGCCGCGGCGCGGCCGTCGCTGCCCTCGCTCATCGGGACCGGGCTGATGTTCACGCTCTTCCAGTCCGCGTACTTCGGCGCCGTGCGTGAGACCGGCCTGGCGGTCGGCACGGTGGTCACCCTCGGTGCCGGGCCCGTGCTGATCGCGGTCGGGGCGCGGTACTGGATGGGCGAGCGGCTCGGCCGGGGCGGCGTGGCCGCCGTCCTCGGGGCGCTCGCCGGGCTCGCCGTGCTCGTCCTGGGCGGCGGGGGCGGCGAGGTGCGGCCGCTCGGCGTGGGCTGGGCCCTGCTGTCGGCCGCCGGGTACGCCGGGATGACCCTGCGGGCCCGCTGGCTGGGGCGGCGCGGGGCGGGCGGGGATCCGCTGGTCACCACCGCCTGGTCGGTCGCGGTGGGCACGGTGTGCCTGCTGCCGCTCGCGGCGGCGGAGGGGCTGCTCCCGCACACCGCCGAAATCGGGCGGGTGCTGTGGCTGCTGGTGTACGTGGCCACGGTGCCGACGGCGCTGGCGTACGCGCTGTACTTCACCGGGGCCGCCGCGGTGCGGGCCGCGACCGTGTCCGTGATCATGCTGATCGAGCCGGTCAGCGCGGCCGTGATCGCCGTCCTGGTGCTCGGGGAGCGGCTGACCGGCGCCGTGGTGCTGGGCACCGTACTGCTGCTGACCGCGGTGGGTGCGCTGATCGCGGCGGAGGCGGGCAGGACCGGGGACGGCCCTGCGGGCGGGCCGGAGGTCCGGCCCGCCCGTGAGCCGCGTGAGCCGCGCGAGCCCGGTGAGCCGCGTGAGCCCGGTGAGCCCCGCGGGGCTCAGAGCGCGGCGAGGTAGTCCGGGGTGGCGATCCCGGGTGCCAGGTCGTCGGCCGGGATCGGGGTGCCGTGCACCGGCGAGACGGGGACCACACCCGACCAGTAGGGCAGGTCCATGTCCTCGGGCTCGTCGTTGGGGCCGCCCGTACGGAGCTTCGCCGACACCTCGTTCAGGTCCAGGCGGATCACCGCGGTGGCGGCGAGCTCCTTGGCGTTGGCGGGCCGGGAGTCGGCCGAGCGGCCCGGGACCACGTGGTCGACGAGGGCGTCGAGGGCCATCCGGCGTTCGGCCTCGTCGGTCACCTGGTACGCGGTGCCGTGCACGATCACCGAGCGGTAGTTGATCGAGTGGTGGAAGGCGGAGCGCGCCAGCACCAGGCCGTCCACGTGCGTCACGGTCAGGCAGACGGGCAGTCCCGGGTCGGCCTGACCGGCGGCCAGCAGCGGGCGCGAGCCGGTCGAGCCGTGGACGTAGAGGGTCTCGCCCACCCGCCCGTACAGGGTCGGCAGGACCACCGGGGCGCCGTCGCGGACGAAGCCGAGGTGGCAGACGTAGGCCTGGTCGAGTATCGAGTGCACCGTCTCGCGGTCGTAGCGCGCCCGCTCGCGGGAGCGGCTCGGGACGGTGCGGTCGGTGGGCTCGTAGCCGCCGCCGGTCGTCCCGGTCGCCCCGGTAGTCCCGTTCGTCTCGGGCATCTCTTGCGTGTCGGTCGTGGCGGTCATGGTGCGTTCTCCGTTGTACTAGTGCATACTGGTCTTTGTGCTAGGAGAGTATCGGATCACAGGGCGTCGCGCAGCGGATATCGCGGCGAGTGTCGAGGCGGGCATCGGATCGGGCGCGCTGGCGCCCGGAGCGCTGCTGCCTCCGATGCGGGAGCTCGCGGGTGTGCTCGGGGTGAACCCGAACACCGTGGCCGCCGCGTACCGGACGCTGCGCGAGCGCGGGGTCATCGAGACCGACGGCCGGCGGGGCAGCCGGGTCCGGGGCCGGCCGGCGAGCGCCCCGCGCGACGAGCTGCGGGTGGCGGTGCCTCCGGGCGCGCGTGACGTGGCGTCCGGGAATCCGGACCTACGGCTGCTGCCCGCGCTGGACGCGGCCCTGGCCGGGGCCGCCCGGCGGTACGCGCAGGCGCCCACGCTGTACGGGGACGACCCGGTGGTGCCGGAGCTGGAGCGGCTGGCCCGGGCGGACTTCGACGCCGACGGTGTTCCCGCCGGGCCGGTGGGGGTGACCTCGGGCGCACTGGACGGGATCGAGCGGGTGCTGGCCGCGCACCTGCGGCCGGGGGACGCGGTGGCGATCGAGGATCCGGGCTGGGGGTCCGTACTGGACCTGGCCGCGGCGCTGGGGCTGCGGGTGGTCCCGGTGGCGGTGGACGACGACGGACCGGTCGTCTCCGCGGTGGAGCGGGTGCTCGCGGAGGGCGCGCGGGCGCTGCTGGTCACGGCGCGGGCGCAGAACCCGACCGGGGCGGCCGTCGGGGCCGAGCGGGCGGCGGAGCTGCGCGCAGTGCTGGCGCGATATCCGGAGGTGCTGGTGGTCGACGACGACCACGGCCACGCCATCGTGGACCTGCCACTGCATTCGCTCGGCGGGGTGACCCGGCACTGGGCGCTGGTCCGGTCCACGGCGAAGGCGTACGGGCCGGACCTGCGGATGGCGGTGCTGACCGGCGACGCGGTGACCCTGGACCGGGTACGGGGACGGCAGCGGCTGGGTCCGGGGTGGGTGAGCCGGCTGCTCCAGTACGCGGTGGTCGAGCTGTGGACCTCGGAGGCGGTGGACCGGACGGCGGTCGCGCGCTCCTATGCGGAGCGGCGGGACGCGCTGGTCGCGGCGCTGCGGGAGCGGGGCGTGCCGGCGCACGGGCGCAGCGGGATGAACGTGTGGGTGCCGGTCGCGGACGAGACGGGCGCGGTGACGCGGCTGCTGGCGGCGGGCTGGGCGGTGGCCCCGGGCAGCCGGTTCCGGGTGGAGTCGGGTCCGGGCGTACGGATCACGGTGTCGGGCGTGCAGCCCGGCGAGGTGCCGGGTCTCGCGGCGGCGGTGGCGGCGTCGGTCCGCCGCACGACGGGCGGCCGCTTCGACTGACGCGCCCGCCCGGAACCGCCCCTGGGTCGTGTCGTCGAAGTCCCGGCTGGCCGGCGGGGCCTGGCACGCACGCTCGCCGCGTTGTCGTCGGTCATCGACAATCCGCGTCGGTACCTTCCTCCGCCTTGCGATCGCACGCACCAGGCCCCGCCGACCCCGCCCTTTCGGGCGGCCGACGCCACTCCCTGGCTGCCGCCCTCTTCCCCCGCACCCGAAGCCTCGCCGTGTCGCTGACGAAAACGCACGTATGAGCGAAGTTAGGCTGTTCGGGTACAACTCAGGGGGGACTGCGTGGACATAGACATCAAGACGTATTACGTGCGGCAAAGCGCGGGAGGTGCGAGCTCGGCCGCCGAGAAGGCGTTGGAGAACCTCCGCAAGTCCCTCGATTCGAGCGACACGGCAGCCGATGCGCACCACGGCTGGTCCTCCGCGGCGGCGTTGAAGCGGTGTGCGACCGCGTGGGAGGACCACATGGTCGACCTGGGGAAGCAGATGAACGCCATGGCCGACAACCTCCACACCACGGCCAACGCCTACGACACCACGGACGCCCAGGCGGAGGACGCCTTCGCCAGGCTTCGGCACGGCCTTGCCGACTTCGGGGGGAACTGACCCGTGGTCGCCTATCACGACCTGTACGACTGCCGCGTGGACCAGTGGCAGAAGGCCGCGGACGACTGGGTCGACCTCGCCCGGCGTTCCTCTTCCGCCTGCGAGGACATCCGCGCCCAGGGCAAGAAGCCGCTGGACGACCACTGGGCGGATGCCACCGGCAAGCAGGCCGGCCGGCGCCTGGAGGACCTCGCCGACCGTCTGGAGTCCGGCGGCGACATCATGAAGGGTGTGGCCATGGTGGTCGACGCGCTGGCCCATTCGATGGGCTTCGCCCAGCGCACGCTCTTCCACGCGGCCGAGCTGGCGCGCGAGCACGGGCTGAGCATCGAGGACGGCCGCGCGGTGGGCGCGTACACGGGCGCCGCACCCGTCGGCCCGAACGTTCCGCAGAACGTACGCGACGCCTACACCAAGGAACTGGGTGACATGGCGACGGTCAACGGGCTGATCGACGAAGCCCTGCGCGAGGCTGCCCAGGCGGACGTGAAGGCCTCCGCGGAGCTGGACAAGCTGGCGAAGACCATCAACGTCGCCGACACCTCGCAGGCGCACAACGAGATCCTGGTCGAGGCGTCCCACATCGAATTCGAGATGCTCCGGGCGGACATCCCGGCCGGGAAGGACCCGAACCTCCAGCGCGCCTGGTGGGACGGCCTGACGCCGCAGCAGCAGAAGGACCTCATGCGGGCCGACCCCGTGACCCTCGCCGACCTCAAGGGCCTGCCGCCCGAGGTCGGCCGCGAACTGCGCGGACCCGACGGGAAGATCGACCGGGTCGAGATGGTGCGGTACGCGCTCGACCACTGGGACAAGAAGGACGACCTCGATTTCAAGAACAATTGTGCGAATTTCACATCGTCGGCTCTGGAAGCCGGAGGGATGCGGAAGAAGTTCGACTTCTGGCTGGGGCCCGGCGGGGACAACGCCTGGGGGCGGGAGAGTGGTGTGGGGGTGGACAGGATCGACCGCCGGGTCTACCACTCCCGCTCGTGGGGTCTGGCCAAAGACCTGCACGGCTTCCTCCTGCACAACGGCGGTGAGGAGGTCACGCGATCGGAAGCACGCCCCGGCGACGTGATCTTCTACGAGCAGGTCGCTCCCGACCCGGACGAACCACCGGGGGAGATCTACCACGCTGCCGTGGTGACCTCGGTGACCCCTGACGGCGACGTCAAGTTGAGCCAGCACACCAGCTCGTTCCAGAACGTGAGTCTGGACAGCCGCGAGCACGTTGCCACCCGGAACCATGGTGAGCAGCGCGTCCACATCGTCCGACCGCACCCGAATTGGTACTGATGGACATTTCTTCCGCCGCCGCCTCGCCCGCCGCCTCGCAAGGCCGCACGGTCACGCCCAGCATGGTGATCACGGCACTGCTCGTGCCGGTCGTGGCCGTGCTCGGCGTGCTCTCCTCATTGCACGTCGAGGACATGGACATGGCCTGGGTGCACCGGCAGCAGGCGGCCTGTCGGCACATGCCCTTCCCGAAGGTGGAGTACGTCTTCGCATGGGCGGGGCCGGTCCTCGGGCTGTCGGCCATGGTCGTGTGCCTGCTGCTCGCCCGGTGGATCCGGCGGCGTTGTGGGGTCCGGATCTGGGACACCTGGCCGGGGCTCCTGGCGTTCGTCGTCGCCTCGCTCAACGTCGTGGCGATCCTGCTGGAACTGTTCATGCTGTGGACCACCAACACGCCCGACGGTTCGGGGCCGATCCTCGGCGACTGCGGTTAGGCGCGCCGCCCGCCTGGGCCCCGCGTCTGGGTGAGGGCCGCGCCCGCCAGGACGATCGCCGCGCCCACCGGGGTGTTCCAGTGGAGCTGTTCGCCGAGGATCAGGACGCCGGCCGTGGTGGCGATGACCGGGATGAAGTACGTGACCATCTGGGCCGTGGTCGGGCCGACCTCCGTCACCAGTCCGTACTGCATCTGCAGGGCCATCCCCGTGCCCAGGGCGCCCAGCGCGACCACCGACAGGGTCGGCCAGAGCGGGAACGAGGTGGGGGCCGAGGTGAACACGGCACTGACCACCAGCAGCTGGAGCGTGGAGAGCATCAGCTGCGCGCCGGTCAGTGCCACCGGCGAGCCCGGGACCGAGGCCAGCGTGCGCCGGACGTAGATCCAGCCGACCGGGTAGGAGAGCGAGGCGAGCAGGGCGAGCGCGGTGCCCTTCGCGTCGATGCCCGAGAAGCCCTGCCAGGCGCCGAGGACCGTCAGGACGCCGAGGAAGCCCAGGCCCAGGCCGGCGAAGCGGCGGCGCGTGGGCCGGTCCTCGGACAGGGCCACCAGTGACAGCGCCATGCCCCACAGCGGCGAGGTGGCGTTGCAGATCCCGGCCAGGCTCGACGGGATGCTCAGCTCGGCGTACGAGAACAGCGAGAAGGGGACGGTGTTGAGCAGCAGCGCCGCCACGAACAGGTGGCCCCAGGTGCGGCGGCCGCGGGGGAGCGGCTCGCGGCGGACCAGGAGTACGGCCAGCAGGGCGAGCGCTCCGGACAGCACCCGGCCGAGGGCCACCTGGAAGGGGGCGTAGGCCTCCGTGCCCACCTTGATCAGCAGGAAGCTGAAGCCCCAGACCACCGAGAGGACCGCGAAGCGGATCCGCCAGTCCACCCGGGCGGTGCGGGGGGCGGTGACCGGCGGGGAGAGGGTGGGGCCGGGGGCGGGGCGGGGGGTGGCGGGTGCGCTCATGAGGAGAACTCTGCTCTGCTCAACTACGTAGGACAAGCGAGATTTATTCGCAGTGACGACGTAGCATCGCTTACATGTTGAACCTGGAGCGCCTGCGCACCCTCGACGCCCTCGCCCGCCACGGCTCGGTCAGCGGAGCGGCCGACGGGCTCCACGTCACCACCTCCGCGGTCTCCCAGCAGATGGCCAAGCTGGAGCGGGAGGTCGGCCAGCCGCTGCTGGCCAAGAACGGGCGCGGGGTCCGGCTCACGGACGCCGGACGGCTGCTCGCCGATCACGCGGCCCGGATCATCTCCCAGGTCGAGCTCGCCCAGGCCGACGTGGAGGCCCAGCGGGGCTGCGCCGTCGGAGAGCTGCGGATCGGCGCCTTCCCGACCGCCATGCGCGGGCTGCTGCCCCAGGCGCTGACAGCCCTGCGCGCCGCGCACCCCGAACTGCGGACCCGGGTACGGGAGCAGGAACCGGAGGACAGCATGGCGGCGGTCGTCCGCGGGGACCTCGACCTGGCGCTGGCCATCGACTGGCACAACAAGCGGATGCCGGTCCCCGCCGAGCTCACGCGGGCGCACCTGCTCGACGACTCCTGCGACATCGCCGTGCCGGCCGGCCACCGGCTGGCCGACCGCGACCGGATCTCGCTGGCCGAGTTCGCCGACGACGACTGGATCTCCTGGAACGAGGGCCAGTTCTGCCACGAGTGGCTCGTGTACACGCTGCGCGGAACCGGCATCGAGCCGCGCATCGCGCACATCGCCGAGGAGCACCACACCCAGCTGGCCTTCGTGGAGGCGGGGCTCGGGGTGTGCGTGGCGCCCCGGCTCGGGCGCGGTCCGGTGCCGGCCGGGGTCCGGCTGCTGCCGGTGAGCGATGCCGTCCGGCGTCACGTGTACGTCGTCTGGCGGGCGGACGCGGACCGGCGGCCCTCGATCCGGGCCGCCGTGGAGGCACTTGGGCAGGCCGCCGCCGCGGTGGAGTAGAACGCCGGCACGTCAGAGCTTGCGGAAGTCCCAGGAGACGATCGACTCCGGGGTGAGGCGGATCCAGGCGTGGCGGCCGTCGTGCGGCATCTCCTCGAGACCGAAGTTCTTGGCCGGAAAGAGCCGTTCCGCCTCGGCCAGCTCCGGACAGGGCTCGCCCGTGCGCGGGGCCTCGCCCACGAAGGCGGCGCTGCCCGAGAGTTCGACCCCGCGCAGTTCGTCGTACGCCTCGCCCGCGTCCACGACCACCGAGATCCGCGGGTCCCCCCGCAGGTCCGACCAGCGCCGGCTGCGCGTGATCGAGTACAGCCACAGAGAGGTGCCGTCCCAGGCGAACCACAGGGCGCCCACGTGCGGACGGCCGTCCGCCGAGACGGTCGCCACCCGGCAGGTGCGCTGCTCGCGCAGGAAGGCGTCCACTTCCGCGTCGGTCATCATGATGCGGCGGCCCCGCCGCTGTGATCCGTCCATCCGTCCCACACCCCTTCACATCTGACTGAGTGTCAGGAATCATGCGGGATCGATCGCCGCCACGCCAGGGGGAGCCATGCCGGAACTCGATCCCGCCACCACCGCACTGCTCACCGTCGAATGCCAGAACGGTGTCGTCGGTGAGGAGAGCGCCCTGCCCGAGCTCGCCAAGGAGGCCCGGGACTCGGGGATGCTGGGGCGGGTGGCCGCGCTGGTCGACGCCGCGCACGCGGCCGGCGTACAGGTGCTGCACGCGATCGCCGAGCGCCGGCCGGACGGGCTGGCGGCCAACGACAACGCGCGGCTGTTCCGGGCCGCGGGGAAGCTGCCCGTCCGCCAGCTGTCCGGGAGCCGGGCCGTGGAGGTGGCGGCTCCCATCGAGGTGGCCGAAAACGACCTGGTGGTCCGACGGCTGCACGGGCTCTCCCCGATCACCGGCACCGACGTGGACGCGCTCCTGCGCAACCTCGGCATCCGCACCCTCGTCGTCGCCGGGGTCTCCTCGAACATCGCGATCCCGAACGCCGTCTTCGACGCCGTGAACCTCGGCTACCGCGTCGTCGTACCCTCCGACGCCATCGCGGGGGTGCCCGCCGCGTACACCGCCGAGGTGATCCGCAACACCCTGGCGCTCGTCGCGACGATCACCACGGCCGACGCCCTGCTGCAGCAGTGGGCCCGCCCCTGAAAAAGGGGGTGTCCCACGCGCCGGCCCCCGTAACCTGGGCGGATGCTGTCCGAAGTGATCGCGACCCGTTACGTCACGCCCTTGCGTGAGGGCGGCTCGCTCCCGGGGATCGTCGAGGCCGACGACCTCGGTACCTACGTCATGAAATTCACCGGAGCCGGCCAGGGGCGCAAGACCCTGGTCGCCGAGGTCGTCTGCGGGCGCCTGGCCCAGCGGCTGGGCCTGCGGGTCCCGCGGCTGGTGCAGATGCAGCTCGACCCCGTGATCGGGCTCGGCGAGCCCGACCAGGAGGTCCAGGAGCTGCTCAAGGCCAGCGGCGGGCTCAACCTCGGGATGGACTACCTGCCCGGGTCGATCGGCTTCGACCCGCTCGCGTACGAGGTGGACCCGGCCGAGGCGGGGCGCGTGGTCTGGTTCGACGCGCTGATCAACAACGTCGACCGGTCCTGGCGCAACCCGAACATGCTGGTCTGGCACGGGGACCTGTGGCTCATCGACCACGGCGCCACCATGATCTGGCACCACAACTGGCCCACCGCCCAGAGCGCCGCGGCCAAGCCGTACAACGCCTCCGACCACGTGCTGGCCCCCTTCGGCCCGGACGTCGCGGCGGCCGCCGCCGCGCTCGCGCCCCTGGTGACGCGGGAACTGCTCGAAGAGGTCGTCGCCGACGTGCCCGGCGAGTGGCTGGTCGACGAGCCCGGTTTCGACTCCACCGACGCGCTGCGCCGCGCCTACGTGGACGTGCTGCTGCCGCGTGCGGCCACGATCCACGAGAGGATCTCCATGGAGGCCGAGGTGAAGCCCCGGTCGGGCCCTCCCGGCTGGATCGCCGACCGCCTCGAACCCCGCCCCCGGAAGAACAAGAGCGACAACGAGTGACCAAGCGGGACGTGTTCGAGTACGCGCTGGTGCGCGTGGTGCCCCGGATGGAGCGCGGCGAGTGCTTCAACGCCGGCGTGATCGTCTACTGCCGGGCCCGCTCGTACGTGGCCGCGCGCACCCACCTGGACGAGGCCAAGCTCCTCGCCCTGGACCCGAAGGCCGACGTGGCGGGCGTACGGGCGGCCCTGCGTGCCGTGGCGGGCGTGTGCAGCGGCGGCGAGCGGGCAGGCCAGGCGGCGGGCGACGACCCGGGCCGCCGGTTCCGCTGGCTGATCGCCCCGCGCAGCACGGTGGTGCAGCCCGGCCCGGTGCACACCGGCCTGACGGCCGATCCTGAGGCCGAGGTGGAACGGCTGCTCGATCTGCTGGTCCGCTGATCGTACGGCCATCCGCGTGGTGATCCGGACGACGGCCGCCACGCCCTGTGGAGCCCTGACACCCAGTGCCGTTGACACCGGGTGCCAGGGCTCCTAGCGTCTCCTCAGCTGAAGCTACTAAGCGGTTGCTCACCCATGGGGAGCCGCTGACGAGGATTCCGAGGGCGAGGAGATCCACCATGTCCACCACCGAGCAGCGCGTCGCGATCGTGACCGGGGCGGCCCGGGGCATCGGCGCGGCCACCGCCGTGCGCCTGGCCGCCGAGGGCCGGGCCGTCGCCGTACTCGATCTCGACGAGGCGGCCTGCAAGGACACCGTCGAGGCGATCACGGCGGCCGGCGGGAAGGCCCTGGCGGTCGGCTGCGACGTCAGCGACGCGGCGCAGGTGGAGGCGGCCGTCGAGCGCGTCGCGAGCACCCTGGGCGCGCCGACCGTTCTGGTCAACAACGCGGGCGTGCTGCGCGACAACCTGCTCTTCAAGATGAGCGAGAACGACTGGGACACCGTCATGAACGTCCACCTGCGGGGTGCGTTCCTGATGTCGAAGGCCTGTCAGAAGTACATGGTGGAGGCCAAGTTCGGCCGCATCGTCAACCTCTCCAGCAGCTCGGCGCTGGGCAACCGCGGCCAGGTCAACTACTCCGCCGCCAAGGCCGGTCTGCAGGGCTTCACCAAGACCCTGGCCATCGAGCTCGGCAAGTTCGGCGTCACCGCCAACGCCGTCGCCCCCGGCTTCATCGTCACGGAGATGACCGCTCAGACGGCCGCGCGCGTGGGCATGGGCTTCGAGGAGTTCCAGGCCGCCGCGGCCACCCAGATCCCCGTCCAGCGCGTCGGCCGCCCGGACGACATCGCCAACGCGATCGCCTTCTTCACGGGCGAGGCCGCCGGCTTCGTCTCCGGCCAGGTCATGTACGTGGCCGGCGGCCCGCTCAACTGACGAGAGGCAGGCGCAGGTCATGACGGACAACAGCACGGAGCGGGCGGCGGACAGCGGCAAGGTCGCGCTGATCACCGGAGGGAGCCGGGGCATCGGCTACGGCATCGCCGAGGCGCTCGTAGCCCGCGGCGACCGGGTGTGCATCACCGGGCGCAACGAGGATGCCCTGAAGGAGGCCGTCGAGGCGCTCGGCGCGGACCGGGTGATGGGGGTCGCGGGCAAGGCCCACGACGAGGCCCACCAGGCCGTCGCGGTCGAGCGGACGATGGAGGCTTTCGGGCGCGTCGACTTCCTGATCAACAACGCGGGCACCAACCCGGTCTTCGGCCCGATCGCGGATCTGGACCTCGGCGTCGCGCGCAAGGTCTTCGAGACCAACGTGATCTCGGCGCTCGGGTTCGCGCAGCGGACCTGGCACGCCTGGCAGAAGGACAACGGCGGCGCGATCGTGAACATCGCGTCCATCGCCGGCGTCTCCGCCTCGCCCTTCATCGGCGCGTACGGGATGAGCAAGGCCGCCATGGTCAACCTCACCCTCCAGCTCGCGCACGAGATGGCGCCCCGGGTCCGGGTCAACGCGATCGCGCCCGCGGTGGTCAAGACGAAGTTCGCGCAGGCGCTCTACGAAGGCCGGGAGCAGGAGGCCGCGGCGGCCTATCCGCTCGGCCGGCTGGGGCTGCCGGAGGACATCGGCGGAGCGGCCGCTTTTCTTACATCTGCACAAGCGGAATGGATCACCGGCCAAACTCTGGTCGTTGACGGGGGAATGTTCCTCAATGCCGGAGTGCACTGATCGATAATCGGACGCATTTGCCTCCCAGAGGGAGGCAAATGCGTACCTAACATGCACGAAATCGGTCAAGTGTCACATGAAACCTGCCCATTGGATTTGTGAGGCACTGCGGTAGGGTCTGCCGCACCCCTGGCTGATCGAGGAGCGTGCACGTGTTCATCCGGACCAGATGCCTGCAGATCACTGCAGCCCTTGCGTCCATATCCCTGCTCGCCGGATGCGGTCTGCTTTCGGACGACAGCAGTGACGCCGCGAAGAGAATCGTCGTCGGCACGACGAGCGCCCCGAGCACCCTCGATCCCGCCGCGGCCTGGGACGGTTCCTGGGAGCTGTACCGGAACGTCTACCAGACCCTGCTGGCATTCCCGACGGGCTCCACCAAGCCCCAGTCCGACGCCGCCCAGACCTGCGAGTTCACGGACTCCGCGAACGAGTCGTACCGCTGCACGCTGAAAAAGGGCCTGAAGTTCTCGGACGGCGAGCCGCTCGACGCCAAGGCGGTCAAGCACTCCCTCGACCGGATCCGGACGATCAACTCCCAGACCGGCCCGAAGGACCTCTTCGGCAGCCTGGACAAGATCGAGACCCCGGACGCGCTGACGGTCGTCTTCCACCTGAAGACGCCGGACGCCACCTTCCCCTTCGTCCTCGGCTCGCCGGCCGCCTCGCTGGTCGCGCCCAAGGACTACCCGGCCGACAAGGTCCGCGAGGACGGCAAGATCACCGGCTCCGGCCCGTTCGTGCTCGACTCGTACAAGGAGGGCGCCGAGGCGGTCCTCGGCAAGAACGCCTCCTACAACGGCTTCGCGAACCGGCGCAACGACGGCGTGACCATCCGCTACTTCGCGGACTCCACCAAGATGGTCGCCGCGCTCAAGGCCAAGGAGATCGACGCCACCTACCGCGGTCTCTCCGCCCCCGAGATCAAGGACCTGCAGACCCCCGCCGCGCACTCGGAGGGCGTCCAGGTCGTCGAGAACGTCGGCGCCGAGATCCGCTACCTGGTCTTCAACCCCAAGGACCCGCAGGTCGCCAAGTTGCCCGTGCGCCAGGCCATCGCCCAGATCGTCGACCGCGGCGCGATCGTCTCCAAGGTCTACCAGGGCACCGCCGAACCGCTGTACTCGATGGTCCCCAAGGGGGTCGTGGGCCACAAGACGCCCTTCTACGACAAGTACGGCCAGGCCGACGTCAAGAAGGCCCAGAAACTCCTCAAGGACGCCGGGATCCCCACGCCGGTGGACCTGACCTTCTGGTACACCACCGACCGCTACGGCGCCTCCACCGCCGACGAGTTCACCGAGCTCAAGCGCCAGCTGGACGAGAGCGGCCTCTTCCGGGTCACCCTGCGCGGCCAGCCCTGGAAGGTGTTCCAGGTCGGCTACAAGAACGGCGAGTACCCGGTCTTCGGCCGCGGCTGGTTCCCCGACTTCCCGGACCCGGACAACTTCATCGCGCCGTTCGTCGGCAAGGAGAACGCGGTCGGCACCCCGTACGAGCCCAACGAGATCCTCACCGACCTGCTGCCCAAGTCCCGCCGCGAGAGCGACCGCTCGGCCGGCGTGCGCGAGTTCGAGCAGGCCCAGCAGATCTTCGCCGAGGACGTCCGGCTGCTGCCGCTGTGGCAGGGCAAGCTGTACGTCGCCGCCCGCGAGGACATCGCCGGCGCCGAGCGGGCCCTCGACCCCCAGACCGCCATGCAGATGTGGGAGCTCTACCGCAAGACCAGCTGGTAGCCGGCCCGCCTTCCCGGCGCCCGCCGTACCCACGCCGCATCCGCAGGTGCCTCCGGGCGCCCGCGGATGCGGCGTTGTCAGTGGCCCCCGGTAGGTTCTGGAGCTGTTGCACGACGCAGTTGCGCGAAACTTGTACCGGAGGTTGTAGACGTGACCCAGATGCTGCCCGAGTCCTGGCTCCCCGTCCTCGGCGACGAGCTGGAGAAGCCCTACTTCGCCGAGCTCACCGAGTTCGTCGAGAAGGAGCGGGCGAACGGGCCGGTCTACCCGCCCCGCGAGCAGGTCTTCGCCGCCCTGGAGGCCACTCCGTTCGACCAGGTGAAGGTGCTGGTCCTCGGCCAGGACCCCTACCACGGCGTCGGCCAGGGACACGGCCTGTGTTTCTCCGTACGGCCGGGGGTCAAGACCCCGCCCTCCCTGCGCAACATCTACAAGGAGATGCAGGCGGAGCTGGGCACCCCCGTCCCGGACAACGGGTACCTGATGCCGTGGGCCGAGCAGGGCGTCCTGCTGCTCAACGCGGTCCTCACGGTCCGCGAGGCCGAGCCCAACTCGCACAAGGGCAAGGGCTGGGAGAAGTTCACCGACGCGGTGATCCGCGCCGTGGCCGACCGCCCCGACCCTGCCGTCTTCGTCCTGTGGGGCGCCTACGCGCAGAAGAAGCTCCCGCTCATCGACGAGGAGCGGCACGCGGTCGTCAAGGGTGCCCACCCCTCCCCGCTGTCGGCCAAGAAGTTCTTCGGCTCCCGGCCCTTCACGCAGATCAACGAGGCCGTCGCGGCGCAGGGCCATGAGCCGATCGACTGGACGATCCCGGACCTGGGCTGACGCCCCACCGCGCCTCGGCGCCAGAATCGGCGCCTCCGGCTAGCGTCGTGACGATCAGACCGGAGCAGGTCTGGCAGAGCAGGCCGGAGGCCGCCGTGACGGAGCAGCAGGAGGCGTCGGAGGACGCCGTCATGACCAGGATCGGCCAGGCCGTCATCCTGCTGCACGCCGGTGACCGCGAGGAGGCCCGCAACCGCCTCGGGGAGATCTGGACCGAGATCGGCGAGGACGGCGACTCGCTCCACCGCTGCACGCTCGCGCACTACATGGCCGACGCGCAGGACGATCCCGCCGACGAACTGGCCTGGGACCTGCGGGCCCTGACCGCCGCCGACGGGCTCGGGCGAGGGCTGCGCGACGGTCTGCCCGCGCAGCACGAGCCCCATCCGGCGGTGCGCGTGTTCTATCCGTCGCTGCACCTCAACCTGGCCGCCGACTACGTGAAACTCCAGCGGCACGAGGCGGCCCGGCTGCACCTGGCCCGGGCCCGGGCCGCCACCGGGGCCCTGTCCGACGACGGGTACGGGAACGGCGTACGGGCGGCCATCGCCCGGCTGGAGCGGCGCCTGGCCGCGGAGCCGGGCAGGGGGCACCGGCCGTTCCCGGAGCAGCACCCGTAGCGGCCCGGAGGATCGGCGGCCCGGCGGCCGCTCAGCCGTCGTGGACGTTCGCGCAGATACGGGCCTCCGGGCTGTCGGGGTGCCACCGCCCGTGTCGGCGGCCCAGCGCGCACACGTCGGCGGGCCGGACCGGCAGCTCCTTCATCAGCTCGCGCGGAACTTCAGCCTCCGTCCCCGGGCGCTCCGTACGGCCCCCCTTGCCCCCTGGGGCGCGCCGGGAGGGCCGGTGAGGCTCGGGGATGTCCGGCACCGGCGGGACGGCCTGTGAGGCTTCCTCGGCGGCCGCGCCCGGAATGCCCGCCGCGCCTGCCGGAGCCGCCGCCCCGCGCGGTGCGGGCGCTCCGCCCGCTACGGGGGCCGCCGACCGCGCGGACTGCCCCGGAGCCGCCTTCAGGGCCTCCAGGGCGGGCGCCTGGACCTCCACCGGCACGGCCCCCGGTCCGCCGCGCGGCTCGTGCCGCGGCGGCGCCGCCGCGGTCCCGGGGGCGGCCGCCGGCTGCATCGGGGCGGGTGTCACATTCACGCAGCCGGAGACGGCCGAGACGGCACAGGCGACTCCGAGCAGCAGCTTCGTCGTGGTTCGCGTTGGATGCACTCGCGCAACTCTGCTGTGCGAGGACCCCGTTGCGAAAACCCGGAGCCGAAATTGACCCCGCACGGGTGACGGACATCCCCCGGACACCCGCCCGTCACCTGCGCGCCGCGGTCGGCGCAGGGCCGCCGCGCGGTCGGCGTGCGGTCGGCATGTGGCAGGCGTGCGACCCGCGTCAGTCGCCCGTGGCGCCGTCGATCTGCTCGCGCAGCAGGTCGGCGTGCCCGTTGTGGCGCGCGTACTCCTCGATCATGTGCGTGTAGACCCAGCGCAGGCTGAACGCCTCGCCGCGGTGGTGGCTCTCGGCATCCGACACCAGGTCCAGCGAACGGCCCGCCGCGGCCTGCCGCGCCAGCTCGACCTCGGTCTGCCAGGTCCGCTCGGCCTCGGCCCAGGTGTCCCCGGGGCCGAAGTGGAAGTCCCCGTCCGGATCCTCCTGCGTGCAGTACAGCTCGGGGAGGTCCTCGCCCAGCATGATCTCCCGGAACCAGTACCGCTCCACCTCCGCCATGTGCCGTACGAGGCCCAGCAGGCTCAGTTCGGACGGGGGGAGCGGGGCGCGGCCCAGCTGCTCGTCCCCGAGGCCCTCGCACTTCCAGACGAGCGTGGCGCGGTGGTAGTCGAGCCAGCCGTCCAGCATCTCCCGCTCGGTCGCGGTGGTGGAGGGCTCGGTGCGGTGGGATCCGGTGGTCGTGGTCATGAAGCCATCCTCGGCGAATGAAGCCCCTGCCACCAGGGATTAAGCTGCGCAGGTCCCAGAAGGATCTACCTGGAGGTTCCCGGTGAAGGTCGGCGTCATCGGACTCGGCGACATCGCCCAGAAGGCGTACCTGCCCGTCCTCACCGCCCGCCCGGGCGTGGAACTGCACCTGCAGACCCGGACCCCGGCCACGCTGGAGCGGATCGGGGAGATCCACCACATCCCGGCGGCGCACCGCCACACCACCCTCGACGGTCTCCTGGCCGAGGGCCTCGACGCGGCATTCGTCCACGCCCCGACGGCCGTTCACCCCGAGATCGTGACCCGGCTGCTCGAAGCGGGCGTGCCGACGTACGTGGACAAGCCGCTGGCCTACGAGCTCGAGGACTCACGCAGGCTCGTGGAACTCGCCGAGGAGCGCGGGGTCTCGCTCGCCGTCGGCTTCAACCGCCGCCACGCTCCCGGCTACGCGCAGTGCGCCGAGCACCCGCGCGAGCTCATCGTCATGCAGAAGAACCGGGTCGGACTGCCCGAGGACCCGCGCACCCTCGTCCTCGACGACTTCATCCACGTCGTCGACACCCTGCGCTTCCTGCTCCCCGGCGAGGCCGACCACATCGACGTCCGGGCCCAGGTCCGCGAAGGCCTCATGCACCAGGTCGTCCTCCAGATGTCGGGTCCCGGCTTCACCGCGCTCGGGATCATGAACCGGCTGTCCGGTTCCACCGAGGAGGTCCTCGAAGTGTCGGGGCAGGACACCAAGCGGCAGGTCGTCAACCTCGCCGAGATCATCGACCACCGCGGCCAGCCGACCGTGCGGCGCCGCGGGGACTGGGTCCCGGTCGCCCGCCAGCGCGGCATCGAGCAGGTCGTGGACACCTTCCTGGAGTCCGTCGCGGCGGGCAGCACGCTGAGCGCCCGAGACGCGCTGCTCACCCACGAGCTGTGCGAGCGGGTGGTGTCGTCGGCTCTGGAGCAGGCTTCCTGAGCCCGAGCGCCCTGATGCCCTCGACCGCGCAGTACGCCGCCAGCAGCGCCAGGGCGGCGCCCACGGGCCAGTCCCCGAAGCGGACGTAGTACGTCGAGCCGCGGGCGAGCGGGACCTCGTACACCTGCGCCGCGCGCGCGGAGGTGGGCAGTGCCGGGCCGATCCGCTCGCCGGACGGGCCGTGCACCTCGCTGATCCCGGTGAGGGTGGCGTGCACCATCGGGCGGCCGTCCTCGGCGGCGCGCAGCGCGGCGAGCGAGGCGTGCTGCGCCGGCGCCCAGCTGTGCTGGAAGCTGGAGGTGGCCGACTGGGCGATCAGCAGGGCGGCGCCGTCGCGGGTCAGGCGCCGGCTCATGTCGGGGAAGGCCGACTCGAAGCAGACGAGCGGGCCGATCCGGACTCCGGGCCGGCCCGGCAGGTTCATCAGGACCGGCTCCGAGCCGCTCCGGCGGTCCTCGCCGGCGGCCTTGCCGACCGAGGTGGCCCAGCCGAGCAGCGAGCGGGCCGGTACGTACTCGCCGAAGGGGACCAGGCGCATCTTGTCGTACCGGTCGCCGGTGGGCCCGTCGGGGCCGACGAGGACGGAGCTCTTGTAGATGCCGCCCTCGGGAGTGGTGGCCGCCGCGGCGACCAGACCCACGGCCGGGCCCGGGACCGGGACCACGGCCGGGCCGGCCGGCCGCCGGGCGTCGACATTGACCAGCAGCGGCGCCCCGACCTCGGAGGACAGTACGGCGAGGCGCCGGGCCAGGTCCGGGCGCGCGGCCAGGTCGGCCCCGACGCTGCTCTCGCCCCACACCACCAGGTCCACCCGCTGCCCGGCCAGCGTCCGCGTCAGCCGTTCCCCGGCGGTGAACCGCTGCTCGGCGCTGTCCGGGCCGTCCGCCACCGGGCCGGGTTGTACGACGGCCACGCGCAGCGCGCCCGACGCTTCGGGGCGCGGCACCCACAGCCACACCGCCCCCGTCAGCACCACGCACCCCGTCACCCCGGCCACCGCCGGAACCCGGGCCGCCGGTACGGAGATCAGCAGTACCAGCGCGCAGTTCACCGCCACCACCAGCAGGCTCACCAGCCACACCCCGCCCACCGAGGCGAGCCGCAGGGCGGGCGGCACCTGCCACTGGCTGGCCCCCAGCAGCCCCCACGGCCCGCCGAGGCCCTGCCAGGACCGGGCCAGCTCGGACAGCAGCCAGCCCGCCGGTACGAGGAGCAGCGCGGCCGCCGCACGTCCCGGATCCGGGACCCCGCCGAGGAACTCCCGCACCAGCAGGGCCCAGGGGATCCACAGCAGCCCCACCAGGGCCGCCACCGGCAGCAGGAACACGTGCAGGCTGGGCAGCAGCCAGTGGTGGACGGCGACGATGAACCCGGCGCCGCCGAGCCAGCCCTCCAGGGCCGCGCGCCGCCCGGTCGGCGCCGACCTCAGCAGCAGCATCCACGGCACGAGGGCGACGTACGCGAACCACCAGAGCGCGGGGGCGGGGAAGGCGAGGCACGGCAGTGCTCCCGCGGCGACGGCGGCCGCCGCCCGCCGGTACCGGATCCGCTTCGCGACCATGACGCGCCTCCGCTTCCAGTGTGGAACAGGGCCGTCCGGACGGCCTTCCGGGAAAGGTCGCCCCGCCTACGCGGTCATGTGCCGCCACTTCTCGCGGACGGTGACGCCGGTGAGCAGCCAGCCGCCGCCGGTCGTGCGGGCGAGGCCGAAGGTGTAGCGGCCGGCGGCCACGAAGTTCGGCGCGGTCACCGTCCCGTCGAACTCCGGCCCGGCGAGCCGCATGGGATTGAGGAAGTCCGCCCGCACCTCGGCCCGGTCGCCGGGCCAGCCGCCCCGGTCCTCCAGCCGGATCAGCCGGTTGACGATCAGGTGCTGGCGCACCGGGAAGAGCTCCATGGTCTCCGCGAGCCAGTCGGCGACCTCCGCGGCCGGGCCCTCGATCCCGCCCGCCGAGCTGTAGTCGGCCCGCCCCTCGGAAGTGAACAGCGCGCGGTACGCCGCCCAGTCGCCGTCGTCCACGGCCACCGCGTACCCCGTGACCACCTCGTCGATCGCCATCCGGTCCATGACCGTGGCGAGGTCCACACGCTGCGTCATCGGGTCAGTGTGGGGGCGCGCGGCGGCGAGGCCAAGGGGCGTGCGCGGTCAGGATCCGCGCGCGGTGGATCAGTGACCGGAATGCGCCTCCCGCTGCCGCACCACGACGAGGAAAGCGTCGGTGGCCAGGTCCATCACCACCTCGGCGGGCACGCCCTCGCGCATCCGCTCCGCCGCGTACTCCTCGGCGGGCCAGCTTCCCCTCGGACTTCCGGCCGGAAACCGCTCCAGCACCACTCGCCCCATGGGGCACCCCCTGCTGTTTGCCTTCAGGTCGCTTCAGGTCTCTTCAGGCACAACGACGCGGAGGCCGCCCGGGAACGTTCCCGAGCGGCCTCCGGTTCACGCGAAGCGGTGAGCGGCGGCGGTGTCAGCCGGCCGACTCGGCGGCGAAGGGGCTGAGCACGCCCATGCCGATCAGCACGAACAGTGCGATGCCCAGGGCGATCCGGTAGATCACGAACGGCATGAAGCTCTTGCTGGAGATGAACTTCATGAACCACGCGATGACGGCGTAGCCCACGAAGAACGCGATGACCGTGGCGAAGATCGTCGGCCCCCAGGTGATGTGACCCGGGGTCTCGACCACGTCCTTGATCTCGAACGCGCCCGACGCCAGCACGGCCGGAATGGCGAGCAGGAACGAGTAGCGGGCGGCAGCCTCACGCGTGAAGCCCAGCAGCAGACCGCCGGAGATCGTCGCACCGGAGCGGGAGACGCCCGGGATCAGGGCCATCGCCTGGCAGAGACCGAAGATCAGGCCGTCCTTGACGCCCAGTTCCTTGAGCGTCTTGCGCTCCCGGATGGCGCGGTGCCGGCCCCCCTCCTCGTCGCGGGCGGCCAGCCGGTCCGCGATGCCGAGGACGACGCCCATCACGATCAGGGTGGTCGCGGTCAGCCGCAGATCACGGGCAGGGCCGGTGATCTGGTCCTTGAACGCGATGCCGAGGACACCGATCGGGATCGATCCGACGATCACCAGCCAGCCCATCTTGGCGTCCTGGTCCGAGCGCAGCGACGCCGTGAACAGCGAGCGGAACCAGGTGGAGATGATCCGCGCGATGTCCTTGCGGAAGTAGATCAGCACGGCGGCCTCGGTGCCGATCTGCGTGATCGCGGTGAAGGCCGCGCCCGGGTCCTGCCAGCCGGCGAATGCCGCGGTCAGCCGGAGGTGGGCGCTGGAGGAGATCGGGAGGAACTCCGTAAGCCCCTGGACGAGACCGAGGATTAGGGATTCGAACCAGCTCATGTCGGGGTGCGCTCGTCCTTGTGATCGTCGGGCAGTTCGGGTCCGATGCTAGGGCCCGTGGGGAGCGGCGCTGACCACAGGGGGGTGCTCGGGCACCGGATCGCGCGTTTCGCACGCCGGTACGGGCGCCAGCCGGTGCCGTTTGCGCCATCCGACGACCGCGGCGGCGACCGCGGAGACGGCGATGAAGCCGAAGGAGGCGAGGAAGGCGGGGGAGTCCGGAGAGGAGGCGCTCGCGCCCGCGACCACGTACGCGGCGGTGTTCGGGACGACGCCGATCGCCGTCGCGAGGAGGAAGGGCAGCCAGCCGCAGCGGGACACCGCCGCAAGGTAGTTGGCGGCCGCGAAGGGCAGGCCGGGGAAGATCCGGACCGCCAGCATCGAGCGGAAACCGTGCCGGGCCAGCTGGTCGTCGGCCGCCTGGAGCCAGCGCCCGCGCAGCAGCGGCCGTACGGCTTCCCGGCCCAGCAGCCGGCCCAGCCCGAAGGAGATCCCGGCGCCGATGACGGAGCCGCCGACCGCCGCGGCCAGACCGAAGGGGATGCCGAAGACGGCACCCGCCGCCAGGTTGAGCAGCGGGCGCGGCACCAGGGCCGCCGTGCCCACGCCGTACGCGGCCGCGAACAGCAGCACGGCCGCGCCGACCGGGAGTCCCGGGGGCCACCCCTCCGAGAGGATGCGCTGGGGCTCGTACAGCACGACGTACACGCCGGCCGCCAGCAGCAGCACGACGAGCAGCGACAGCCGGGTCCACGGCGCGAGGAGGAGGGACATCCGGGGAGACTAGCCGACCAATGCGGCGGCGCGCCGTAATCTGGGCCTCATGCGGCCGAACGACCAGCGACCCCCGAAGGTCCCGCACAGCGCCCTCGCGGACACCCTCATCGACTGCCTCACCGCGGCGTACGGAGCGGCCGCCGACCCGGAGCAGGCCCGTTCCATGGCCGCGTACATGAAGGACGTCGCGCCCTTCCTCGGCATCCGCACCCCGCTGCGGCGCGAACTGTCGAAGGCCGTGACCGGGCAGAGCGCCAAGCCGGCGGAGGCGGACGTTACGGCGCTCGTGCTGCGGTGCTGGGAGCTTCCGGAACGCGAATACCACTACTTCGCGGTGGACTACCTGCGCCGCCACGTCCGGGTCTGCTCCTCCGGCTTCCTGCCGGTGGTGCGGCAGCTGATCGTCACCGTCCCGTGGTGGGACACCGTCGACCTCCTCGCGGCGCACGCGGCCGGTCCGCTCGTGGCCGCAGATCCGAAGCTCACGGCCGTGATGGACGAATGGATCGGGGACGAGGACCTCTGGCTCGCCCGCACCGCCCTCCTCCACCAGCTGCGCTACAAGTCCGCGACGGACACCGGACGCCTCTTCGCGTACTGCCGCCGCCAGTGCGGCCACCCGGACTTCTTCATCCGCAAGGCCATCGGCTGGGCGCTGCGCGAGTACGCGAAGACGGACCCGGACGCGGTCCGCGCCTTCGTCGCGGCGGAAGGCGACCGCCTTTCCCCGCTGTCGGTGCGCGAGGCACTCAAGAACCACTGACCGCGCGGTAATTCATTCGACGCGGCGGGGGCGGTCCGGCAGGATCCGGTGCATGTCCCGGTACGCCTTCACCGCAGCGCCGTCCGCAGTCGCGGACGCGCCGAAGGCTGCCGCATTCCCCTTCGAGGCGCTTGAAGCCCTTGAAGCCCTCGATGTCTTCGATGTCTTCGACGTCTTCGAGGCAACCGCCTTCGCCGCATTCGACGGCGCACGAAGCTGACCCTTCCCGGATCGTCCGGCGGACCCCACAGGGGGAGGGTCGGTTCGCTCCAGGGGTCCCGTCTCCGGCTTCGCAGGCATTCGGGAAGACATCATGGCCAAGACGGCCTTCGTGCGCACCAAGCCGCACCTGAACATCGGCACCATGGGTCACGTCGACCACGGCAAGACCACCCTCACCGCCGCCATCACCAAGGTCCTCGCCGAGCGCGGCGGCGCCTCCTTCGTGCCCTTCGACCGCATCGACCGGGCCCCCGAGGAGGCCCGCCGCGGCATCACCATCAACCTCACGCACGTCGAGTACGAGACCGACACCCGGCACTACGCCCACGTGGACATGCCCGGGCACGCCGACTACGTCAAGAACATGGTCACCGGCGCCGCTCAGCTCGACGGGGCGATCCTCGTCGTCTCCGCGCTCGACGGGGTCATGCCGCAAACCGCCGAGCACGTGCTCCTGGCCCGCCAAGTCGGTGTCGACCACATCGTCGTCGCCCTCAACAAGGCCGACGCCGGGGACCCCGAGCTCACCGACCTGGTCGAGCTGGAGGTCCGCGAGCTGCTCACCGCCAACGGCTACGGCGGGGACGGCGCCCCGGTCGTACGGGTCTCCGGACTCGGTGCGCTGGAGGGCGACCCGCGCTGGACCGGGGCGATCGAGGCGCTGCTCGACGCCGTGGACACGTACGTGCCGATGCCGGTGCGGTACACGGACGCGCCGTTCCTCCTGCCCGTAGAGAACGTGCTGACCATCACCGGGCGGGGGACCGTCGTGACCGGCGCCGTCGAGCGCGGGAGCGTGCGCACGGGCGACCGCGTGAGCGTCCTCGGAGGCGACGGCGAGCCCGTCGAGACCGTGGTGACCGGCCTGGAGACCTTCGGCAAGCCGATGGAGTCCGCCGAGGCCGGGGACAACGTCGCGCTGCTGCTGCGCGGGGTGCCGCGGGACGGCGTACGGCGCGGGCAGGTGGTCGCCGCTCCCGGGAGCGTCGTGCCCAAGCGCCGCTTCAGCGCGCGGGTGTACGTGCTCTCCGCGCGGGAGGGCGGCCGTACGACCCCGGTGGCGTCCGGGTACCGGCCGCAGTTCTACATCCGCACCGCCGACGTGGTGGGGGACGTGGACCTGGGTGTGGCCGGGGTGGCCCGGCCGGGGGAGACGGTCGAGATGACCGTCGAGCTCGGACGGGACGTGCCGCTGGAGCCGGGGCTCGGCTTCGCGATCCGCGAGGGCGGGCGGACCGTCGGCGCGGGGACGGTCACGGCCGTGCTCGGCTGAAGCACCGTCCGCGCCGGCGCCGACCTCCCGACGCCCCGCCGTGGTGGCGGCGGCCGGCTTGCGCCAGACTGCCGTCACCACGGGCGTACGAAGAGGGGCGGGCCGGCATGGGCGGCGATACGGCACTGGTGCTGGGCGGCGGGGGACTCACCGGCGTCGGCTGGGAGGCGGGCATCCTGTACGGGCTCGCCCGGGCGGGCGTGGACCTGAACGCCGCCGACCTCGTCGTCGGCACCTCCGCCGGCTCGGTGGTGGGGGCCCAGCTCACCTCCGGGCTGCTCAGCCCGCAGGAGCTGTACGAGCGCCAGCTCGGCGACCCCGCCGGCGAGGTCGCCGCCCGGCTCGGTATGGGGCTCATCGCCCGGTACGCCGTCGCGATGGTGCGCTCGCGGGATCCGGAGGCCTACCGCAGGCGGGTCGGCGCCCTCGCCCTCGCCGCCGACACCGGCGAGGAGGCGGAGCGGCGCAAGGTGCTGGAGGCCCGGCTCGTGTCGCACGCGTGGCCCGAGCGCAGGCTGGTCGTCACCGCCGTCGACGCGCTCACCGGCGAGCTCGCCGCCTTCGACCGGGAGAGCGGGGCCGGGCTGGTCGACGCGGTCTCGGCGAGCTGCGCGGTGCCCGGGGTGTGGCCGCCGGTCACGGTCGGCGGGCGGCGGTTCATCGACGGCGGGATCCGGTCCGCGACCAACGCCGACCTCGCTTCCGGCTGCACACGGGTGGTGATCCTCGCGCCGATGGCGCTCGGATCCGGACTCGTCCCCTCGCCGGCCGCCCAGGCGGCCCGGCTGCGCGAGGCCGGGGCTCGGGTGCTGCTGATCACCCCGTCCGCGCAGGCCCGCAAGGTCTTCGGGCGCAACGTCCTGGACCCGGCGCGGCGGGACCCGGCGGCGCGGGCCGGGCTCGCGCAGGCCGCGGAGCACGCCGCCGAGGCGGCCGCCGTCTGGGCGGGCTGACCCGCCGCCTGCCGGACAATGGTGCGGTGAGCGACGAACAGATCCCGGTCGTCCGGGACGTGGGCCAGGGCACCGCGAAACTGATGCCGGACGTGGACCGGGAGCGGGCCTGGCTGCTGACCGTCGACGGCGCACCGCAGTCGTACGTGGACCTCGACGATCCCGGGCACCTGGAATTCGAGTACGTACGCCGGCTCGGGCACGTGCTCGACAGCGTGGCGGAGCCGGGGGCCGCGCTGGACCTGCTGCACCTCGGCGGCGGCGCGCTGACGCTGCCCCGCTACGCGGCGGCGACCCGGCCGGGCTCCCGGCAGACGGTCGTGGAGTTCGACGCCGCACTGGTGGAGCTGGTCGCGGAGCACCTGCCGCTGCCGGCCGGGTCGGACGTCACCGTGCACGCCGCCGACGCGCGGGCCTGGCTGGAGGGCGCGGCCGCGGACAGCGCGGACGTGCTCGTCGCCGACGTGTTCGGCGGCTCGCGGGTGCCGGCGCAGCTGACCTCCGTGGAGTACGCGAGGGAGGCGGCGCGGGTGCTGCGGCCGGGCGGGGTCTACGCGGCGAACCTGGCCGACGGGGCGCCGTTCGACTTCCTGCGGGCCCAGCTCGCCAATTTCGGTGCGGTGTTCGGGGAGCTCGCGCTCGTCGCGGAGCCGGGGGTGCTGCGCGGGAGGCGGTTCGGGAACGCCGTACTGCTCGCCTCGGACGCCGAGCTGCCGGTGGCGGCGCTGTCCCGGAGGTGCGCCGCGGACGCCTTCGCGGCGCGGGTCGAGGAAGGCGCGGCCCTGGCCCGGTTCATGAAGGGGGCGGTGCCGGTGGCGGACGCGGACGCCGTCGCCTCGCCGGAGCCGCCGGAGGGCGCGTTCAGCCTGGGCTGACGCCGCTGCACTCGGTCGCCGGGTCGGGAGCGGCGGCGGCCGGGAACACGGCGGCCTTCGCAGGAGCGGGCCTGCGGGTCATTCGGCGGACGTCCGGGACGAAGAGGACCGCCGCGGTGCCCAGCACGACCAGCGCGGCGCAGCCCCACAGGGCGGAGGTGCGGCCGAAGGCCGACTCGACCGGGCCGGCCACGGCGGTCGCCAGCGGGAGCATCGACACCGAGCCGAACCAGTCGTAGGCGGAGACCCGGGAGAACTTCTCCTCCGGGATCTCCTGGTGCATGGTCGTCATCCAGTTCACGCCGAACACCTCGATGGCGGTCCCGCTGACGAACATCACCGCGCACAGGCCCCACACCGGCAGCGGGACCGCCAGACCCGCCGAGGGCAGGGCCAGCGGGAACACGCACAGGGTGCCGACCAGCAGCAGCCGGCGCGGTTTCCACACCATCATCAGGACGGCGCCGGCGATGGTGCCGATGCCGAAGAAGCCCAGTGCCAGGCCCCAGGGGGCCGGCCCGCCCAGCTGGTCCCGGGCGACCAGAGGCCCGTACACCGCCTCCGCGGCGCCGACGACGGCGACGACCACGGAGAACTGGAGCACGATGCTCCACAGCCAGGGCCGGGTCCGGAACTCCACCCAGCCCTCGCGCAGGTCCGCCAGCAGACCGCCGCCGGGAGCCCGGTCGGCGACGTGGCCGACGTCGAGGAAGGCGCGCATCGCCCCCGCGACGGCGAAGGCGGCCGCGTCCACGGCCAGGACCCAGCCCGGGCCGATCGCGGCGATCATGGCGCCGCCGAGGGCCGCGCCGCCGATGCCGGCTCCGTTCATGGCCATGCGGAACAGGGCGAAGGCGCGGTTGGCGTGCTCCGCGGAGACGCTGGACAGCAGCATGCCCTCGGCGGCCGGGTTGAAGAAGGCCTGGCCCGTGCCGCAGAGCGCGGTGAGCAGCATCATCTGCCACAGCTGCGGCTGTCCGGTCAGGACGAGGACGGCGAAGGCGGCCTGCGAGACGCAGTTGAGGGCGTTGGCCGCGACCATCACGCGGTGGCGCGGCATCCGGTCGGCGAGCGCCCCGCCTATGAGCAGGAAGAGGACGAGCGGGAGCGTGCGGGCCGCCGCCACCAGGCCCACGTCGCCGCCGGAGCCGCCCGTCTCCAGGACGGCGAAGGCCGAGGCGATGAGCGCTCCGTGACTGCCGAGGTTCGTGACGACCGCGGCACCCGTGAGCAGGGTGTAGTTGCGGCCCGCCCAGGCGGGCCGACGGCGGTGTGCGGTCGTACGGGGCGGGGCGGCGGGGGGAGAGCTCACCCCCGGACTATCCACGCCCCGGGCCGAGAATCCAAACGGATTAGGGTCCGGGGCGCGGGGTGGGACGAATGGTGCCGAAGGGTTCGGCCCGTGGGTCAGCTGTTGCTGGCGGTGCCGTTGAGGCGCACCGAGCTGAGGATCTTGTCCATCGTCTCCTGCGGGACCTCGCCCTGGACGCCGGCGGCGCTGTAGAGGATCCAGCTGGAGAAGTCACCGTTGGCGGTCTTGAAGCTGAACGCGATGGACTTGCCGTCGGAGGAGCACTTGTTCTCCTTGGGCACGCCGATCGCCGTCGCGGTCGCCATGTGGCCCTTGAGGCCGGAGGACGTGGTGTACTCCTTCGGCTCCGAGACCTTCACGGTGCCCTTGGGCGCCTTCTGCGCGTAGGCGGCGTACGCCCAGTTGCCGGCCTCGTTCTTCACCGCCTCGGCGGTGTCCTTGGCGCCCTGGCCGCCCTTGGTTCCGGTGCCGGCGAGTCCGGTCGACTCCTCACGGCCGTCCTTGTTGGAGTCGACCTTGCACCAGTCCTCCTTGAGGAAGGCCGGCGCGGAGAAGCTGATGATCGGCATGCCGTCGTTCTTGCTCTCGTCCTCGAAGCCCGAGATGACGCCGGCGCTCGCGACGTTCCACTCCGGCGGGACGTCGAAGGCGGTTCCGTACTTGGGGTTGAGGACGACCTTCCAGCCCGGGATCACGGGCTTGACGTCGCCGCCGGAGCGCGGGTTGGCGCCGGGCGAGGCCGGCGCCTGGGACGCGGCCGGGGCCGAGGCCGAGGAGGACGCGGCGGGCTTGTTGTCGGCCGCGTCGTTCTTCTTGTCGTCCCGGGTCAGGACGAACGCGCCGGTGCCGGCCGCCGCCACGACGACCGCGGCCGCCGCGACGATGGCCACGGTCTTCGTCGAGAAGGGGCTGCCGCCGCTCTTCGGCGGCTGCACGGGCTGCTGCGGCTGGCCCCAGGGCTGGGTCGGCGGTTGGGGCTGGTAGCCGGCCTGCGGGTATCCGTAGCCGGGCTGCTGCTGGTAGGGGTTCGGCTGCTGTTCCGGCTGCGCCGGCTGCCCCTGCTGCTGGTACGGGTTCTGATGCGCGTCCTGAGGGTTCTGCTGTCCCCCGGGCGGCTGCTGCTGTCCTGGCCACATGGCCGGTAACGATAGTGGGAGTGGATGTCGGGAGGCACGGCCGCCCCGTGTGAAGGTCTGGCCAGGGTGTCTACTCGCGGGTAACATCGCGTTTCATGAGCGCAGATCAGATGAACGTGGGCGAACTGCTCGCCGCGACGGTGCCGATGGCCCGGACCCTGAACCTCCAGTTCCTGGAGACCACCCCCGAGCGTGCGGTCGTCCGGCTGCCGGACCAGCCCGACTACCACAACCACGTGGGCGGCCCGCACGCCGGCGCCATGTTCACCCTCGCCGAGTCCGCGAGCGGCGCCATCGTCCTGGCCGCCTTCGGCGACCAGCTCTCGCGCGCCGTGCCCCTCGCCGTCAAGGCCGAGATCGGCTACAAGAAGCTCGCCAAGGGCGTCGTGACGGCCACCGCCACCCTCGGTCGCCCGGCCGCCGAGGTCATCGCCGAACTCGACGCGGGCGGCCGCCCCGAGTTCCCCGTCACCATCGCCATCCAGCGCGAGGACGAGGCCGTGACGGGCGAGATGACGGTCGTCTGGACGCTGCGCCCCAACGCGTAACCCCACGCCCGCCGGCGCAGCCGCCGGCTCGGACCCGCCCGAGGACGAGAGCACCCGCGTCCCGGGCGGGTTCCGTGTTTTCGGGGGTGGCGGCTCGGGCAGGGCTGGAGTCCGCGCGCGACGAACCGGGGGTGGCCGTGGCCAAGGTCGACATCAAGCTCGACGCCGAGCTCGTGGTGGAGGTGATGGTCCTCGCCGGGATCGGTTCGCCCCAGGACGCCGTGGAGGCCGCCGTACGGGACTGCATCGCGCGCGGGCACCGCACGGAGGCGCGCGTACAGACGCAGGACGTGCCCCGCCGCGAGGCCGGTGCGCCGGAGCAGCCGCCGCAGGGCTGAACCCGGCGTGGCGGTGGCGCGTCCGGCCGGGCCCGGACGGGGCTGCGGCGCACAGTGGACGGCGGGAGCGGTCCGGCGCGGGCCGCTCCCGCCGACCCGAGCCGCAGCCGCAGGGAGCGCCCATGAGCGAGGCCGTGTCCAGACGCCGCGCGATCGGGCTGCTCGCGGCGACGGGCGCCGCCCTGGGAGCCGGCGGCTGCGTGGCCGCGGTACCGCCCGGCGGCCCGGGCCCCCGCAAGGCCTCGGCATCCGCTACGGCGACCGGGGCCGCCGCCGGCCGGCCCGGCAGTGCCGCCCGCATCGACGCCCTGCTGGAGCGGCTCACCCTGGAGGAGAAGACCGGCCTGCTGCACGGCGGCCCGGACCCCGCGCCGCTCGGGCAGGCCGGGTACGTCCCCGGCGTCCCCCGCCTCGGCATCCCGGCGCTGCGGCTCGCCGACGGCCCGGCCGGGGTGCGGGTCGCGCGGCCCGCCACCGCACTGCCCGCCCCCGTCATGCTGGCCTCCGCCTTCGACCCGGCGCTGGCCCGCGAGTACGGCAGGGTCATCGGCCGCGAGGGCCGGGCACTCGGTCAGGACGTACTGCTCTCCCCGATGGCCAACCTGATCCGCACCCCCTACGCCGGGCGGAACTTCGAGACCTTCGCCGAGGACCCCCGGCTGACCGCGGACCTCGTCGCGGAGGTGGTCCGCGGAATCCAGGACGAGGGGCTCATCGCCACCGTCAAGCACTTCGCCCTGAACAACCAGGAGCAGGGCCGCGACACCGTCGACGCCATCGCCGCCGAACAGACCCTGCACGAGACCGAGCTGCGCGGGTTCGAGGCAGCCGTCGCCGCCGGGGCCGGCGCGGTGATGGGCGCGTACAACAAGGTCAACGGCACGTACGCCTGCGAGAACAAACCCCTGCTCGACGAACTGCTGCGCGGGCGCTGGGGGTTCGGCGGCTGGGTGATGTCCGACCGGAACGCGGCCCACAGCACGGTCGCCGCCATCGGCGCCGGCCTCGACATGGAGATGCCCGGCGGCACCCACTTCGGCGCCCCGCTCCAGCAGGCGGTGCGCGGCGGAACCGTCCACGAGGACACCGTGGACCTCGCGGTACGCCGGATCCTGGCCACCATGGACCGGTTCGGGCTGCTCGCCGCGCGCCCGCCGGCCCGGCCCGCCCGCGACGCCGCCGCCGGGGCCCGGGTCGCCCGCAAGGTCGCGGCCGCGGGCGCCGTACTGCTGCGCAACGAGCACGCGACCCTGCCGCTGACCGGCGCCTCGGCCCGCTCGATCGCCGTGATCGGCCCCACCGGGCAGGTGCCCTTCGTCAGCGGCGGGGGCAGCGCACGCGTCCACACCGACCGGGCGCCCAGCCCGATCGACGCCATCAGACGGCGAGCCGGCAACGGCAGTACGGTGCGCTACGCGCTCGGCGAGGACCTGTACGGCCGCCCGCTCCCCGCGCAGCTGCTCGACCCGGCCGCCGACCTGGCCGACCGGCGCGTGGAGGCCGGGCGGAGCTGGAGCCACCAGGGCGAGTTCACGCTCCCCGCGGACGAGGAGTGGACGCTCCTCGTCCACTACACCGGGAAGCGGCCCGGCGTACGCCTCGACGGCGAGGAGATCTTCCCCGTCCGGCCCGGCGCGGCCGAGCAGTTCGCCGGCGGCCTCCTGGGCGCCGCACCCGACGGGCTCGCCGTCCGCCGCCGCACCCTCTCCCTCACGGCGGGCACCCACCGGCTCGCCGTCTTCGCCGAGGGCGGGGCCAAGGGACAGCGCTTCCGGCTGCGGCACACCACGAACGCGACCCGCGCCGCCGACCTCGCCGAGGCCGTCAAGGCCGCCGAACAGGCACACGGCGTCGTGCTGTTCGCCTACGAGGACGCCACCGAGGGCGCCGACCGGACCTCGCTGGGGCTGCCGGGCGGGCAGGCGCGGCTGATCGAGGCGGTCACCGCCGCGAACCCCCGCACCACGGTCGTGCTGAACACCTCCTCCAGTACGACCATGCCGTGGCTCTCCCGTACCGGGGCGGTCCTCCAGATGTACTACCCGGGCCAGGAGGGCGCCGCGGCCACCGCCGACGTCCTCTTCGGGGACGTGGACCCGGGCGGCCGGCTCACCCAGACCTTCCCGGCCGACGAGCAGGCCACCCCGGTCGGCGGTGACCCGCTGCGCTACCCGGGGGTGGGCGGGCGGCAGGAGTACGCCGAGGGCGTGCACGTGGGGCACCGCTGGTACGACGCGCAGCGGGTGGCCCCGCTGTTCCCGTTCGGGCACGGGCTCTCGTACACGACCTGGGAGTACGAGAACCTGACCGTCCGGCCGGAGCGCGGCGGGCTGCGGGTCGGCTTCACGGTCCGCAACACCGGGCGCCGCAAGGGCACCGAGGTGGCCCAGGTGTACGTCGGCCCCTCCGCGGAGCTGAAGCTCGACCAGCCGGTGCGCGTGCTGGCCGGCTACCGGCGGCTCACCCTGGAGGCCGGCGAGGCGCAGCAGGTGGTCCTGGACATCGACGCCCGCGCACTGTCCTCCTGGGACCCCGAAGCGCACGCCTGGGTGCTGGGTTCAGGCCGTCGTGAAGTGTTCGCGGGCCGTTCCTCGCGCGAACTCCACCTGAGGGCAAAGGCTGTGGTCACGAGCAGATAGGCTGCCCGTTCGGCGTGTCACAGGGGGCGCGCCGCCGCGACTCGGGAGGACGTACCGGTGCACATCCAGGAATGGCTGGAGACGATTCCGGCGGTCAGCATCTATCTCCTGGTGGGTCTGGTCATCGGGCTGGAGAGCCTCGGCATCCCGCTGCCGGGAGAGATCGTCCTGGTCAGCTCTGCGCTGCTGGCCTCGCAGCACGGCGAGATCGACCCCGTGGTCCTGGGGATCTGCGCGTCCACTGGCGCGATCGTCGGCGACTCGATCGGCTACGCGATCGGCCGCAGGGGCGGCAAGCCGCTGCTCGAGAGGCTCGGGCGGCGCTTCCCCAAGCACTTCGGTCCGGATCACGTGGCCCAGGCGGAGCGGGCCTTCGAGAAGTGGGGCATGTGGGCCGTCTTCTTCGGACGGTTCGTGGCCCTGCTGCGGATCTTCGCCGGTCCGCTGGCCGGCGTCCTGCACATGCCGTACTGGCGGTTCCTCGTCGCGAACATCCTCGGCGGGATCCTCTGGGCGGGCGGCACCACGGCCGTCATCTACTCGATCGGCATCGTCGCGGAGCCCTGGCTGAAGGGCTTCTCCTGGGTCGCGCTGGTGCTGGCCCTGGTGATCGGCCTCACGGTGACGATGGTGCTGCGCAGCCGGATGAAGAAGGCGGCAGCGGCCGCTGCCGCAACGGAGACGGCGGCCGCCGCGGCCGAGTAGTCGGCCGCGGGGCACGGGCGCCGGCGCAGGGCTACTGCGGGGGCTGGACGGCGGCGCGGTGCTGCTTGGCCAGGTCCGCGTACATCAGGGCGTTGACCTTGATGCCCTCGCGCTCCTCGTCGGTCAGCTCGCGCCGCACCTTCGCCGGCACGCCCGCGACCAGCGAACCGGGCGGGACCACCATGCCCTGCGGGACCAGCGCCTGCGCGGCGACCAGCGAGCCGGCTCCGATCACCGCGCCGTTGAGGACGGTGGCGCCCATGCCGATGAGGCAGTCGTCCTCGACGGTGCAGCCGTGCACCACCGCGTTGTGGCCGATGGAGACGCGCTCGCCGATCGAGACGGGGAACCCGGGGTCGACGTGCAGCGTGCAGTTGTCCTGCACGTTGCTGTCCGCGCCGATCGAGATCGGGCCGCAGTCGGCGCGCAGCACCGCCGAGTACCAGAGGCTCGAGTTCGGGGCCATCGTGACCTCGCCGAGCACGACCGAGGTCGGTGCGGTGAACGCCGTGGGATCGATCTGCGGGCTCTTGCCGCCCACGCCCGCGACGAGTGCCTGGCCCCGGTCCGCCTGATACGTCATGTTCTCTTCCTCAGTCCTGTGTGCTGGAGTGCCCTGCGTGTCGCGCTACCGGCACGGTAGGGCACGGCCCCGGCCCGACCGGCGATGGGGTGAAGATCACGGCGCGCTCCGGGCGCTCGGCGCGTTACGGTGACCCGGTGCCGAAGAACCAGAACACGTTCTCATCGCAGACGGCCCTGACCGCCCTGGCCGGCCTTCGCCGCAGGCTCGCCAACCGCGCGGTCCACGCCGGCTGGCGCTGGATGCAGCAGGCCGGTGCGGTCACCGCGCAGACGCCCGGCCGGCTGCGCTTCGGCGCGATCGGGCACGGCACCCGCCTCGCCTTCCCGCAGGGCACGGTCTTCGGCGAACCGTGGATCCGCCTCGGCGACCACTGCATCATCGGCGAGCAGGTCACGCTGACCGCCGGGATGATGCCGGGCCTCGACCTCGGAACCGATCCGGTGCTCGTACTCGGCAACGGCGTGGTGCTCGGCCGGGACACCCACGTCATAGCCGACACCCGGATCACCATCGGGAACGACACCTTCTGCGGACCCGGGGTGTACATCACCTCCACCAACCACAGCTACGACGATCCGCACGAGCCCGTCGGCAAGCAGTGGCCGCGCAGCGCCCCGGTGGAGATCGGCCCGGGCTGCTGGCTCGGCACGGGCGCGGTGATCCTGCCGGGGGCGCGCCTGGGCCGCAACGTCGTGGTGGCCGCGGGAGCCGTCGTACGGGGCGAGGTGCCGGACCACGCGGTGGTGGCCGGAGCGCCCGCGCGGATCGTGCGCCGGTGGCAGCCGGAGACGGGCTGGCAGCCGCCGCTGCGGACCCCGGCGCCGGTCCCGATCCCGGAAGGGGTGACGCCGGAGCAGCTGCGCGCGGTGGCGCTGCTGACGGAGGCCGAGCAACCCTCGGCGGAAGCGCGCTAGCGGACACCCCCTCGGGGGTCAGCCCGCGGCGAGCAGAACCGTTCCGGCGAGGGCCAGCCCGGCGCCGGCCGCCTGGACCGTCCGCAGCCGCTCCTTGAGGACGACGAAGGCGGCGAGCGCCGTGATCACGGGGTAGAGCGAGGACAGCACGGCGGCCACGGTCACCGGTCCGTGCTGGGCGGCGACGGAGTACGTGCCGTTCGCCGCGACGTCGGCGAGGCCGACGAAGGCCAGCGCGGGCAGCAGCCCCCACAGGATCCGCGGGCCCGTCCCCGCCGGCAGGGCCGCGGCGCCGCGACGGGTACGCACCCACAGGGCCGCGCCGCCCGCGGCCACGTTGGTGACCCGCTGGACGAACAGGGCGAGGAACAGCCCGGTGACGCTGCTCGACGCCTGCGCGATCAGGGCCATCACGGCACCGAAGCCGAAGGCTGCGGTCAGCGTGAGCACGACGGCCTGGCGCTGTACGGGCGCACCGCGCAGCTCCGGGCCGCCCGCGAGGACGATGCCCACGACGGCCACCGCGATCCCGGCGAACTGCCCGGGCCCGGGCCGCTCGCCCAGCGCCAGCCCCGCCGCGACGGGCACGACCACCCCGAGCGAGCCGAGCGGCGAGACCACGCCCATCGGCCCGAGCGCCAGCGCCTTGTAGAAGCTGAGCATCGCCACCGGCCCGACCAGGCCCGCCGCGACCGCGAACCACAGCTGCGGCCCGGCCTCCCGCCAGGCCCCCGTGCCCAGGACGACCGCGCCGAGCGCGATCACCGCGAGGACCTGGGAGGCCACGACCACGGTCAGAGCCGGCAGCCGGCGGGTCAGCAGCCCGCCGCCGAAGTCGGCGAGACCCCACAGCAGAGCTGTGGCCAGGGCGAAGAGGGCGGTCATGGCAGGGGCCTCGCAGTACGGGAAGTGCAGTCGGAACACCCAGCACGGTAGTTCAGGTGCGCCTCGCCACCGCGGACGGGTCGCACGGACACCTCAGAGCGCCGGGATCTCGATCGCCGGGCAGACGCCCATCACCATCTCCAGGCCCGCCCCGCGGGTCCGGGCACAGGCGGCCTCGTCGATCACGCCGAGCTGGAACCAGACGGCGTCCGCCCCCGCGGCCACGGCCTCGTCGGCGACGGCCCCGGCCAGGTGGCTGTTGACGAAGACGTCCACCACGTCCACCTTGAACGGGATCTCCGCGAGCGAGGCGTACCCCTGCTCGCCGTGGACCGTCTCCGCCTTCGGGTGCACGGGCACGACCCGCTTCCCGAACCGCTGGAGCGTGCGGGCCACGCCGTAGGCCGCCCGCTCCCGGTTGTCGGACAGCCCCACCACGGCCCACGTGTCGCCGAGCTCGGTGAGGATCTTGCGGATGGTTGCCGGGTCGCCGTACACGGATGCCGCCTCCTGTTGCCTTCAGGTGCGGCCCGCCACCGCGGCCCGCACCTGTGACCAACCGACAGCCCGCACGCCCGATTCCCGCCGGCCCCTGCGGCCGCCGCCGCGGGCCGGGGCGGTCCCGGGCACGGCTTAGGGTGGAGCGGTGAAGGCAGACCAGTACGTGACGGTGGCCCGGGAGGGCGTGCACGAGGCGGAGATCAACCGCTCGCGATTCCTGTGCTCGCTCGCGCCCGCCGCGACGGAGCAGGAGGCGCAGGAGTTCATCGCGCGCGTCCGCAAGGAGCACCCCACCGCCACGCACAACTGCTTCGCCTATGTCGTCGGAGCCGACGCCTCCGTCCAGAAGGCCAGCGACGACGGGGAGCCCGGTGGCACCGCCGGGGTGCCCATGCTGCAGATGCTGATGCGCCGGGACGTGCGGTACGCCGTGGCCGTCGTCACCCGGTACTACGGCGGCGTGAAGCTCGGCGCCGGAGGGCTCATCCGGGCCTACGGGGGAGTCGTGGGCGAGGCCCTCGACGCGCTCGGCACCGTCACCCGCAGGCGCTACCGGCTCGCCACCGTCACCGTCGACCACCAGCGGGCCGGCAAGACCCAGAACGACCTGCGCTCCACCGGCCGGACCGTGGTGGACCTGCGCTACGGGGCCGCGGTCGAGATCGAGGTCGCCCTGCCCGAGGCGGACCTGCCCGCCTTCGAGGCCTGGCTCGCCGACAGCACGGCCGGGAGCGCCACCCTCACCCTCGGCGGGGAGACGTACGCGTCCTGAGGACGTGGCCCGGGGGCTCCGGTGACGCGTTAGCGTAGAGGGGCTCAGTGAGCGGGAGACGACCGGGACGACCAGGGGGACGGAAGAAACATGTGCGGCGAGACGTCCGGCGGGGCCGGCGAGTGAGGCTCCTGCACACCTCCGACTGGCACCTCGGGCGGTCCTTCCACCGCGTGAACCTGCTCGGGGCCCAGGCCGCGTTCATCGACCACCTGGTCGAGACGGTCCGCGCGCACGGGGTCGACGCCGTCCTCGTCGCGGGAGACGTCTACGACCGGGCCGTTCCCCCGCTGCCCGCCGTCGAGCTGTACGACCGGGCCCTGCACCGGCTCGCCGACCTCGGCGTGCCCGCCGTGATGATCTCCGGGAACCACGACTCCGCCCGCCGGCTCGGCGTCGGCGCCGGGCTGATCGGCCGGGCCGGGATCCACCTGCGGACCGACCCCGAGGGCTGCGCCGACCCCGTGGTGCTGGCCGACGTACACGGGGAGGTGGCCCTGTACGGACTGCCGTACCTGGAGCCCGCCCTGGTGAAGGACCGCTTCGGCGCGCAGAAGGTGAGCCACGAGGCCGTGCTGGGCGCGGCCATGGACCTGGTCCGGGCCGACCTCGCCACCCGCGCCCCCGGCACCCGCTCCGTCGTCCTCGCCCACGCCTTCGTCACCGGCGGGCTGGCCAGCGACAGCGAGCGCGACATCGCCGTGGGCGGGGTCGAGGCCGTGCCGGCCGCCGTCTTCGACGGGGTGGACTACGCGGCGCTCGGACACCTCCACGGCTGCCAGACGATCAACGAACGGGTCCGCTACTCCGGTTCCCCGCTCGCCTACTCCTTCTCCGAGGCCGACCACCGCAAGACGATGTGGCTGATCGACCTCGGGCCGGCCGGGGAGATCACCGCCGAGCGCGTCGACACGCCCGTGCCGCGCCCGCTCGCCCGGCTCCGCGGGCGCCTCGACGTGCTGCTGGAGGAGGACGCGTACACCGCGTACGAGGGCTCCTGGGTCGAGGCCACCCTCACCGACCCGGTCCGCCCCGAGGACCCCATGGCCCGGCTGGCCGCCCGCTTCCCGCACACCCTCAGCCTCGCCTTCGACCCCGAGGGCCGCGAGGAGTCCGGCGCGGCCTCGTACGCGCAGCGCCTCAAGGGGCGCAGCGACCAGGAGATCGCCGAGGACTTCGTCGCCCACGTGCGCGGCGGCGGGGTCGCGGACGAGGCCGAACGGGCCGTGCTCCAGGGCGCCTTCGAGGACGTACGGGCGGACGACAGCCGGCAGGAGACCCGCCGATGAGGCTGCACCGGCTCAGGATCACCGCCTTCGGGCCCTTCGCCGAACCCCAGGAGATCGACTTCGACGCGCTGTCCGGCGCCGGGATCTTCCTGCTCCACGGCCCCACCGGCGCCGGCAAGACCTCCGTCCTCGACGCCGTCTGCTACGCCCTGTACGGATCGGTGCCCGGCCCCCGCCAGGCCCCCGGCACCAGCCTGCGCAGCGACCACGCCGACGCCGGGAGCCCGACCGAGGTCGCCCTCGAACTCACCGCGGGCGGGCGGCGCCTGGAGATCACCCGGCGCCCCGAGCAGGACCGGCCGAAGAAGCGCGGCACCGGCACCACGAAGGACAAGGCGCAGAGCTGGCTGCGCGAGTACGACGGGGAACACTGGCAGGGGCTCAGCCGTTCCCATCAGGAGATCGGCGAGGAGATCGAGCAGCTGCTCGGCATGAGCCGCGAGCAGTTCTGCCAGGTCGTCCTGTTGCCGCAGGGCGAGTTCGCCAAGTTCCTGCGGGCCGACGAGGCGGCGCGGGGCCGGCTGCTGGGCCGGCTCTTCGACACCCACCGCTTCGCCGCCGTCGAGGCGCTGCTCGCCGAGCGCCGCCGGGCCGCCGAGGCCAAGGTCCGGGCCGGCGACGAGAAGGTGCTCGGCACCGCCCAGCGGCTCGCCCAGGCCGCCGGGGACAGCGCCGACCTGCGCGCCTGGCCGCTGCCGGGGCACCAGCCGGGCGACCCCGGGCTGGCCGGGGCCGTCCGGGCCTGGGCCGCCGTCGCCCGCTGCGCGGCCCGGGAGCGGCTGACGGTCGCCGAGTACGCGCTGGCCGCCGTCGAGGGCCGGCACGCCGCCGCCCGGCGGGCCGCCGGGGAGGCGCGCGAGCTCGACCGCCTCCAGCGCCGCCACGCGGAGACGGCCCGCCGCACCGCCCTGCTCGCCGAGGCCGAGCCCGAGCGGGAACGGGTCCGCGCCCTGCTGGACCGGGCCCGCCGGGGTGCCCTGGTGGCCCCCGCCCTGGAACTGCGCGGAGCCGCGTCGGCGGCCCACCTGTCCGCCGCGCACGCCGAGGCCGCCACCCGCGCGGAACTCCCGCCGTCCCTCGCCGAGGCGGGCACCGAGCAGCTGTCCGCCGTGGAGCAGCGGCTGCGGGAGGACCTCGGTGCGCTCGGCGCCGCCCAGCGCGCGGAGCAGCGCAGCGCCGAGATCGGCCGCGAGCGGGCCACCCTGGAGCGGGAGGCCCGCGACGCCGAGGAGCAGCTGCGGGACTCCGCCGACTGGCTCGGCCGCTGGGAGGCCACCCGGACCGCGCTGGCGGAGCGGGTCGACGCCGCCCAGCAGGCCGCGACCCTGGCCGAGCAGCTCGCGGGGCGGCTGGAGCCGGCCCGGATGCACCTGACCGCCGCCCGGCGCCGGGACGAGCTGGACGGCGCCGCGGAGCGCGCCGAGGGCGAACTGCTCTCCGTACGCGAGGAGTCGACCGCCGCCCGGGAGCGCTGGCTGGAGCTCAAGGAGGCCCGGCTGCGCGGGATCGCCGCCGAGCTCGCCGAGGCGCTGGTGGCGGGGGAGGCGTGCACGGTGTGCGGATCGGCGGAGCATCCCGCTCCGGCGCGGCCGGCCCCCGGGCACGTGGACCGGGCCGCCGAGGACGCCGCCCACGGCCGCTACGAGCAGGCCGAGGAGCGCCGGGCCGCCGTCGAGCGGAAACTCGCCGCCGTCCAGGAGGCCCGCGCCGAGGCCGCGGCCGCCGCCGGGGAGGCCACCACCGGTGAACTCCTCGCGCTGACCGCGGACCTGAGCTCCCGGCACGCGGCCGCCCATGCCGCGGCGGCCGGGCTGCACTCCGCCCGGGAGCGGCTGGCCGGCGCCGAGCGCGAGCACGCCGTACGCAGCTCCGACCGGCTCGACGCCGAGCGCCGGTCCGCCGGCCGGGCCTCCCGGCGCGAGGCCCTGGACCAGGAGCAGGCCGCGCTGGAGGCCGGGCTGGCCCTCGTACGGGGGGACGCGCCCACGGTGGCGGCCCGCGCCCGGACCCTGGAGGACCGGGTCCGGATGGTCACGGGCGCCGCGGCCGCGCTGCGCCGGGCCGAGGACACCGCCGGCCGGCTCAAGGAGGCCGACGCCCAGCTCGCCGACGCCGCCTTCAAGGCCGGCTTCGACACCATCGAGGCCGCCGCCGACGCGGTCCTCCCGGACTACGAACGCACCGCGCTCCAACGGAGGCTGGACGCCTGGCAGGCGGAGGAGGCCATGCTGGCGGACCGCCTCGGCGAGAGCGACACCGCCGCGGCCGCGACGCTGCCCCCGGCCGCGCCGGATGCCGCCGAGGCGTACGAGGCCCGGGCAGCGGCGAAGCTTCGCACGGCAGGGTCCGCCGTGGACGCGGCCCGGGTGCGCTGCGCCGAGCTGGACCGGCTCTCCCGGCAGGCGGAGCAGGAGCTGCGCGCGCTCGGTCCGCTGCGCGAGGCGTACGACCGCGTGGCGCGGCTGGCCGGGCTCACCGCGGGCACCTCCGCGGACAACGAGCGCAAGATGCGGCTGGAGGCGTACGTGCTGGCCGCCCGGCTGGAGCAGGTCGCCGCCGCGGCGACGGTGCGGCTCCTGCGGATGTCCGGCGGCCGCTACACGCTCGTCCACTCCGACGCCAAGGCGAGCGGACGCGGGCGTTCGGGCCTCGGACTGCACGTGGTCGACGCCTGGACGGGCAGCGAGCGGGACACGGCCACGCTCTCGGGCGGCGAGACCTTCTTCGCCTCTCTCGCCCTGGCGCTCGGCCTGGCCGACGTGGTCACCGACGAGGCGGGCGGCATGCGGCTGGACACCCTCTTCATCGACGAGGGCTTCGGCAGCCTCGACGACCAGGCGCTCGACGAGGTGCTGGACGTACTGGACTCGCTGCGCGAACGGGACCGCAGTGTCGGCATCGTGAGCCACGTCGCCGACCTCCGGACCCGTGTCCAGGCCCAGTTGGAGATCGTCAAACAGCGGGGCGGCTCACTGGTCCGCCACCGCACGGCGTCCCTCACGGACTGAGCGGGCGGCGGGAGAGCGGCGAGGAGTAGACGATGCTGGTGGTGACGGAGCCGAGGCCCGAGATCCGGCCCGCGACCTCCTCCAGATGTCCCATCGAGCGGGTGGCGACCTTGAGCACGAAGCAGTCGTCGCCCGTGACGTGGTGGGCCTCCAGGATCTCCGGGGTGGCCTCCAGCAGGTCGTGGAAGGGCTTGTAGTTGCCGTGCGGATAGCGCAGCCGGACCAGCGCGAGGATGGACTTGCCCAGCTTCTCCGGGTCCACCACGGCCGTGTACCCGGTGATCACGCCCGCCTCCTCCAGGCGGCGTACCCGCTCGGTGACCGCGCTCGCGGACATCGAGACGGCGCGTGCGAGATCGGCGAAGCTGGCCCGGCCGTCCTCTTGGAGGGCGGTCAGAATGCGCCAGTCGGTGGCGTCAGGGGAATAGTCGGTCATGAGCCAGATGTAGCAGGGGAATCCCCGGCTGAACAAGAGGAAGGCCGGGGAAAGGCGCTTCCCGGGATGATCAGCGGCTCGTAGATTCGGAGCCATGACGACGACACAGAACAGCGCCGCCCCGGCCACCGCCCCGGCTGCCACCCCCGCTCCCGCCGCCAACCCCGTGCTCCGGGTGCCCCCGGCCGCCCCGGCCGCGGCCGCCGCCTACTTCGCCGCGAGCCTCGCCTTCCACGCGGACGTGTCCGACGTCGCCGCCGCCTTCAAGGCCCACCGCGAGCAGGGCGCCGAGCTCGGCTTCCAGCTCGTCGACTCCCGCTCCACCCCGGCCTGGGACCAGGCCCACGTACCCGGCGCGGTCCACCTGCCGACCGCCCTCGTCCCCGAGCAGGCCGAGCAGCTCCTCGACAAGGCCCTTCCCGTGGTCACGTACTGCTGGGGCCCCGGCTGCAACGGCGGCGCCCGCGCGGCGCTCGCCCTGGCCCGGCTCGGCTTCCAGGTCAAGGAGATGCTCGGCGGCATCGAGTACTGGATCCGCGAGGGCTTCGAGGTCGAGACCTGGCAGGGCAGCGAGCAGCGCGCCGAGGCGGACCCGCTGACCGCGCCGACCGACTCCGACGACTGCGGCTGCTGAGGGTCGGCCCCCCGTCCGGAACGCCGTACGGGCCGCCCGCCCCCATGGAGGGAGCGGGCGGCCCGTGCGCGTGAGCGCCGCCGGTCAGAGCTTCGACAGCTCGTCCACCAGATCGTCCAGACCCAGCGAGCCCTGCGACAGCGCCGCCATGTGCCACGCCTTCAGGTCGAAGGAGTCCCCGTGCGCGGCGCGGGCGTTGTCCCGCCCGAGCAGCCAGGCCCGCTCGCCCAGCTTGTAGCCGATCGCCTGTCCCGGCATCGACAGGTAGCGGGTCACCTCGCTCTCGATGAAGTCCGCCGGCCGGCCGCTGTGCAGGCCGAAGAACTCCTGGGCCAGGTCCACCGTCCAGCGCTCGCCCGGGTGGAACGGCGAGTCCGCCGGGATCTCCAGGCCCAGGTGCATGCCGATGTCCACGATGACCCGCGCGGCGCGCATCATCTGGCAGTCCAGGTAGCCCAGGCGCTGCTCGGCGTCCTTGAGGTAGCCCAGCTCGTCCATCAGGCGCTCCGCGTACAGCGCCCAGCCCTCGCAGTTGGCGCTGACCCAGCCGACGGTGGACTGGTAGCGCGAGAGCTGGTCCGCGACGTGCGTCCACTGCGCGAGCTGCAGGTGGTGGCCGGGAACGCCCTCGTGGTACCAGGTGGAGACCAGGTCGTACACCGGGAAGCGGGTCTGGCCCATCGTCGGCAGCCAGGTGCGCCCCGGACGCGAGAAGTCCTCCGAGGGGTTCGTGTAGTACGGGGCCGCCGCGCCGCCCGGCGGGGCGATCATGGACTCCACGCGCTTGACACGCTCGGCGAGCTCGAAGTGGGTGCCGTCGAGGTTCTCGATGGCCTCGTCCATGATGCCCTGGAGCCAGGCCTGGACCTCGTCGACGCCCTCGATGTGGGTGCCGTGCTCGTCGAGGTGGGCCAGCGCCTCCCAAGGACCCGCGCCCGGCAGGATCTTGGCGGCCTCGGCGTTCATCTCCGCCAGCAGCCGGTGGTATTCGGACCAGCCGTAGGCGTACGCCTCGTCCAGGTCCAGGTCCGTGCCGTTGAAGTACCGCGACCAGCGGGCGTAGCGCTCGCGGCCCACCTGGTCCGGCGCGTCGGCGACGGCGGGCGCGTAGACGTCGCGCATCCAGTCGCGGAGTTCGGCGACGGCCGCCGTGGCTCCGGCGGCCGCCTCCTCCAGCCCGGCGAGCAGCGCTTCCGGGCCGCGGGACGCGAGTTCGCCGAAGAAGGCCTCTCCGCTGCCGTCCGCCCCGTCGCCGCCCTCGCCGTCTTCGCCCGCCCAGGTGGTGAGCTGGTCGATGAAGGTGGCCGTGGCGCGCGGGCCCCCGTACAGGCCGCGCTGCAGGCCCAGTGCGAGGCTCTCGCGGTAGCCGGCGAGGGCGGCGGGGACCGCGCGCAGCCGCTCGGCGATCGCTGCCCAGTCCTCGTCCGTGTCGGCCGGGGTCAGGGTGAAGACGTCACGGACGCCGTGCGCGGGCGAGTGGATGTTGCTGACGGTCCGCAGGTCCTCGTCCGCCTCGTACACCGCGAGTTCGGCGGTGAGGCGCTCGCGCAGCAGGCGGCCGCAGCGGCGCTCCGCGTCGCTGTCCGCGCCGGGCAGCCGCTCGGCGGCGTCGAGGCGGGCGAGGGTGGAACGGGACAGGTCGGCGGCGGCCGCACGGCCGGCCGGCGAGAAGTCCGGGAGCCGGCTGGAGCACGCGGCGACACCGAGATAGGTGCCCGTGATCGGATCGATGGCGATGAGGTCGTCGACGTATGCGTCGGCGACCTGGCGGGGCAGCCGGGAGGCGCTGTCGCTGCGAAGGGTCTCTGACATGCCGCCATCTTCGTACGAGGGAAGGCTCCGCGTCATCACCGTTCGCTGTCAGCCTCCTGACGTGCACGGGAGCGGCGGAGCCCGGCTCCGCTCCCGTGCCGTCAACGGCGTTGCCCCGGGGTGGGTTCACGCCACTTGGCCGGGCCCCGGTGCAGCCCCCTCAGCGCGGGTGCTGCTGCCCGCCGTACGACTGCTGCGCGCGCGGGGCCCCGTACGCGCCCCGGGCGGCGGCCGGCGCCGCGTCCAGCCGGGCAGTGATCACCAGAGTGCCGTCCTCGATCTGGTAGTCGAGGGGGAGGCCGAGGCCGCGCATGGCCGCGACCATGCCGGTGTTGGAGGCCTGGGTGACGGCGTACACGCTGTTGCAGCCGGTCTCGACGGCCATCGCGATCAGGCGGCCCAGGAGCTCGGAGCCGATCCCGCGGCGCTGCCAGTCGTCCTCGATCAGGAGCGCGACCTCGGTCTCGTCCCCGTCCCACAGCAGGTGGCCGAGTGCGACGAGCTTGCCGGACGCGGTGGTGGCGGCGAGCGTACGGCCGAACCGGGGGCTCAGCAGGTGGCCGAGGTAGCGGTCGGCGTCGGCCACGGGCCCGTGGTAGCGCAGGCCCAGGGTGCGCTCGGAGCAGCGGTCGTGCATCGCGCGGGCGGCGGCGAGATCGGAGCCGTCGGCCCGGCGGACGGTGATCTCGTTGCCCTCGGGCAGGGTCAGCACGTCCTGGCTGCGCGGGACGCGCGGGCCGAGCCGGGCGTCGAGCTCGACGAGGGCGCGGGCCCGGGCGAACTCGGTGGGGGTGAAGGGCAGGTAGGGGCGCTCCACGGTGATGGCACCGCCCGAGGGATCGCGCAGCCGCATCACCGTGGCCTCCAGGACGCCCTCGACCGGGGCGTCGGCGCCCGCGTTGGGGCGGCCGGAGAGGGTGGTGGCCGGGATCGAGTGGATGGTGCAGCGGCCGAGCAGCTGGCGCAGCGCGAGGGGCAGCTCAGCGGCGTCCAGGGCGGTGCGGGTGGCCAGGCCCAGGACGCGGGTCGGGGTGTCGACGAGGTCGTGGGCGTCGGCGCGTTCGATCCACGTGCTGTGGCCGCCGGACCTGGCGATGGCGCGCGAGAGCTCGGCGGCGGCCAGCCGCTGCGGGGCGCGCAGCAGGAACTCGTCGACGGTGCCGCCCTCGGGGAGCGGATGGGTCTGGAGGGTCAGGATGTCGACCTCCTGGCGGGCGAGGGCGCTGCAGATCGCGGCCAGGCTGCCGGGCTCGTCCCGTACGGTCGTCCGCATCCGCCACAGGGAGGTCGTGGCGGCGGTGGCGCTCTCCGAGGCGGACTCCGAGGCGGACTTCGGCGCGGCCTCGGACGCGGACGGGACCGGGACGGCGCCCGGGGCCCGATCGGAGGGCGCTGTGCTCGGCGGCGGCGCATGGCTGTTGTGGCGGCGTGCCCACCAGGTGTGGAAGGCCGCCGTGACGAGGAGCGCGACCGCCGAGGCGATGAGCAGGATCGGGCCGTGCGCGCCGTGCGCGACGAGATTGGCGATGCCGTCGGCGACCGCGACGGCGCAGAACAGCGCGGCCAGTTCGACGACGTCGCGGCGCCAGTGGTGACGGTGGTGGCGGTGAGCGGGGGCGTGGTTGCGTTCAGTCATGCATGCCACTGTGACGCAGGGGTGTTGCGTGATCACGAACGATCTGTGTCCGCTTGGTTAAGTATCCGTCTGGCCGATTTCGCCCGGTTTTCGAGTGGGGTGCGGCCATCCGGAATCCGTGGCGGCGGATGGCGGATGACGGATGGCGACCGGGTCCGGGGCCCCGGGAGTTCCGGGCCCCGGACAGGCGGCGCCCGGGCCCGGCAGGTCCAGGGGCCCCGGGACCTGCGGTGGTTACTGGCCCACGCGTCCCGGCCGGAGCGAGGTGGCGAAGAGTACGCCGCCTCCCAGGCGCCGCAACCGGACGGTGAGCTCCCCGCTCTCGCCGTCGATCTCGACCTCCCCGTAGTACGGGGGGTTCTCGGACGGTGACATGTTGGCGAGCGGAGCCGACTGGACGTACGCGGTCTCGGGGCCGAAGGTGGCGTCGAGCTTCCCGGCGGGGAACCCGCCCGCGCCGATGGGGCCGGAGACGAACTCCCAGAACGGCGCGAAGTCGGCGAACGCCGCCCGCTCCGGGGCGTAGTGGTTCGCGGCCGTGTAGTGGACGTCGGCGGTGAGCCAGAGGGTGCCCGTGATGCGCTGGTGCTTGATGTGGCGCAGAAGTTCGGCGATCTGGAGCTCGCGGCCGAGCGGGGCGCCCGGGTCGCCCTGGGCGACGGCCTCGAAGTTCTCGGTGCCGTCGGCCACGACGATGCCCAGCGGCATGTCGGAGGCGATGACCTTCCAGGTGGCGCGCGAGCGCGACAGCTCGCGCTTGAGCCAGGCCAGCTGCTCCTGGCCGAGGATGCCGATCGGGTCCACGGTCTGGCGGCCGGGGGAGTTGGGGTCGCGGTAGGTGCGCATGTCGAGGACGAAGACGTCGAGCAGCGGCCCGTACCGCATCACCCGGTACATCCGGCCCTCGGCGCGGCCGCCGCGGAGGTCGGTGACCGGGAAGTACTCGCCGAAGGCCCGGCGGGCGCGGCCCGCGAGGGTGTCGGCGTCGCGCACGGTGTAGCGGGGGTCGTCGATCACCTGGCCGGGGTACCAGTTGTTGCGCACCTCGTGGTCGTCCCACTGGGCGAGGATCGGCACCTGGGCGTTGAATTCGCGCAGGTTGCGATCGAGCAGGTTGTAGCGGAAGTTCCCGCGGAACTCGTCGAGGGTCTCGGCGACCTTCGCCTTCTCCTCGGTGGTGATGTTGCGCCAGATGCTGCCGTCGCGCAGGGGGACGGAGGCCAGGATCGGTCCGTCGGCGTAGATGGTGTCCCCGCTGAACAGGAAGAAGTCGGGGTCGCGCCGGCGCATCTCGTCGAAGACGCGGTAGCCGCCGAGGTCCGGGTTGATGCCCCAGCCCTGGCCCGCGAGGTCGCCCGACCACAGGAAGCGCACGTTGTGGCGGCGGGAGACGGGGGTGGTCCGGAACGTGCCGCGGACCGGCTCGCCCGTGCGGCGCGGGTCGTCCGGGTCGGCCAGGACCACCCGGTAGTGGATCTGCTGCCCGGGCGGGAGGTCGCGCAGGGTGGTGGTGCCGGTGAAGTCGGTGGCGGGGCCGAGGAACGGGCCGCCGTGCCGTCGGACGCCGTAGCGGAACGACTCGCTCGGGGAGGTCTCGACGTACATCCGCGCCGGCCGGTCGGAGCGCGTCCATACGGTGGCCGAGTGCGCGGTGATCTCACCGGACTGGGTGCCCCACGGCGCGTTCGGGCGCCCGGAGCGGGTGAACGCCGCGGCGGTGGTGGGCGCGGCGAATGCGGGCGCGGCGAGCGCCCCGGACAGGGCGAGGCCCACCGGAACGGCGAGTGAACCGCCGAGCAGGGACCGTCGGGTGTGCGGAATCGGTGCCATCGGAGCGTCTCCAGGGGCCGGCGGGGACGGGTCGGCCCAGTGTGTCGTCGCACACCGGCCCGCCCGCGTCGCCCAACCGAACCGTGGATGAACAGCCGTCAGCCGCTCAGGCCGATTGGCCGGTTGTGGCGCGCACCGTGTCCAGAACCACGCGGCAGACCAGCGCCGGGTCGTCGTTCATCGGTACGTGGCCGCAGCCGCGGAGCCGGACCAGCCGGGCGCCCGGGACCGTGTGCTTGGCGCGTACGCCCTGGCGGGGCAGGAGCAGCCGGTCGCGGGAGCCCCAGGCGATGGTGACCGGCAGACCGGGCACGTCCGAGGTGAACCGTACGGAGCGGCCGGCGGCCAGAGTCTCCTCGAAGCCGGTGGCCTCGCGCAGGGCGAGGGTCTCGGCGACCACGGCCTCGGGGGAACGGCGCGCCGGGTGGGCGTAGATGGTGCCGGTGAGCGCGGCCCGGCCGGCGGCGCTGCGCGAGAGCCGCTCGAGCGTGGAGTGGGGCAGCGTGAGCGCGCCGACGCGCATCGCGCGCAGGGTGGCGAAGGCGTACTTGCGCTCGGCCTCGGTCCAGAAGCCGGCGGGGGAGAGCGCGGTGACCGAGCGGGCCAGGTTGCTGCGGCCCATCTCGAGGGCGAGGAGCCCGCCGAGGGAGTTGCCCACGACGTGCGGGCGCTCGAGGCCGAGGGCCGCGCAGAGTGAGCCGAGCGCGGGGACGAAGGCGCCCAGGTCGTACGGGACTCCCTGCGGCAGAGGCTCCGAGGCGCCGAAGCCGGGCAGGTCGACGGCGATGACGTCGTGCTCGGCGGCCAGGATGTCGGTCACCGGGTGCCAGGCCTGGAGGTGGTGGCCGATGCCGTGCAGCAGGAGAAGCGGAGCGCCGGCGCCCTTGCGCTCGTAGGCGACGGTGGCGGTTCGGGGGCCCAGCGGCGATTCGACCGGGAAGGAGACCGTGGCGGTCATGCTGCTCCTTGCTCCTCGTGTGAGACAGGCTGTCAGTAATGATTACCGTCCGGTAGCCCGCCGGTACAAGCCCTTGGCGCGTGTCGGGAGAGCGAGAACATCGCATGAACGGCTTGATACGTATGCCCGATCTGCCCGGTAAAGGGGTGAGGATTGGTCTTGACCAAGGGGGTGCGCCGTCCTATCGTCGCAGGGATAGTGCAGGAACCTTTAATAAACAAAGGCGCGGAACTGCCGCTGGAACACGGCGATTGCAGCGATGGCAGGAGGAGTCAGGGTGGGGACCACGCAGCTCGAAACGGTGCCGGAGCCTAAGTACTGGCACCTCAAGACCGTCCTCAGCGAGGCGCTCGACCAGGACTTCGCGGTGGGCGAGGTCCTGCCGAACGAGCGTGAGCTCGCCGCCCGCTTCGGAGTCGCCCGCGCGACCCTGCGCCAGGCCTTGGAGCAGCTCGAACTCGAAGGGCGGCTGCAGCGCCGCCGCGGGGTCGGCACCACCGTGGCCCCGCCGCGGGTCGGCGTGGCCGTCGGCAGCGCGGGGCAGAGCTGGCCCGGCGAGAGCGCCGACGGCTGGGAGGTCGTGGACGCGGACGTGGCCGACGCCGCCCTGCCGTCAGCCGCCGTCCTGAAGCTCCTGGCCGCCGCCGGCGCCGCCGACCAGCCCGTGCACACCGTGCGGCGGACCCGGGTCTCCCACGGGCAGGCCGTCGCCGCCGAGCTGCTGTACGTGCTGGCCGCCTCCGTACCCGGACTCTCCGCCATCGACGCCCCGGCCGGACCGGCCCGCGCCCGGGCCGTGCTGCGCGAGCTCCAGCGGCTCGCCCTGGACGGGCAGGACCGCTCGGTGGAGCTCGGCTCGGCGCGCGCCGACGATGCCAAGGAGTTGGACCGGCTGCCGGGTGCGCCGGTGCTCGTGGTCACCACCCGGTACTTCACCGCCGCGGGAACGGCCGCCGTCTCGGTGGCCACGTACCGCGCGGACACCTGCCGCCTGACCTTCGGAGACTCGGGCGACGTGGAGATAACCCACGAAGCCCGCGTCGCCTCCTGATCTCCGCGGCTGCCCCGCCCCGACCCGAATCGGCCCGTCCCGGCTCCTGCCGGGGCCGGGCCGTTCGCGTTTCCGGCCGCCGGTGGGGAGGGAAAGCCGCTTCGAGCGCGGGACGCCGTGTCTGCCGGGGCATGGGGGTGTCTTGCCGATCAGGCCGGGCTCGCGGTGCCGATCCGCCGGACAGGTCCTGGTCCGCGGGAGTCGGCCGTGACGCGGTCGGCGCCGGGCGGCAGGCTCGCGCACACCGGTGGCAGCGGCCGGCCGGAGTGCGCCGGGGCGGGGTCAGCGGCGGCGGGTCGTGACCGTCTTCTCCACCGCGAAGAGTTCTTCCTCCACGTGGTCCAGCGCCAGGCGCAGGGCTCCGGTGGCCACCGCGGCCTCGCCGAGCAGGGACTGCGCCACCCGCGGGGGGCGCAGGCAGTAGCGCTCCAGCTCGCGGCGCAGGGGGTCCAGCACGCCGGACAGGCCGGCCGCCCAGCCGCCGACCACGACGAGCTCCGGATCCATGGCCAGGACCAGCGCTGCCACGTCGTGGACCAGCCTTTGGATGAAGCGCTCCACCGCGGCCACCGCCCGCTCGTCACCCCGGCGGGCCATCGCGAAGACCTCGGCCACCGCCTGCTCGTCCAGCGGGTGGAGCGGTTCCCCGGTCGTGGACAGCAGTTTCTCGGGCGTGACGTCGCGGCCCAGCAGGTGCAGGGCGCCGATCTCGCCCGCCGCCCCGCCGAACCCGCGGTGGAGCCGGCCTCCGATCAGAGAGCCCGCGCCGGGGCTGAGCCCCGCCATCACGAACACGATGTCGTCGGTGTCCTGTGCGGCGCCCTTCCAGTGCTCGGCGACCGCGGCCGCGTTGGCGTCGTTCTCCACCCGCACCGGGCAGCGGAACGAGCGCCTCAGCCGCTCACCGAGGGGCAGTCCCGTCCAGCCGGGCAGGGCCGTGCCCAGGCGTACGGTGCCGTCCGCCTCCACGATCCCGGGGCTGCCGACGCCGACCGCCCGCAGGGAGTCCCGCGATACACCGGCCCGGCGCAGCAGATCCGCCACCGCCGCCCGCACCCGCTCCAGCCGCTCGTCGGCGGAGGCCGTCTCGGCGACGTCCTTGGTGCCGGCGCCGATCACCCGCCCGTCCAGCCCGGACAGCAGCACCGCGATCCGGTGCGAGCCGATCTCGATGCCGAGCAGATGCCCCGCCTCGGCCCGGAACCGGTAGCGCCTGGCCGGCCGCCCCTGGCGGCGCGCACCCTCCTCGGCGCCGGCCTCGACGACGAGCCCGGTCCCGATCAGTCCTTCGACCACGCCTTCGACGGTGGGCCGGGACAGCCCGGTCACCCGGGTGAGGTCGGTGAGGGTCGGCGATTCGGCCGCCCGCAGTGCGCGCAGCACCACGGCCGAATTGATCCGTCGGAGCAGAGAGGGATCCCCGCCGGTCAGCTGCCCCAACGTGTGTCCTCCCAGCTAGCGAGCTTGTCTGCCGGATCGTACTGTGCCCCCGGGGCGACTGCGAGACGCAGCCCCCCAACGGCCGGAACCGGACCCTCCCGTCAGGCCGGGGCGACGAATCCGGACTCGTAGGCCGTGATCACCGCCTGGGTCCGGTCCCGCGCCCCCAGCTTGCCCAGAATCGCGCTCACGTGGGACTTCACCGTCTCCGTGCCGACGATCAGCTCCTTGGCGATCTCGACGTTCGTCAGCCCGCGCGCCATCGCCCGCAGCACCGCCTCCTCGCGCTCGGTCAGCGCCGCCCGCTTCAGCGCCGCCCGCGCCTGCCGGTTCCCGTACTCCGCGGCCAGCGCCCGTACGGCCGCGGGGAACAGCAGCGTCTCGCCCTCGGCCACCAGCCGCACCGCGTGCACGATCTCGGAGGGCCGGGCCCGCTTCAGCAGGAAGCCGTCCGCCCCCGCCCGCAGCGCCTGGTACACGTACTCGTCGTTCTCGAACGTGGTCACCACGAGGATCTTCGGCGGGGAGTCCACGGTCCGCAGCACGGCCCGCGTCGCCTCGATCCCGTCGAGCAGCGGCATCCGAACGTCCATGGCCACCACGTCCGGCCGCAGCTGCCGCACGAGCGGGACCACGGAGGCCCCGTCGGCCGCCTCACCCACCACTTCGATGTCGGGCTGGGCATCCAGGACGGCACGCAGACCCGCGCGCACCAGGGGTTCGTCATCGACGAGCAGAACGGTAACCGGCATCCGGTCAGCGTATTCGCTCCAGCGGAAGCCGGGCGCGCACCCTCCAACTGCCCTCGAACGGCCCGGTCTCGGCCTCCCCGCCGAGCAGCGCGGCCCGCTCCCGCATGCCGCGCAGTCCGCTCCCGCTGCCGGGGATGAAGACGGGGCCCTGCGGCAGCGGGTTCATGACCTCCAAGTCCAGCCTGCCGACGGCCATCTCCACCCGGACCCGGACCGGCACCGGGCCGCAGTGCCGCAGCACGTTCGTGAGCGCCTCCTGCAGGATCCGGTAGCCCTCCCGGGTCACGGGGCCAGGCAACTGCTCCAACGGTCCCGTCAGTTGTGCGTCGACCTCCGACCCCGAGGCCCGGGCCGACTCCAGCAGCCGGTCGGCCTCCGCGAGCGTCGGCCGCTGGGAGACGGGCTGCGCCGACTCCCGCAGGACCAGCAGGACCCGCTCCAGGTCCTCCAGCGCGGCCCGCCCCGTCTCCTCGATCGCACCCAGTGCCCGGTCGGTGAACTCGGGATTGCCGGCGGCCCGGGCCGCCCCCGCCTGCACCACGGCCACCGTCAGGGCGTGCCCGATCGAGTCGTGCAGCTCCCGCGCGATGCGCGTGCGCTCCAACAGCTGCTCGGTGCGGGCCTCCAGGGCGGTGAGCCGTTCGGCGGCCGAAGGCCCCAGCAGCCGGCGCGCGACTGTGGTGACCAGCTCGCCCAGCAGCACCACGATGACGATGAGAAGGACCAAGGGAACCGGAACGAGCAGTGCGGCGGCCCAACGCGGCGGTGCGTGGAAGAACATGAGGTCAGAGCCCAGCGGATGCCCGAGCGCCGCCGCGACCAGTTCGACCGTCGCCACCGGGAGCCACACGGTCGCGGCCATCGCGGCGAGCGCGATCACGAGCCGGGCCTCGAGCCACACCAGTGTCCGCCACCGGTCGCCCCACCGGGCCGACGGTGCGGCACTGATGCCGCTGTCGGGGGTGCCGTGGTCGTGCGGAGTGAGCAGGAACTGGGCCTGAAGCCCCTCCGCCAGCCGCACCCACGGCACCAGGCCGAACGGTATGACGATGACCAACGGCATCCACGGCCACGCCGGCTCTATGAACATCCACAGGGCGAGCAGCAGCACGGGCACGCACAGGTGCAACCAGCGTGAGTAGGTCACCGGTTGGAGCGGGGCACGGAGCAGTCGGTACATGCCCCCATCGTGGCAGTGACCGGCCCGGACGCGTCTCCCCCACGTGGGGGGACGGGACCCTCGCATGGGGGAGGAAGGGGGGTGAGGAGGGCGGCGAGTCTTGAGCCATGAACAGCATCGAGATCCGGGAACTGACCAAGGAATACGGACGCACCCGGGCCGTGGACCACCTCACCTTCGATGTCCTGCCCGGGCGGGTCACCGGATTCCTCGGCCCCAACGGCGCCGGCAAGTCCACCACGATGCGCCTGCTGCTCGGCCTGGACCGGGTCACCTCCGGGACGGCCACGATCGGCGGGGCACGGTTCACCGACTTCCCCGACCCGCTCCACCGGGTCGGCGCGCTCCTGGACGCCCAGGCGGCCCACGGCGGGCGCACAGCCCGGGACCACCTCCGCTTCCTCGCCGCCGCCAACCGCATCCCGGTGCGCAGGGTCGAAGAGGTACTGGAGCAGGCGGGTATCGCCTCGGCGGCGAAGCGGCGGATCAAGACCTTCTCGCTCGGCATGCGCCAGCGCCTGGGCATAGCGGCCGCGCTGCTGGGAGATCCCGCGGTGCTGCTGCTGGACGAGCCCACCAACGGGCTCGACCCCGAAGGCATCATCTGGATCCGCGAGCTGATGCGGGGCCTCGCCTCCGAGGGCCGCACGGTGCTCGTCTCCAGCCATCTGATGTCCGAGACGGCGGCGCTCGCCGACCACCTGGTCGTGCTCGGGCAGGGCAGGCTGCTCGCCGACTCCTCCATGGAGGATTTCATCGAGGCCCGCAGCACCCCGAAGGTGCGTCTGCGCACCTCGGATCCGGTCCGGCTCCGGGCGGCCCTGGCGCGGGACGGCTTCGAGATGGCGAGCGCCGACGACGGGCGCTGGACCGTGGAGGGCATACGGGCCGAGCAGCTCGGCGGCATGGCCGCCCGCGAGGGCATCCCCGTGCTGGAACTCGCCGACGAACGCGCCTCGCTGGAGCAGGCCTACCTCGACCTCACCGCCGACCACGCCCAGTTCGCCGCCACCCACTGACGTTCCCCACCACCCAAGGAGGCTTCGCCATGAGCGCCGCTCTGCCCACCGTCCCCGTCCTGCACTCGGAATGGATCAAGATACGGTCCCTTCGCGGCACGTTCGGGGCGCTGATCGCCATACTCGTGGCCACCGCCGGGATACAGGCCCTCGCGGCCGCGGCCGTGGGGCAGGCCGAGGCCGGCAGCATGGGGGAGGACCCGCTGCTCGGAGCCTTCTACGGCATCAACTTCGGCCAGATAGCGGCGTTCGCCTTCGGGGCGAGCGCGTTGTCCGCGGAGTTCCGCGACGGCGCCCTGCGCACGACGCTGACCGCGGTGCCGAACCGTACGCGCTTCTACCTGTCGAAGATCGCCCTGGTGGGCGGTATCGCCTTCCTGGTGGGCCAGGTCACCGGAGTGCTCACCTTCGTCCTGGGCCAGGCGTTCATGGGCGGGTACGCACTGTCGCCGGGGGACCCGGGCTCCCTCCGTGCCGTCTTCGGCAGCGGTGTGTACCTCATGCTCATGGCCCTGTTCGCAGCCGGTCTGACGGCGGTGCTGCGCAGTGCGGCGGTCGTGCTGAGCGTGCTCATACCCTTCGTCGTCATGGTGCCGTTCATCGTCGGCCAGGCGGCGGGCGGTGTCGCGGAGTTCCTGCCGGACCAGGCGGGGCAGCTCGTGATGCATCTGGAGTCGAGCGGCCGGCTCGGTCCCTGGAGCGGTCTGGGGGTGCTCGCGCTGTGGGCGGTGGCCGCGCTGGCCGGCGGCTGGCTGGCGGTGCGCCGGCGGGACGCGTGACGCCGGGCCAGTTGTCAGACCTCGCCGCGATACTGACGGCATGACCACGGCAGAGCATCTCGACACGATCGACCGGCTCCGGACGCGTGCCTTCCCCGACGTCCGGGGCAGGTCCGAAGTGGGCACCAGCGGGCCCGGCTACCACCTCGCCGAGCTGGGCGGCAGCCGGTGGTACGGGGACGAGGACGCGGCCGACCGCCTGGCGCACGAGGAGCAGGTGACCGCCGAGTTCGAAGCCCTGGCCCAGCGGCTGGAGGAACGCTGGGGCAAGCCGGACCGGTTCACGCTCGACAGCCTGAGACTGCCCGCGAAGGCCGGGGATGTGGCGCAGCCGTGGCAGGAGATCGGCGACACCAGCGACCACCTCCACCTGTGGCGGGCAGGGGACCGCTGGGTCGCCGTCTACGAGGCCCGGTGGGGGGCCGACCACTCACCGCAGCTGATGGCCGCGGTGACCGTGATCGACCCGCCCTAGAGGGTGTCCGGGGTCTGGTCGGAAGTCGATTCGGCGGCTGTGCGGAGGCGGGCGTACTCCTGGGCCATGGACTCCGCGGTCCAGTGGGCGTTGAGGCCGCTGGGGTTGGGAAGCGCCCAGATGCGGGTGGAGCCGATGGTCCGGTCCTGGGGTCCGATCTGCGCCTTCCGTTCGCCGAAGGCCGTGCGGTAGGCGGTGACGCCGACGACCGCAAGCCACTGTGGGCGCAGCAGTTCCACCTTGGCGGTCAGGACGAGGCCGCCCTCGCGGAACTCCTCGGCGCTCAGCTCGTCGGCCCGGGCCGTGGCGCGGGCGACGACGTTGGTGATGCCGAGCCGGTAGGTCAGCAGCTCCTCCTGCTCCGCGGGGTCCAGGCGGCGCGGGGTGAAGCCCGACAGGTGCAGGACGGGCCAGAAACGATTGCCGGGGCGGGCGAAGTGATGGCCCGTCGCGGCGGAGAGGAGGCCCGGATTGATCCCGCAGAACAGCACACGCAGACCGCCCGCGACCACGTCCGGGAGGACGCGGTCACGGGCGGCGCTCAGCTCCTCGGGGGTCAGAGGATCGACCCCGGCGCGTACCCGGCGGCCTCCGGGTGCTGCTTGGCGATCGCCTCGATACGGGAGACCACCACGGCCACCTGGTCACCGGCCGCGCCCGTGAAGGACAGCTTGTCGGCCATCAGGGCGTCGAGCTGGGCCCGGTCGAGCGGCATCCGCTCGTCGGCGGCCAGCTTGTCCAGCAGCTCGTTGCGCTCGGCGCCCTGCTCACGCATGGCGAGCGCGGAGGCCACCGCGTGCTCCTTGATGACCTCGTGGGCGGCCTCGCGGCCGACACCCGCCCGCACCGCGCCCATCAGGACCTTGGTGGTCGCGAGGAAGGGCAGGTAGCGGTCCAGCTCGCGGGCCACGACGGCCGGGAAGGCGCCGAACTCGTCGAGGACCGTCAGGAAGGTCTCCAGCAGGCCGTCGAACGCGAAGAACGCGTCGGGCAGGGCCACCCGGCGGACCACGGAGCAGGACACGTCGCCCTCGTTCCACTGGTCGCCGGCCAGCTCGCCGGTCATCGAGGCGTAGCCGCGCAGGATCACCATCAGGCCGTTGACGCGCTCGCAGGAGCGGGTGTTCATCTTGTGCGGCATCGCGGAGGAGCCGACCTGGCCGGGCTTGAAGCCCTCGGTGACCAGCTCGTGGCCGGCCATCAGGCGGATCGTCTTCGCGATCGACGAGGGAGCGGCGGCCAGCTGCACCAGGGCGGTGACCACGTCGTAGTCGAGCGAGCGCGGGTAGACCTGGCCGACGGAGGTGAAGGCCTGGGCGAAGCCGAGGTGGGTGGCGATCCGCTGCTCCAGGTCGGCCAGCTTCGCGGCGTCGCCGCCGAGCAGGTCGAGCATGTCCTGGGCGGTGCCGACCGGGCCCTTGATCCCGCGCAGCGGGTAGCGGCCGAGCAGGTCCTCCAGCCGGTCGTAGGCGACCAGCAGCTCGTCGGCCGCCGTCGCGAAGCGCTTGCCCAGGGTCGTCGCCTGCGCTGCGACGTTGTGGGAGCGGCCGGCCATGACCAGCTCGGCGTGCTCGCCGGCCAGCTTGCCGAGGCGGGCGAGGACGGCGACCGTACGGTCGCGGGCCAGCTCCAGCGAGAGCCGGATCTGGAGCTGCTCGACGTTCTCGGTGAGGTCGCGGGAGGTCATGCCCTTGTGGACGTGCTCGTGGCCGGCGAGGGCGTTGAACTCCTCGATGCGGGCCTTCACGTCGTGCCGGGTGACCTTCTCGCGCTCGGCGATGGAGGCGAGGTCGACCGTTTCCAGGACGCGCTCGTAGTCGGCGAGGGCGGCGTCCGGGACCTCGATGCCGAGGTCCTTCTGGGCGCGGAGTACGGCGAGCCACAGCCGCCGCTCCAGCGTCACCTTGTACTCGGGGGACCACAGGACGGCGAGCTCCGCGGAGGCGTAGCGGCCGGCCAGGACATTGGGGATGCGGGGCTTGGCAGTCACGTGTAGGGATTCTACTTGGGCCACAGCTGTGCGTTTACGCAGGTAGGGACCCCGCCTCGGATTGTGCCTTGCTACGAGAGCGGCTCGCCCGCCGTGGCCCCGTACGGCAGCAGCTCCGGGCGCTTGGCCGGGCGGCCGTCCCCGGAGGAGCGGCCGGTCAGCCGGCGGCCGACCCATGGCAGCAGGTGCTGCCGGGCGAAGCTCAGGTCCTGGGACCGGCGTACGGCCCAGCCCGGGGGCACCGCCGCGGGGAGCTCGGCATGCCAGTCCTGCTCGGGCGGCAGGCCCAGCGTCTGCCACACCGCCTCGGCCACCCGTCGGTGGCCCTCGGCCGTCAGGTGCAGCCGGTCCACGTCCCACATCCGCGGGTCGGCCAGCACGCCGGCCCCGTACAGGTCCACGACCAGGGCCCCGTGCCGGGCGGCCAGCTCCTCGATGATGCCGAAGAGCTCCTCCATGCGCGGCCGGAAGCGGTCCATCACCGGCCCGTTGCGCCCGGGAGAGCGCATCAGCACCAGCGTCTTGCACGCGGGGGCCAGCAGCTCCACGGCCTCCTCCAGGTGCCCGCGCACCCGGCCCATGTCGACCTTCGGCCGCAGCGCGTCGTTCAGACCGCCGACCAGCGTCACCACGTCCGCGCCCATCTCGGCCGCGACCGGGGCCTGCTCCTCGGCGATCTGCCCGATCAGCTTCCCGCGGACCGCGAGGTTCGCGTAGCGGAAACCGGGCTCGCGCGCCGCGAGGCGGGCGGCCAGCAGATCGGCCCAGCCGCGGTAGGAGCCGTCGGGCAACAGGTCGGACATGCCCTCGGTGAAGGAGTCGCCGACCGCGACAAAACTGGTGTAAGACGCATTCATCTCCATGGCGGAGCGATGCTACCGCGCGGTACCCCGGCCGCGCAGGGCCGGGGCACCACCGCGGCGGCAGCCGCGTCAGGCGGAGGCCGGCCTGCCGAACAGCTCGCGCAGCACGTCCTCCATCGTGACCAGGCCCGTCATCGCCCCGCCCGAGCCCATGACCGCCGCCAGGTGCGTCCGGCTGCGCCGCATCGCGGTCAGCACGTCGTCGAGCGGGGTCTCCGCCCGTACCTGCGCGATCGGACGCAGCGCGGACACCGGGAACGGCTGGTCCCGCTCCGGCCCTTCCGCGTCGAGGGCGTCCTTGACGTGCAGGTACCCGAGGATCCCGGCCTGTGCGTCGATCACCGGGAAGCGGGAGTACCCCGACTCGGCCGACAGGTGCTGCAGAGCCGTCGGCGTGACGCCGTCCCGGGCCACGACGACCCGGTCCAGCGGCAGCACCACATCGGTGACGGGCCTGCGGCCCAGCTCCAGGGCGTCGTGCAGCCGCTCGCTCGCCCGGTCGTCGATCAGTCCCGCGGCGCTGGAGTCCTTCACGATCCGGGCCAGCTCGTCGTCGGAGAACGTCGCCGAGACCTCGTCCTTCACCTCCACCCGCAGCAGCCGCAGCAGGAGGTTGGCGAAGGCGTTGATCGCGAAGATCACCGGCCTCAGGCCCCGGGTCAGGGTCACCAGCGGCGGACCGAGCAGGAGTGCGGTGCGCACCGGCTCGGACAGGGCCACGTTCTTCGGCAGCATCTCGCCGAAGAGCATGTGCAGATACGTGGCCAGCGCCAGCGCCACCACGAACGAGATCGCGTGGGTCAGCCCCGAGGGCACCCCGACGAGGTCGAACAGCGGGGTCAGCAGGTGCGCGATGGCCGGCTCGGCCACCACACCCAGCACCAGGGTGCACAGCGTGATGCCCAGCTGGGCCGCCGCCATCAGCGCCGACACGTGTTCCAGGCCCCACAGCACGGCGCGGGCCCGCCGGTCGCCCTGCTCGGCATACGGCTCGATCTGGCTGCGCCGCACCGAGATCAGTGCGAACTCGGCGCCGACGAAGAAGGCGTTGACGACCAGGGTCGCCAGGCCGATCAGCAGTTGGAGCACCGTCATCGCGCTCCCTCCCCACCCTGGTCCGAGGACTCCTGCGCGGGCTCGACCGGCGCGTGCAGCAGCACCCGCGCGGCCCGCCGGCCACTGGCGTCCTCCACGTCGAGCCGCCAGCCGGCCAGCTCCATGCTGTCGCCGACGGCCGGGATCCGGCCCAGCTCGGTCGCTATCAGCCCGGCGAGGGTCTCGTACGGGCCGTCCGGCACGCGCAGCCCGATCCGCGCAAGCTGATCGGTGCGCACGGCGCCGTCGGCGGAGTAGAGGCGGCGCCCGGAGGCGTCCGTACCGGCCGGGGCCAGGTCCGAGGTCTCGTGCGGGTCGTGCTCGTCGCGCACCTCGCCGACGACCTCCTCGACGATGTCCTCCAGGGTCACCACGCCGGCGGTGCCACCGTACTCGTCGATCACCACGGCCATCGTCTGGCGGCCGGACAGCAGGTCCAGCAGCCGGTCCACGGTCAGCGACTCCGGTACCAGCAGGGGATCGCGCAGCAGCCGGGAGACGGGGCGGCGGTGCCGCTCCTCGGCGGGCAGGGCGAGCACGTCCTTGATGTGGACGGTGCCGACGACGGTGTCGAGGCTGCCCCGGTAGACCGGGAAGCGCGACAGGCCGGTCGCGAGCGTCGCGTTCGCCACGTCTTCGGCGGTGGTCTGCACGTCGAGGGCCGTGACCTGGACCCGCGCGGTCATGACGTTCTCCGCGGTCAGGTCGGCCAGGTTCAGGGTCCGTACGAACAGCTCGGCGGTGTCCTTCTCCAGCGCGCCCGCCTTCGCGGAGTGCCGGGCCAGGGCCACCAGCTCCTGCGGGGTGCGCGCCGAGGCCAGTTCCTCGGCCGGCTCCATGCCGAGCCGGCGGACCATGTGGTTCGCCGTGGTGTTCAGGTGGCTGATGAACGGCCGGAAGGCGCGGCTGAAGACCCGCTGCGTGGTGGCCACGCGCTTGGCGATGGCCAGCGGGGAGGAGATCGCCCAGTTCTTGGGCACCAGCTCGCCGACGACCATCAGGACGACGGTCGACAGCACGGTGCCCAGGATCAGGGCGGTGGAGGAGGCGGCGGTGGCCGAAAGCCCCATGGCCTCGAACGGGCCCTGGAGCAGGGCGGAGATCGAGGGCTTGGAGATCATGCCGATGACCAGGCCGGTCACGGTGATGCCGAGCTGCGCGCCGGAGAGCTGGAACGTCAGGCTCCGGACGGCCGCGAGGGCGCTCTCGGCGCCGCGCTCGCCGCGCTCGGCGGCCTGTTCGAGCTCGCTGCGCTCGACGGTGGTCAACGAGAACTCGGCCGCGACGAAGACCCCGCAGGCTAGGCAGAGCAGCAGCGCCACGAGGAGCAGGAGCACTTCGGTCATCGGTCGGTCACCTCCGTCCCATGATCGGCCAGGAGGAGGGGTATCGCGCGATGTCGGGTACTGGGAGGCTCGCCCATGGGCGGACGCTCACACCTTTCGTTCAGGTCGGTTTCGGGTCGGTCGACCCGTGGCCACCATAGTAAAGGAAAGGCAAAGGGGTCGGATCATTCTTTTGGCGGAGCGCAACCGGATGATGGGATCCGGCCATGAGTGATCTTCATATAGGCCCCGCGTCCTCCGTCGATCTCACCGCCGTGCTCGGCTTCTGGAAGACGGCTGCCGAGGGAACGAGTATCAGCGACGACCTCGCGGGGGTCGAGCGGCTCCACGCCCGCGATCCGCACTCCCTGCTGCTGGCCCGGCGCGAGGGTGAACTGGTCGGCACGGTGATCGCGGGCTTCGACGGCTGGCGCTGCCACCTCTACCGGCTCGCGGTGCACCCGGACCACCGCCGCCAGGGCATCGGATCGGCGCTGCTGGCCGCTGCCGAGGAGCGGTTCCGCGAGCTCGGCGGACGGCGCGCCGATGCCATGGTGCTCGACCGCAACGAGCGGGCGCACGGCGCGTGGGCGGCAGCCGGCTACCACCGCCAGGACCAGTGGACGCGCTGGGTCAAGCCGCTGGGCTGAAGGGTTCAGGAAGGACCGCGGCGGGCCGTGCCGAGCACGCAGTACGAGCTCGGGAGCCCCGGGCCGCGCTCCGGCACCCGGAGGGTGCGGTACGAGGTGACCCGGAAGCCAGCGGCCTCGATCGCAGCCACCGGATCCCGGGACGTGTGGCACCCGCCGAAGAGGCGGGGCCAGACGGTCCGGTCCAGCGTGCGCTGGACGGCGGCCATCCCGGCGGTGGGCGCGCGGCCGTGCTCGAAGAAGCGGAGCTCGGCGTCGGGGCGGAGCACCCGGTGCAGCTCCGCGAGCGCGCGCGGCAGGTCCCGTACGGTGCACAGCACGAGGGAGGCGACGGCCGCGTCGAAGGCCTCGCTCTTCACGGGCAGGGCCTCCGCGACGCCCGGCACGACGTCGACCGGGACCTCGGCGCGCCGGGCCGCGTCGGCCGCGAGCCTTCGCAGGCTCCGCTCCGGTTCGACGGCGACGACCTCGGAGACGGCCCGCGGGTAGTGCGCGAAGTTCAGGCCGTTGCCGGCGCCGATCTCGATGACCCGGCCGGACACACCGTGCAGGAGCTCGCGGCGCAGTTCGCGCACACCGCCCCGGGTGTCGGCGGTGGTGCTGAGCCTCGCGTAGAACCGGGCGAAGAGCGGGTGCTCGACGGAATCCGGGTCGCGGTGCGGTGAGGGCATGGCGGACCTCCGGGCAGGGTGGCTACGGGTGCGGTTGCCCTGCCGGGCTGTACCCCATGCGCGCGGAGGGCAAAACCGGTGCCGGCGGACGGCTGAGTACGCGTACTCAGGAGTTCGGGGCGGTGCCGTGACGACAATCGGGTGATCAGAGCATGCGGGCCCCGGCCGCCGGGGCCCGCCCCAGGAAGTGGAGACCCAGTGACATCCCCTACGACACCCGCCCGTGCCGTGCCGCTCTCCGCAGGGCTGCTCGTCATGACCGCCTGCGGCACGACGGTGTCCGGGAGCGGCGCGGTCGTGGACCCGTCCCCGGTGCCGAGCCGGACCCCGGACCACGCCGCGCAGGAGGCGGCCGCGGTGGCCCGCCACGACAGGCTCTTCCCCGAGGTGGCCGCGGCGTGCGAGGGCCGGGCGAGCGTGGCGCCGACCGGATCGGCGGCGCCGGACGACCTGCCGACGGACCCCGCGGCGCGCAAGTACGCGGAGAACCACGCGTACAGGAACGAGGCCGCGCTCACGCCCGCCGCCCGGTGCCGGGGCGATGCCCACGCCGCACGGATCAAGGCGGCGCTGGGCGGCTCGGGCGGGAAGGGTGCACCGCGGACGACCCAGGAGCTCGGGGGGCTCCTGACCGGGATGGGCTACAAGGTCGAGACGGGCGACGTGTACGCATCGAGTACCGGCGACCTCTCGTTCGTCCTGTCGATTCCGGAGAGCGGGCCGTGCGTGACGGGCCAAGTCGGCCCGCCCGCGAGCGTGAAGGCGCACGGCCCCTACATGGAGGGCGGCTGCCACGAGCCGCGCGGCGGCCACTGAACGCACCCCGGCTCGCAGACGCCCGGCGGACGAAGCGGCCCGGCGTGCCGGACGGCGCCGCCGGGCCGGTTCGTCCGCGGGTGCCGGTCAGGGCTGCCAGGTCTCCAGGAAGGTCTCCGGGGACCACGTGCCCGAGAGGCCGGCGGCGAGCCATGTGGGGGCCGCCGCGCGGAAGGACTCCGGGGACAGGGATCCCGAGGCCTCCGGTACGACGCCCAGCAGCGGGAGCCCCGAGGACGACGGCAGGTCCGCCAGGTTGCAGCGGCAGGCCAGGTCCGGCTCCGCCGGCCAGCTGCCGATGACCACGCCCGGCGACTGCAGCCCCCGGGCCCGGAGGGCCTCCGCCGTCAGGGTGGTGGAGTTGAGGGTGCCGAGGGCCGGCGGGGTGACCACCAGGACCGGCGCGTCGAGCAGACGGGCCGCGTCGGCGAGGGTGTGGCCGGCCTCGTCGAAGCGGACCAGCAGCCCGCCCGCCCCCTCCACCAGGACCAGGTCGTGCGAGCGGGACAGGTCCCGCGCCGCGTCCGCGATCTCGCCGGGCGAGAGCGTCGGCAGGCCCGAGCGGCGGGCCGCCGTGTCCGGGGCCAGCGGCTCGGGATAGCGGGCCAGTTCCACCGCCGTGATCGTCGGTCCGGCCAGGCGGACCACCTCGGCCGCATCGCCCGCGGCGCCGGGCTCCATGCCCGTCTGAGCCGGCTTCAGGACCGCCACCGAGCGGCCCGCCGCCAGCGCGGCGGCCGCGACCGCCGCCGTGACCACCGTCTTGCCGATCTCCGTGCCCGTGCCCGAGACCATCAGTACGGCCATGTCAGCCCTCCTGCGCGGCCGCGCACACCGCGCGGCAGATGCGGGCCACGTCGCCGTCGCCCGTGACGAACGGCGGCATCACGTAGATCAGATCCCGGAAGGGGCGTACCCACACGCCTTCGCGGACCGCGGCCCGGGTCGCCGCCGCAACGTCGACCTCGTGCGTCAGCTGGACCACGCCGATCGCGCCCAGGACCCGTACGTCCCGTACACCGGGCAGCTCCCGTGCCGGAGCCAGACCCTCCAGCAGGCCCGCCTCGATCCGCTTGACCTCGCGCTGCCAGTCCTGGCCGAGGAGCAGGTCGATCGAGGCCAGCGCCACGGCGGTGGCCAGCGGGTTGCCCATGAACGTCGGCCCGTGGGCGAGGATCGGGACGGCTCCCCGGGAGATCCCGTTCGCCACCCGCTCCGTGCACAAGGTGGCCGCCAGCGTGAGGTAGCCGCCGGTCAGGGACTTGCCGAGGCACATCACGTCCGGGGTGATCCCGGCGTGGTCCGCCGCGAACAGGGCGCCGGTGCGGCCGAATCCCGTCGCGATCTCGTCCAGGATGAGCAGGACGTCGTACTCGTCGCACAGTTCGCGCATCACCCGCAGGTATCCGGGGTTGTGGAAGCGCATGCCGCCCGCGCCCTGCACCACCGGTTCCAGGATCACCGCGGCCAGCTCGTCCGCGTGGGCGGAGAGCAGGGAGCGCAAGTGGTCGACGTACGCGGGGTCCACGGGCGCGTCGAAACCGCTCGGCGGGACGTCGGCGAAGAGCTGCTGCGGGAGGATCCCCGACCACAGCTCGTGCATGCCGCCCTCGGGATCGCAGACGCCCATCGGCGTCCAGGTGTCCCCGTGATAGCCGCCGCGCCAGGTCAGCAGCCTGGTCTTGCCGGACCGGCCGATGGAGCGCCAGTACTGCAGGCACATCTTCACCGCGACCTCGACCGAGACCGACCCCGAGTCGGCGAGGAAGACGTGCTCCAGGCCGGGCGGGGTGATCTCGACCAGCCGGGCGGCGAGGCGGACGGCGGGCTCGTGCGTGAGTCCGCCGAACATCACGTGTGACATCCGGCCGAGTTGGTCGGTCACGGCCTCGTTCAGCGCCGGGTGGTTGTACCCGTGGATCGCCGACCACCAGGAGGACATGCCGTCGACCAGCTCGTCCTGGCCCTGCGCGGGCTCGGCCAGCCGCAGCCGCACGCCCGAGGCGGAGGAGACCACCAGGGGCTCCTGCCGCCCGGGCATCGGACCGTACGGGTGCCAGACGTGCTGCCGGTCCAGCGCGAGCAGTTCCGCGGCCGGCAGCGAGTGGTGCTGGTCAGGCATTGGGGGCGAGGTCCGTTCCCGCGCCCCGGCGGCGGACCGCCACCAGGTCCGGACGGACATCGCCGGCCGGAGCCTGGGCCGGAGCCCCGGCGGGCACGGGAGCAGACGCCGCGACCGGCGCCTGGGCCGGGACGGCCTCGTGGCCCGAGCAGCCGCCGCACGCGGAACCACAGCCCGCCTCGGCCGCCGAGGACCCGCACGGGCCCTGACCGGCCGCGGCCCTGGCCGCCGCCAGCGCGTCCGCGCGGTGCGCCGGCAGGGTCGTCGTCCCGGCGCCCTCCACCTCGAAACCGGCGTCCGCGATCATGTCGAGGTCGGCCTGGCCGGCCTGGCCCTCACTGGTGAGGTAGTCGCCGAGGAAGATGGAGTTGGCGATGTTCAGCGCGAGCGGCTGCATCGAGCGCAGGTGCACCTCGCGGCCGCCGGCGATCCGGACCTCCACGTCGGGGCAGACGAACCGGACCATCGCCAGGATCCGCAGGCAGCGCTGCGGGGTGAGGTTCCACTCCTTGGCCAGCGGGGTGCCCTCGAAGGGGATCAGGAAGTTCACCGGCACCGAGTCGGAGTCCAGCTCGCGCAGCGAGTAGACGACATCGACGAGGTCCTCGTCGCTCTCGCCCATGCCCGCGATCAGGCCGGAGCAGGCCGACAGGCCCGCCGCGTGCGCCTTCTGCACCGTGTCGACCCGGTCCGCGTAGGTGTGGGTCTTGGTGATCTGGCCGTACGTGGCCTCGGAGGTGTTGAGGTTGTGGTTGTAGGCATCGGCGCCCGCGTCCTTCAGGCGCTCGGCCTGGCCGTCCGAGAGCAGGCCGAGGCAGGCGCACACCTCGACGCCCTCGTTCTGCTCCTTGATCGCCTCGATCGTCTTGCCGACCCGGTCCACGTCGCGGTCCGTCGGGCCGCGCCCGCTCGCCACCAGGCACACGCGCTTCGCGCCGCCCGCGACACCCGCCGCGGCGGCCTGCGAGGCCTCGTCCGGCTTGAGCCACGTGTACTTGAGGATCTCCGCCTTCGACCCCAGTCGCTGGGAGCAGTAGGAGCAGTCCTCGGGGCAGAGCCCGGACTTCAGGTTGACCAGGTAGTTCAGCTTGACCCGACGCCCGAACCACTGGCGGCGCACCTTGCCGGCCGCGGCCACCACGTCGAGCAGTTCGTCGTCAGAGGTCGCCAGTACGGCAAGCGCCTCTTCGCGGGTCGGCAGCTCGCGCCGCAGCCCCTTGTCCACCAGGGTGTTCAGCAGGTCCATGACGCCGATCCTGGACTACACGAGCACTCCCGGCCAAGGAGAGATCGCACAACATGGCCTGAACGGAGTGTGTGGATCGCCACACCTGGCACTCAAGTGACGGCCGTTAGGGTCAGGCAGGTCTGTGGACTGCCGACAAAAAACGAGGACCCGCCGATGAGCCAGCACAGCCCCGAGCCCGATGACGTGTTCGCCTGGATCGACGACGCGGAGCGGGCCCGTGAGCAGGCCGGTCTCGTCCGGACGCTGCGCCCCCGCCCGGCGTCCTCGCCGCTCCTGGACCTCGCGAGCAACGACTACCTCGGCCTGTCCCGGCACCCGGAGACCGTACGCGGCGCGCGCGAGGCGGCCGAGCGGTGGGGGGCCGGGGCCACTGGATCACGCCTGGTGACCGGTACGACCGAGCTTCATGCGGAGCTCGAGCGGGAGCTGGCGGCGTTCTGCGGATTCGAGGCCGCCCTCGTCCTGTCCTCCGGGTACGCAGCCAACCTGGCGGCGGTCACGGCGCTCAGCGACCGCGGCACCCTCGTCGTGTCCGACGCGGGCAATCACGCCTCGATCGTCGACGGCTGCCGGCTCTCGCGCGCCGGGATCGAGGTGATCCCGCACTCCGATCCGGAGGCCGCGCGCAAGGCGCTCGGCGCGCAGGAGGGCCGGTCGCTGCTGGTCAGCGACTCGGTGTTCTCCGTGGACGGGGACGCCGCCCCGCTCGCCGCGTACGCGGCTGCCTGCCGGGAACGGGGCGCGGCCCTGGTCGTGGACGACGCGCACGGGCTGGGCGTCCTGGGGGAGGGCGGCCGGGGTGCCCTGCACGCCGCCGGACTCGCGGGCGCGCCCGGAGTGGTCGCCACCCTCACTCTCTCGAAGTCCCTGGGCAGCCAGGGCGGGGCCGTGCTCGGTCCGGCCAAGGTGATCCGGCACCTGGTCAACACGGCCCGGACGTTCATCTTCGACACCGGGCTGGCACCGGCCGCCGCGGGTGCGGCGCTGGCGAGCCTGCGCCTGCTCCGGCGGGAGCCGGAGCGCGCCGGCCGGGCCCGCGAGGTGGCCGACCGGCTGTACGGGCGGCTCACCGCGTCCGGCCTGACCGCGGCCCGGCCGGACGCGGCCGTGGTGTCGGTACGGGCCCCGTCGGCCGCGGCGGCACTGCGCTGGGCCGCCGACTGCCGCGAGGCAGGTCTGTCCGTGGGGTGCTTCCGTCCGCCGTCGGTGCCGGACGGCATTTCCCGGCTGCGGCTGACCGCACGGGCCGATCTCACGGGGGACGAGATCGACCGGGCCGTCGAGACGATCCTGAAGACCGCCCCGCCCGGAGCCACGGACTGCTAGGGCCTCACGCGAGTACGTCCGCGCCTGCCCGTACGGCTGCGAGGAAGCCGTCCCAGGCCGGCTCGGTGAAGAGCACGGCCGGGCCGGCCGTCCGCTTCGAGTCGCGGACGGCCAGCAGGCCGCCGCCACCGAGGACGGCGGTTTCCACGCAGTTGTTCATTCCGGTGCTGCGGCTGCTCCGCCGCCACCGCGCGCTGATCAGAAGTCCGCTGGTGGAGAGGGGGGTTGCGGACACGGGGGTGCCTCCTTACGCGTCGTCAGCGAGTGAGCTGATGAGATCCGACGAGTCCTGGGGCGGGAGGGCGTGCGCCTGGATGGTGCGGAATGCGGCGCTGTACGCCTCGAGGTCTTCCTTCCGCTCCAGGTAGAGGCTACTCGTCAAATGGTCGAGTACCACCACATCCAGATCGGCGATGTTCGGAAATGAGAAAATTACGAACGGTCCTGTCAGGCCGAGATGACCCCCCACACTGAACGGCAGTACCTGCAGCCGCACTTGGGGCAGCCGGGCCACCTGTCCCAGGTGCCGCAACTGCGCCGCCATCACCCCGGGCCCGCCGATCTGCCGCCGCAGCACCGCCTCGTCCAGTACCGCGCTCAGCTCCAGCGGCGGATCCGCCCGCAGCACCGACTGCCGGGCCAGCCGTACGTCGACCAGCGCGTCGACCTTGGGCTCCGGCAGCCCGCCCAGCGCGGCCCGGGTCACCGCCCGCGCGTACTCCGGGGTCTGCAGCAGGCCCGGCACCACGGAGAGCTCGACCGTACGGGCCGAGCGGGCGCTCGCCTCCAGGCTGATGAAGTCCCGGTACTCCTGGGGCAGCAGGCCCCGGTAGTCGTGCCACCACTGGCGGCCGCGCCCGGCCTCGCCACCGCGCGCCGCGGGTCCGGCCGCCGAGGCGGACAGGGCCTCCAGCAGCGCCCGCTGTTCGGGGCTGACGACCTTTCCGTACACGTCGAGGAGGAGGCGGATGTCCTCCGGTTTCACGCCACTGCGCCCCGTCTCGATGCGGCTGATTTTCGATTGGTGCCACCCCGCGATCCGGGCGGCCTCACCACTGGTGAGTCCGGTCCGGTCGCGCAGCGCGCGCAGTTCCTCGCCGAGCTTGCGCCGACGTACCGCGGGACCGTGCTGCATACCCGCCTCCTTCCACCGGCACAGCTCGCACCAGTCTGCCGTCCAAATACGCTCTTCCGTAGCAGAGTTCACCGCATTGGGCGACAGATATATGCATATCTTGAGGGAACAGCAGCACCGGCGGGACGATGGGTGGCACTCTGGCGTCCAGCACAGATCCGGGGCGTTTCGCCCCGGTGGGAAAGGGACCGTCGCCATGGCAGACCACCAGGAAGCATCCGTCACTCTGCCGAGCGATCCCGCCTCGGTCGCCACCGCCCGCCGCTACGTCGCGGAGGTGCTCGGTGAATGGGGACTGCCCGACGAGGCCGACACCGCGGACAGCGTCCGGCTGATCGTCTCGGAGCTCGCCACCAACGCCGTCCAGCACACGTTCGGCCAGTCGCCCACCTTCACCGTCGACGTCCGCCTGGAGCGCGGGGAGTGGCTGCGCGTCGGGGTGACCGACAGCCATCCGCGCTGGCCCAGGCGCCTGCCGGCCGCCGTCCAGCAGGACAACGGGCGGGGGATGGTCATCATCCGCTGGCTGACCGCCGAGACGGGCGGCCGGCTCTCGGTCAGCCCCACCGAGGACGGCGGCAAGACCGTCTGGATCGCCCTTCCCTGGCCCGTCGGGGCCCCCGCGAAGAGCGCCTCGGGCTGCTGAGCCCTTACGGCCACGGGGCCGGTGCGCGTTCCGTATACGGAACCTGGTGCGGGCGGCCGGGGAGTTGAACCGGGTGCCTTCCCGAAACGTGGGTTAACGCGGCGGAAAAACACGCCGCCTAGCGTGGCGGACACGGGCTTCCGTCAATGATCACCCATCCTTCGGCAAAGCGCCGGTGCGCGGGACGGAAAGCCTTTCTCTGCGTTGGGCAAGAGAGGCTTGGCTCGGATATGCGCAGGTCAACAAAGTGTTGAAGGCCGCTAAGGTCGGCCCGGCGCGACGCTGATCTGGTCCCCGGAAACTTGGTGATACGAGTGCAACTGACACCGCACGAGCAGGAACGACTGCTCATCCACGTGGCTGCGGACGTGGCCGAGAAACGCAAGGCGCGCGGCGTGCTCCTCAACCACCCAGAGGCGGTCGCCCTGATCACGTCGCACATCCTCGAAGGGGCGCGCGACGGGCGGACCGTGGCCGAGCTCATGGCCTCCGGTCGCACCGTCCTCGCGCGCGACCAGGTGATGGAGGGGATCCCCGAGATGATCCACGACGTCCAGGTCGAGGCGACCTTCCCGGACGGCACCAAGCTCGTCACCGTCCACGACCCGATCGTCTGAAGGGGGGAACCAGCATGATCCCCGGCGAAATCGTCCACGGGGACGGCCCGGTGCGCCTCAACGAGGGCCGGCCCGTCACCCGCCTCACCGTGCTCAACGCCGCCGACCGGCCCGTACAGGTCGGCTCCCACTACCACTTCGCCGAGGCCAACCCCAGCCTCGACTTCGACCGCGCGGCCGCCCGCGGGCTGCGGCTCAACATCGCCGCCGGCACCGCCGTGCGCTTCGAGCCGGGCATCCCGGTCGCCGTGGAGCTCGTACCGCTGGGCGGGCTGCGCACCGTACCGGGCCTGCGCGGGGAGACCGGGGGGCCGCTCGATGGCTGAGCTCGACCGCCGCGCGTACGCCGACCTCTTCGGGCCGACCGCGGGCGACCGCATCCGGCTCGCCGACACCGACCTGTTCGTCGAGATCGAGCGGGACCTCAGCGGAGGCCCCGGACGCTCCGGCGACGAGGCCGTGTTCGGCGGCGGCAAGGTGATCCGCGAGTCCATGGGCCAGGCCCGCACCACGCGCGCCGAGGGCGCCCCGGACACGGTGATCACCGGAGTCGTCGTCCTCGACCACTGGGGCATCGTCAAGGCCGACATCGGCATCCGCGACGGCCGCATCTGCGGCATCGGGAAGGCCGGCAACCCCGACACGATGGACGGGGTGGACCCCGCGCTCGTGATCGGCCCCGAGACCGAGATCATCGCGGGCAACGGGAAGATCGTCACGGCGGGCGCCGTCGACGCACACGTGCACTTCATCTCGCCGACCGTCGTCGACGAGGCCCTCGCCTCCGGCATCACCACCCTCGTCGGCGGTGGCACCGGCCCCGCCGAGGGCACCAAGGCCACCACCGTTACGCCCGGACCCTGGCACCTCGCCCGGATGTTCGCGGCCCTGGAGTCCTACCCCGTCAACATCGGCCTGCTGGGCAAGGGCAACACCATGTCCCGGGAGGCCATGCACTCGCAGCTGCGCGGCGGCGCCCTCGGGTTCAAGATCCACGAGGACTGGGGGGCCACCCCCGCCGTCATCGACGCCTGCCTGAGCGTCTGCGAAGAGACCGGCGCCCAGGTCGCCGTCCACACCGACACCCTCAACGAGGCCGGATTCGTCGGCGACACCCTCGCCGCCATCGCCGGACGGACGATCCACTCGTACCACACCGAGGGTGCGGGCGGCGGGCACGCACCCGACATCATCACCGTGGTCTCCGAGCCGAACATCCTGCCCAGCTCCACGAACCCGACCCGGCCGCACACCGTCAACACCATCGAGGAACACCTCGACATGCTGATGGTCTGCCACCACCTCAACCCTGCCGTCCCCGAGGACCTGGCCTTCGCCGAATCCCGGATCCGGCCCTCGACCATCGCCGCCGAGGACGTCCTGCACGACCTCGGCGCGATCTCCATCATCTCCTCCGACGCCCAGGCCATGGGCCGCGTCGGCGAGGTCGTGATGCGCACCTGGCAGACCGCCCACGTCATGAAGAAGCGGCGCGGCTTCCTGCCCGGCGACGGACCGGCCGACAACCACCGCGCCCGCCGCTACGTCGCCAAGTACACGATCAACCCCGCCGTGGCCCAGGGCCTCGCACGGGAGATCGGCTCGGTGGAGACCGGCAAGCTCGCCGACCTCGTGCTGTGGACGCCCGCCTTCTTCGGGGTCAAGCCCGAAGTGGTCATCAAGGGCGGCCAGATCGCCTACGCGCAGATGGGCGACGCCAACGCCTCCATCCCGACCCCTCAGCCGGTGCTGCCCCGCCCGATGTTCGGAAGCCACGGCCGGGCCCCTGGGCTGAACTCGGTCAACTTCACCGCGCAGGCCGCGCTCGACGACGAGCTGCCCGAACGGCTGGGACTCGGCAAGCGGTTCGTGGCCATAGAGAGCACCCGCAAGGTGGGCAAGGCGGACATGCGCAACAACGACGCCATGCCGAGGGTCGAGGTCGACGCCGACACCTTCACCGTCACCATCGACGGCGAGGTGGTGGAGCCGGCGCCCGCCGCGGAACTGCCCATGGCGCAGAGATACTTCCTCTTCTGACATGGAGTCTCTGCCGACGGCGGCGGCCCCATGAGCCTCGCCGCCCTCCTCGTCCTCGCCGACGGACGCTTCCCCGCCGGCGGCCACGCCCACTCCGGCGGGGCCGAGGCCGCCTGCAAGGCCGGCCGGATCCACGACGCCGCCACCCTGGAGGAGTTCTGCCGCGGCCGGCTGCACACGGCCGGACTCACCGCCGCCGGACTCGCCGCGGCCGCGGCCCTCGGACTCGACCCGGCGGTCCTCGACGCCGCGGCCGACGCCCGCACGCCCTCGCCCGCACTGCGCACCGCGGCCCGACGGCTGGGCCGGCAGCTGCTGCGGGCCGCCCGGGCCACCTGGCCCGCCGCCGAACTCGACGCGCTCGCCGCGGCCTTCCCGCGCGGGGCGCACCAGCCGGTGGTGCTCGGGCTCACCGCCCGGGCGGCGGGGCTCGGGCCGCCGGAGGCCGCGCACGTGGCGGCGTACGAGAGCGTGAGCGGACCGGCGACCGCGACGGTACGGCTGCTCGGCCTGGACCCCTTCGAGGCGAGCGGGGTCCTGGCCCGCCTCGCCCCCGAGCTCGACGCGGTCTCGGACCGGGCCGCGCGAGCCGCCCACCGGGCCGGGCGGGAAGGGCCAGAGGCCCTGCCCGCGGCCTCTTCGCCGCTGCTGGAGATCGCGGCGGAGGTCCATGCCGACTGGCCGGTCCGGCTGTTCGCCTCCTGACGTCCCTCCCCACACCTCCACTACCGGAGATCCCCATGCACCTCGACCACGGCGTGACCTACCCCCAGCGCCACACCCACAGCGCCGAGCCCGTACGGGCGGACGGCTCGCGGCGCGCCCTGCGCATCGGACTCGGGGGTCCCGTCGGCTCCGGGAAGACGGCCACCGTCGCCGCGCTCTGCCGCGTCCTGCGCGCCGAGCTGTCCATGGCCGTCGTCACCAATGACATCTACACCCGGGAGGACGCCGAGTTCCTGCTCCGCGAGGCCGTCCTGTCGCCCGAGCGGATCAGCGCGGTGGAGACCGGCGCCTGCCCGCACACCGCCATCCGCGACGACATCTCCGCCAATCTGGAGGCGGTGGAGGAGCTGGAGGAGACGGTCGGCCCGCTCGACCTGATCCTCGTCGAGTCCGGAGGCGACAACCTGACCGCCACCTTCTCGCGCGGCCTCGTCGACGCCCAGATCTTCGTCATCGACGTCGCGGGCGGGGACGACATCCCGCGCAAGGGCGGCCCGGGTGTCACCACCGCCGACCTGCTGGTCGTCAACAAGACCGACCTCGCCCCCTACGTGGGCTCCGACCTGGACCGGATGGCCCGCGACGCCGCCGAGCAGCGCGGTGAACTCCCCGTCGCCTTCCAGTCGCTGCGCGGCGCCGAGGGCGTGGCTCCGGTGGCTGCCTGGGTGCGCGAGCGGATCGCCGCCTGGGCCGCCCGGTGAGCCTTACGGTGGCCGGGGCGCCCCCCGCCGCGCCGCCGGCCCCGGCTCCGCCCGGCCCCGCCCCGTCGGAACCGGCCGCTCCGACCGGGCCCGCTCCGACCGGGCCCGCCCCGGCCCGCACCGGCGTGCGGGCCACCGCCCGGATCTCCGCGGTCGCCGACGGTCGCGGCGGAACCGCCCTGCCCCTGCTGGCCGGCGAGGGGCCGCTCGCGCTGCGCCGCACCCGCGGCACGCCCGTCGAGGCCGGCGTGATGCTGGTCGGCGCGATGAGCGCCCCGCTCGGCGGGGACCACCTCACCGTCGAGGCCGCCACCGGTCCCGGGGCCCGGCTCGCCCTGGCCTCGGCGGCCGCCACCCTGGCGCTGCCCGGCCGCGGTGGCGCGCCCGCGCGGTACGACGTACGGCTGACCCTGGCCGGGGACTCGGCGCTGCGGTGGCTGCCGGAGCCGCTGGTCTCCGTACGCGGCAGCGACCTGCGGGTGCGCACCCGAGTCGAACTCGCCCCCACGGCCCGGCTGCTGCTGCGCGAGGAGCAGGTGCTGGGCCGCACGGGGGAGTCACCGGGGCTCCTGCGCAGCCGGCTCACCGTGACCCGGGGCGGGCGCCCGCTGCTGGACCAGGAGCTGGCCTGCGGACCGGGTGCTCCCGGCGGCTGGGACGGTCCGGCGGGGCTCGCGGGCCACCGGGCGCTCGGTCAGCTCCTGGTCGTGGACCCGGCGTTCGCCGCGTCGGCACCGACCGCCGCGGTGCTCGGGGAGTTCGCGGCCGTCACCCCGCTGGCCGGTCCCGCCGTCCTCGTGACGGCTCTGGCGCCCGACGCGCTGCGGCTGCGCGAGGTACTCGACGCGGCGTGTCGCACGTACGGCTGGTAATCGCCGAGCGAACCTGGGACGAATGGGACACCGCTCAGCGGTACACGCCTTTCCGGTTATCGGGTTGGCAAAGAACGCGACCTTGCCCTGTTGTCAGGTGTCGGTCAGGCGAAAGGATCCCACTGTTCGACCGACCGACCCGACCAACCCGGCCTCCTCCGGCCGGGTCTGACGCAGGGGGAACAACCACGTGATACGCACTGCAGCGCTGGGGAGCGCTGCCACTCTGATCACCGGAGCGCTGGCCGCGGGTCTGCTGCTGGCCCCGCCGGCCGCCGCGGCCTCGTCCAGCCAGAACAGCGGGTTCCCGGAGGCGCTGGGCGTCCAGCTCGCCGCCGCCCGCGCGGCCTCCACCGGGGTCGAGTGGAAGGACTGCCCCGCCGACTGGGGCTTCGAGGCCCCGATCCAGTGCGGCTGGGTCAAGGTCCCGCTGGACTACTCCAAGCCGTTCGGCAAGACCATCGACCTCGCGGTCGACCGGATCGGCAGCACCGGCACCAAGGAGGAGCGCCAGGGCGCGCTCATCTACAACCCGGGCGGCCCCGGCGGCTCCGGCATGCGCTTCCCGCGCCGGGTCACCACCAAGAGCCCGCTGTGGGTCAACACCTCCAAGGCCTACGACTTCGTGGGCTTCGACCCCCGCGGTGTCGGCCACTCCGCCCCGATCTCCTGCATCGACCCGCAGGAGTTCGTCAAGGCGCCCAAGGCCGACCCGGTCCCGTCCAGCGAGGCGGACAAGCGTGCCCAGCGCAAGCTCGCCGCCGAGTACGCGGACGGCTGCAAGGAGCGCAGCGGCGAGATGCTGCCGCACATGACCACGCCGAACACCGCGCGCGACCTGGACGTCATCCGGGCCGCCCTCGGTGAGAAGAAGCTGAACTACCTCGGCGTCTCCTACGGCACCTACCTCGGCGGCGTCTACGCGACGCTGTTCCCGACCCACGTGCGCCGCATGATCGTCGACAGCGTGGTCAACCCGGACACCGACAACATCTGGTACGAGGCCAACCTCGGCCAGGACGTCGCCTTCCAGACGCGCTGGAACGACTGGCAGGACTGGGTCGCCAAGTACGACTCCGTCTTCCACCTCGGCGACAGCCGCGCCAAGGTCGAGGCCAAGTACCAGCAGCTGCGTGCTCAGGCCAAGGCCAACCCGCTCGGCGGCGTCGTCGGCCCGAACGAGCTCATCGGCTTCTTCCAGGGCGCCCCGTACTACGACTCCTCGTGGGTCCCGGTCGCGCAGGCGTTCAGCGCCTGGGCCGCCGGTGACGAGAAGCCGCTGATCGAGGCCATCGCCCCCGACATGTCGGACACCAAGGGCAACGCCGCGTCCGAGAACAGCAACGCCGTCTACACCGCGGTGGAGTGCGCCGACGCCAAGTGGCCGACCAGCTGGGCCAAGTGGGACCGGGACAACACCAAGCTGAACGAGAAGTACCCGTTCCTGACCTGGTCCAACGCGTGGATGAACCTGCCCTGCGCGACCTGGAAGGCCAAGCAGAGCAACCCGATCGAGGTCGGTGCCAAGCGCGGCCTGCCGCCGGTCCTGATCGTCCAGTCCGAGCGTGACGCCGCCACGCCGTACGAGGGTGGCGTCGAGATGCACCGCCGTCTCGCCGGCTCGCGTCTGATCACCGAGCAGAACGCCGGCTCGCACGGTGTCACCAGCCTGGTGAACCCCTGCATCAACACCCGGGTGGACGCCTACCTGCTGACCGGCAAGGTCGACGCCAAGGACGTGAAGTGCGGCCCGCACGCCACTCCGGTCCCCCCGGCCCCGGCTGCCGCGAAGTCGCTCGCCAAGGCGCCGGCCTCCGCGCTCCCGGCGCAGGAGGAGCTGCCGGCCGTCCGCTAAGCCGGACGATGGCATGAAACGGCACGGGAGGAGGCTCAGCGCGTTCTGCGCCGGGCCTTCTTCCGTGCTTCCTCCTCTTCCGCCTTGACCTCGGCGGCGTACCGGTCGACGTACTCCTGGCCGGACAGTCCGAGGACCGCGTACATGATCTCGTCGGTGACGGCCCGCAGAACGGCCCGCTCGCGTTCCATCCCGGCGTAGCGGGAGAATTCCAGCGGCTCGCCGAAGCGGATGGTCACCCGCCGGATGTTCGGGATCTTCTGACCGGGCGGCTGGATCTCGAAGGTGCCGACCATCGCGCACGGGACGACGGGCACCCCGGCCCCGAGCGCCATCGCGGCGACGCCCACCTTGCCCTTGTAGAGCCGCCCGTCGTGGGAGCGGGTGCCCTCCGGGTAGATCCCCAGCAGCTCGCCCTTGGCCAGTACCCCGAGTCCCTCGCGCAGCGCGGCCTGCCCGGCGTCCTTGCCGGAGCGGTCCACCGGGATCTGCCCGGCGCTGCGGAAGAAGAAGGCGGTCAGCCGCCCCTTCACGCCGGGACCGGTGAAGTACTCGGCCTTCGCGAGGAAGGTGATCCGGCGTTTGAGGATGGCCGGCATCAGGAAGTGGTCGGAGAACGACAGGTGGTTGCCCGCGATGATCGCGGCTCCCTCCGCCGGGATGTTCTCCAGTCCCTCGATGCGCGGCCGGAACAGCAGCCGGAGCAGCGGACCGAGCAGCACGTGCTTGAGCAAGTGGTAGAACACCGGGGCATTTTCCCTTCACCTGGGGTCAGGTCAGTGTGCCGGACACGGTGCCGGATGGGCATGGCGAACCAGAATCCCACCGGCCGGGCCGGCACAGGATGACCGCGGCCGCCGGCCCGGACCCGCAGCCGGCGGGCCTGGGAGGGGCGGCCGGGGCGGGAGGCGGGGGCGAGGTGCGCGGGCGCCGGTTCAGGGCTTGCGGGACGCGGCCATGCCGGCGGTGAGCAGGCCGAGGACCACCCAGCCGAACCACAGCCAGCCGTTGCTGCCGAGGGCCACGGAATACGTGGCGACGGCCACCAGAGCGGCGAAGGTCATGACGGCCATCGCCTTAACGGATCCGGTCATGCCCCATGGTCGCGCGCGAAGGTCCTGCCGCGCTACTGGCCACGCGCTTGGAGCGAGGCGAGATAGGAGTTGTACGCCTCAAGCTCCCGGTCGCCGTCGCGGTCCGCGGCCCGGTCGGAGCGCTTCGCCGCCCGCTGCTCGGAGTGGTACCACTGGTAGACCAGCGCGATCAGCACCAGTACCGACGGGATCTCGCTGAAGGCCCAGGCGATGCCGCCGCCCCACTGCTGGTCGAGCAGCGGGTCGATGCCGAGGGAGGCCGGCGGGTTCGCGTACGTCTTGATCATCGGCTCGCTCGCCATCATCAGCGCGATGCCGAAGAAGGCGTGGAACGGCATGCCGGCGAAGAGCTCCAGCATCCGCATCACGTAGCCGGGGCGGTGCGGACCCGGGTCCACGCCCATGATCGGCCAGAAGAAGACCAGGCCGACGGCCAGGAAGTGCACCATCATGCCGATGTGCCCGACCTTGCTCTCCATCAGGAAGTCGAAGAGCGGGGTGAAGTACAGGGCATAGAGGCTGGCGATGAACAGGGGGATCGTGAACACCGGGTGGGTGATCACCTTCATGTAGCGGCTGTGCAGCAGCATCAGCAGCAGCTCGCGCGGCCCCTTGGTGCCCCGCGCCGCCGGCGGCAGCGCGCGCAGCGCCAGCGTCACCGGCGCGCCGAGCAGCAGCAGGATCGGGGAGAGCATGCTGATGACCATGTGCTGGACCATGTGCACGCTGAACATGACCATGCCGTAGTCGTTCAGCTTGGTGCACATCACCAGGGCCACGGTCAGCACGCCCGTGGTGAAGGCGACGGTCCGGCCCGGCGGCCAGGCGTCCCCGCGGCGGCGCAGCCGCACCACGCCCCACAGGTACAGGCCGAGGCCCACCAGCGAGCCGATCAGGAAGAACGCGTCGAAGGAGAACTCCAGCCCGCGCCCGAGAGTGAACGGCGGCAGGTCCATGTCCATGTTCATGTCCATGCCGTGACCGCTGTGATCCATCTGTTCACTCCCTTGACCTGTGGTGCCCCACCACAGTAGTGCCGCCCCCGAACGCGATCGCGTTCGGGGGCGGCCATTACGTGGTTATGGCGCAGAAGGGGGGAAACATCACAGAACGTTCTGAGCCTCGGCGTACCGCTCGGACGGGACCGTCTTGAGGGTCTGCACGGCGTCGGCGAGCGGGACCATCTCGATCTCGGTGCCGCGCAGCGCGGTCAGCATCCCGAACTCGCCGCGGTGCGCCGCCTCCACCGCGTGCCAGCCGAAGCGGGTGGCCAGGACCCGGTCGTACGCGGTCGGCGTACCACCGCGCTGGACGTGGCCCAGGATGACCGGACGGGCCTCCTTGCCCAGACGGCGCTCCAGCTCGACCGCGAGCAGGTTGCCGATGCCGGCGAAGCGCTCGTGCCCGTACTGGTCGGTGCCGCCCTCCTGGAAGTCCATGGAGCCGGCACGCGGCTTGGCGCCCTCGGCGACCACGACGATCGCGAACCGCTTGCCCGCGGAGAAGCGCTCGCCGACGATCGCCGTCAGCTCGTCGATGTCGAAGGGGCGCTCCGGGACGACGATGGCGTGCGCGCCGGCCGCCATGCCCGAGTGCAGGGCGATCCAGCCGGTGTGGCGGCCCATGACCTCCACGACCATCACGCGCTGGTGGGACTCGGCGGTGGTCTTCAGCCGGTCCAGGGCCTCGGTGGCGACCCCGACGGCGGTGTCGAAGCCGAAGGTGACGTCCGTCGAGGCGATGTCGTTGTCGATGGTCTTCGGCACGCCCACGATCGGCAGGCCGGCCTGCGAGAGCAGGTTCGCGGCCTTCAGGGTGCCCTCGCCGCCGATCGGGATGATGGCGTCCAGGCCCAGGTCGGCCACGTGCCCGCGGGCCCGCTCCACGCCGTCGCGCAGGTGCGCGGGCTGGACGCGGGAGGAGCCGAGGATGGTGCCGCCGCGGGCCAGGATGCCGCTCACGGCGTCGAGGTCCAGCTTGCGGTAGTCGCACTCCAGCAGGCCGCGCCAGCCGTCGTGGAAGCCGATGACCTCGTCGCCGTGGTCGACGACGGAGCGGTGCACGACGGAGCGGATGACGGCATTGAGGCCGGGGCAGTCGCCTCCGGAAGTGAGCACACCAATGCGCATGGCAGGGGGAACCTTTGCAACGTGGGCCGACGACCGGACCACGTCGTCCGGTTGGAACTACGGCCACCCTACAAGCGCTGGAGCGGTGGACTGAACCATCCTCCACATGCTGGTCATACTCGTCGTACGAAACGACGTCGGCCCGGTTCCCCCTAGGGAAAACCGGGCCGAACACATGATTGCGGGGCCGCCCCGATGAGCGGTCCGCGCGGCGTTACGCGGGCTGCGTGGCCGCCGCGATCCGCTCGGCGCGCAGCGCCTCGTACCACCGGTCTTCGATGGGCGGCAGCGCGTTCACGTCGAGGGCCAGCTTCAGCAGCAGGTCCGCGATCTGCGGGTTGCGGGCCATCACGGGGCCGTGCATGTAGGTGCCGAAGACCGTGTCGTTGTACGCGCCCTCGGTGCCGTCGCCGGTGCCGTTGCCGCGGCCCATCGAGACCCGGGCGAACGGGCGGGCGGTCGGCCCGAGGTGCGTGACGCCCTGGTGGTTCTCGAAGCCGGTCAGCTGCGGCAGGTTCAGGCGCGGGTCGATGTCCGCGAGGACGTCGCCGACGCACCGCTCGCCCTCGCCGCGCACCGTGACCACGTCCAGCAGGCCGAGGCCCTCCTGGCGCTCGCCCATGTCGTTGACGAACTCGTTGCCGAGGATCTGGTAGCCGGCGCAGACGGAGAAGACGATCGCCCCGTTCGAGACGGCCCGCTCCAGACCGCCGTCGCGCAGCAGCCGCTCCGCGGCGAGCCGCTGCGGGCGGTCCTCACCGCCGCCGATCAGGTAGATGTCGCCCGAGGTGGGGATGGGCTGGTCGCTGCGCACGTCCACGCGCTGCACGTCCAGGCCGCGCTGGCGCGCCCGGCGCTCCACCACGAGGGCGTTGCCTTGGTCTCCGTACGTGCTCAGCAGGTCCGGGTAGACCCACACCAGACGCAGGCTGTTGTCGCTCATGCTCTTGTCCTCTGCGGTTCAGGTGAGAGTTCTAGTTGCCGACGCGGCGGCGCACGTCCTGGAAGGCGGTGTAGTTGGCGATCAGCTCGATCTGTCCGGGCGGCGCCAGCTGCACGGCCTCGTCGAGGGTCTCGCACACGCGGAAGTCCAGGCCCGCGACCTCCAGGCGGACCGCCAGGTCCAGCTTGCGGTCGCCGATCACGAAGATCGGGTGGCCGGCCAGGCGCGGGTAGTCCACGTCCCACAGCCAGGAGGTGTCCGTGCCGTCGGCGCCGCGTGCGTTCACCGAGAGGATCACCGGGGTCGGCGGCGGGTCGATCAGCGAAAACGTCTCGAGCCAGCCCGCCGGGTTCTTCGCGAGCAGCAGCCGCAGCTCACGGCCCTGGAAGTTCACCACGTCGTAGCGGCCGGCGACGGCCTGCACCTGGTACATCCGCTCCAGCGCCACCTGCGGCGGGACGCCGAAGACGGCGGCCACGGCGGCCGAGGTGGCGGCGTTCGCCTTGTTGGCGCGGCCGGGCAGCTGGAGGTGGATCGGCCAGGCCGAGCCGTGCGGGTCCAGTACGTGGTCCCCGGACAGCACCCAGCTCGGGGTGGGGCGCCGGAATCCGCACTCGCCGCAGAACCAGTCGTCGCCGGGGCGCTGCATGACGCCACCGCAGGAGGGGCACGACCAGGCGTCGTCCTTCCACTCCTGGCCGGCGGCGACCCACACCACGTTCTGCGAGGACGAGGCCGACCACACGATGAGCGGGTCGTCGCAGTTGGCGACGATGACGGCCTTGGAGCCCTGGAGGCCCTCGCGCCACTTCTCCGCGAGCATGCGGGTCTCGGCGGCGCGGTCCAGCTGGTCGCGGGAGAGGTTCAGCAGGGCGATCACCTTGGGGGTGACGTCCCGGGCGACTCCGGCGAGGTACTTCTCGTCCACCTCGATGACGCCGTACTTGGCGTCGGATCCGCCCGCGAGGGCGGAGGTGATGCCGGCCGGCATGTTCGCGCCGAGGGCGTTGGAGACGACCGGTCCGCTGGCCCGCAGGGCCTCGGCGATCAGCCGGGTGGTCGTGGTCTTGCCGTTCGTCGCGGAGACGAGGACGACGTCGAGATGCTGCGCGAGCGCTCCGAGGAGATCGGGGTCGAGTTTGAGTGCGACCTTGCCACCGATCACCGATCCGCTTCCGCGTCCCGCGGCCCGCGACACCGCCGCCGCGGCCTTGCCCGCCGTCACGGCCAGCTTGGCCCGCGGCGAAAGCGGCTCTGTGTTGCCTGCCATCGTCCCTTGTCCTCCTTGCGTCGGTCGGCCCCAGCCTATCCAGTACCGGCCGGGGCCTTGACCGCGGCGCCCTGAGGCGCCGCGGATCTCCTCATATATTCGCCCGTCGTACGCTTACGGCCATGCGACAGCGCCCCATCCCCGGTACCACCGGCCTCGTCCGCACCATGAGCCTGCTGGGCGACCCGGTGCTCCACTCGCCGTGCGAGGAGGTCACCGCGTTCGGCCCGGCCCTCGACCGGCTCGTCGAGGACATGTTCGCGACGATGTACGCCGCCGAGGGCGTCGGCCTCGCCGCGAACCAGATCGGCGTCGGGCAGCGGGTGTTCGTGTACGACTGCCCCGACGACGAGGACGTCCGCCACGTCGGGCACATCGTCAATCCGCGTCTGGTGGCGGCCGACGGGGACGAGTTCCGCGGCCCCGAGGGCTGCCTGTCGCTGCCCGGCCTGGAGGCGGGCACGGTCCGCTTCGACCGCGCGGTCGTCGAGGGGGTCACCTCCGCGGGCGCGCCCGTACGGATCGAGGGCACCGGGTTCTTCGCGCGCTGCCTGCAGCACGAGTGCGACCACCTCGACGGCACGGTCTACGCGGACCGGGTCACCGGGATGCGCGCCAGGCGGCTGCGGCGGGCGATCCGCAAGACGCCGTGGGGCGCGCGGGCCGCCGCCGGGGCCGCGCAGAGCTGAGTGCGGCCCCGGCGGAGGCGCTCAGAACCCCGGGCCGTCCACACGGTTGCCGGCCGTGGCCAGCCGGCCCCACAGCAGGTCGGTGAGCCCGGTGACCAACTCGGCGCGATCGCAGGGGCGTTCCCCCAGCCACCAGTCGCCGGCGGCGTGCATCATGCCGACGATGCCGTGGCCCCAGATCCGGGCCAGGCGTTCGCCGCCGGGGCCGAGGTCCACGCGCTCGCCGATCACGTCGGCGAGCTCCTCGCCGAGCCGGCGCAGCAGCGGCGCCGAGTGCAGGCCCACGTCGAAGCCCCGCTCGGCGGCGTGCGAGTCCTCGGCCGGGTGCATGAGGAACCGGTACACCTGCGGTCGGGCCTCGATGGCCGCGAGGTAGGTGTCGAGGGTGGACTCCACGCGACTGCGGCGCTCGGCCGGGGCATCGAGCGCGGCCCGCAGCGAGTCGAGCAGGGCGTCGGTGTGCCGGACGGCGAGGGCCTGGTAGAGCCCGGCCTTGTCGCCGAAGTGCCGGTAGAGGATCGGTTTGGTGATGCCGGCCTCCGCCGCGATGGCGTTCATGGACGCCTTGGGGCCGTCCCGGAGGACGACCCGGTCGGCCGCTTCGAGCAGCTCCCGCCTGCGGCGCTCGGCCGCTCCCGGTTCGCCGGCCTGCTGAGTGGTCTCCATGACGTGTTTCTCTCCCCGCCCTTGCGATGGTGCGTGACGCCCACGCAACGTAACACCCCGCACACCCTCGCGATCGAATCGGCTGCGCCGCGGGCTGCGCTGCTTGACAGTGCCTACTCGCCGGTAACAGACTGTGGTCACCGTATGGGTTACCGCTAGTAACGCACTGGTGGACGCACAGCTGGAGGGAAACATGGCGGAGTTCACCATGGAGCTCAATGACGACCAGAAGCAGGTACGCGACTGGATCCACGGCTTCGCGGCCGAAGTGATCCGGCCCGCCGCCGCGGAATGGGACGAGCGAGAAGAGACTCCGTGGCCCGTCATCCAGGAGGCCGCGAAGGTCGGCATCTACTCGCTCGACTTCTACGCCCAGCAGTTCTTCGACCCTACCGGCCTGGGCATCCCGATGGCCATGGAGGAGCTGTTCTGGGGCGACGCGGGCATCGCCCTGTCGATCGTGGGCACCGGGCTCGCCGCCATCGGCGTCGTCGCCAACGGCACCGAGGAGCAGATCGGGACCTGGATCCCGCAGATGTACGGCACCCCCGACGACGTGAAGGTCGCGGCCTTCTGCTCCTCCGAGCCGGACGCCGGTTCCGACGTCGGCTCGATGCGCACCCGCGCCGTCTACGACCAGGCCAAGGACGAGTGGGTGCTCAACGGCACCAAGACCTGGGCGACCAACGGCGGCATCGCCAACGTCCACATCGTCGTCGCCGTCGTCGACCCCGAGCTCGGCACCAAGGGCCACGCCTCCTTCATCGTGCCGCCGAACACCCCCGGCCTGTCCCAGGGCCAGAAGTTCAAGAAGCACGGCATCCGCGCCTCCCACACCGCCGAGGTGGTCCTGGAGGACGTCCGCGTCCCCGGTTCCTGCCTGCTCGGCGGCAAGGAGAAGCTGGACGAGCGGCTCGCGCGGGCCCACGAGCGGGCCAGGGCCGGCGGCGGTGGCGAGCGCGTGAAGAACGCCGCCATGGCCACCTTCGAGGCCTCCCGCCCGGCGGTCGGCGCCATGGCCGTCGGCACCGCGCGCGCGGCGTACGAGGTCGCCCTCGACTACGCCAAGACCCGTACGCAGTTCGGCCGTCCGATCATCGACAACCAGGGCGTCGCCTTCCAGCTCGCCGACATGCGGACCTCCATCGACGCGGCCCGGCTGCTCGTGTGGCGGGCCTCCTGGATGGCGGTCGCGGGCAAGCCCTTCACCTCGGCGGAGGGCTCCATGTCGAAGCTGTTCGCGAGCGAGATGGCCAAGAAGGTCACCGCCCAGGCGGTCCAGATCCTCGGTGGCAACGGCTTCACCCGTGAGTACCCGGTGGAGCGCATGCACCGCGACAGCGCGATCTACACGATCTTCGAGGGCACCAGCGAGATCCAGCGTCTGGTGATCGCCCGCACGATCTCGCAGATGCCGATCCGCTAGCGGACGGGCCCCGGCCGCCCGCGCGCCGTGCCTCATGCGCGAGTCCGTCAGTGCACGGGCGTGAGGCACAGCGAGTGGGCGCCCTCGGCCCACTTGTCGGGGACGCTGATCAGGTCGCCGTCGGCGCAGTCCGCGCCGCCGGTGCCCCGCTCCATGGTGACCAGGTACTTGGCCAGCGGGGAACCGCAGGCTTCCGGCACCAGCTTCTCGTTGCGCAGCTTGTCCGCGTCGCGCACGCACGTCCCGATGGCCGGGCCGGTCGGCAGACCGTCGTTGCCGGCCATCAGGCCCAGCAGCACGAGCAGGGGCGGTGCGAAGGCGATGAGCACGGTCGCCGTGAGGAAGACCAGCGCCGGTGGGCGGCGCCACAGCGGCTTGCCGGGGCTCAGCGAGGGCACGATGGCGCCGACCGGGGGAGTGAGCCGGAGGAAGCTCGCCCGCGCGCCGAGGTTCAGCAGCACGGTGACCGGTGTGATGAACACCGACAGCGGGCCCCACCACCCCTGCCACAGTGTGTCCGCGGACATCTTGCGGTAGGTGGCGAGCCCGCAGTCGCGGCAGAACGGCCCCTCCTGGCGCAGGAACCGCATCAGCACCACCATCCCCTGGTGCCCGCGCACGGTGGCCCGCACGGCCGGCTGGGCTCCGCACACGCGGCAGCCGTACGGGGCCTGCGGCACCTGCCGGTGGCCGTACGGGACCGGCTGCGGCGGCACGCCGTACGGGGAGTGGGGGACGCCCTGCTGCGGGCCGTACGGGTGGTAGGGGCCGGCGCCGTGCTGCGGTGGCGGAGTGGCCACGGATCTCTCCTCGGGTCTCGCGGGGTCGCGCGGGGTCGCGCGGTGATCGCCGGGCGGCCGGTGATCACCGGCACCCTAGCCCGCGCCGTCGCGGCGGCAGCCGGGCGAGGGCCCGCGCCGGACGTGATCCCGGCCACGCCCGCGCCGGACGTGAACACCCCTGCGGGGCACGGCGGCGGCGCCCGCCAAGGGGCGTCGGGTGAACGATCCGGATACCGGGCATGAGCGCATGGTGAGCGGGCATACACACCCTGAACTGGACCGCCGAAATGGGTTCCGTACGGGGGCGGTGATCAGCAATACTCACCGCCACCGTGGATCGCGGATTCGACCGGGTGACCACCGGCCCTCCCGCCCCACACTGCGAGGAGGTGCGCCATGTGCTCCCACCAGCCCCCCTGCCCGTCCGCCGACAGCGCCGATCACGACGCCGCCCGCACCGTGGCCTTCCGCCCCGAACAGGGCTGGAGCCTGCTCTGCAACGGCCTGGTGGTCTTCGACGACACCGGTGAGCTGCTCCCCGACGGCCGCGCGGTGGAACCCCGCCGCCCGGCCCTGGTCTGAGCTAGGAGGCCGCATGCGCCAGCAGCTGATCCGCAAGCCCGTCCCCAAGCCCGCACCACGAGACCTGGACCTGCGCACACCGTCGGGCAGACCCCTCCCGTACTGACGGGAGCCCCGACGTTATAGCGGCCCACCGGCTGGTGTTCAGCCGGTGGACGCCGCGGTTCCGCCCTGGAACGCGGCCTCGTACGCCTCGTCCCCGATCGCCGCGCGGGCCTGCCGCTCGCCCCGGTCCCGCAAGGCCGTCAGCGAGGGTGAGCCCATCTGCGGCCGGCCGACCGTACGCCACCAGGCGTGCCCGGTGCCCAGCAGCCGCGCCGCGAGTTCCCCGTCGCCCAGCGCCGCCACCGCCGCCGCGAGCAGGTCCAGGCCGAGCGCGATGCCGAACCGGTCGCCGAGCAGCCGCTTCCCGGAGAGCATCGCCCGTACGTGGCGCGCCGCCTCCCCGTGGTGGCCGAGCCCGAGCGCCGCGACCGCGAGCACGTAGTCCGCGTACGCCCGCAGCCAGCGCTCGCCCAGCTCCGCGCAGGCCTCGCGCAGCCCCCGGGCCTCCTCGGCGGCCTCCTCGAAGCGCTCCAGGTCGCACAGGGCATAGCCGGTGGCCAGCCGGCACAGCAGCCAGCCCGGGCCGCTGGTCCGGCCGCCGTGGCCGGCCCGTGCCCGGGGGCCGGTGAGCTCCAGGGCCCGTACGGGATCCCCGGGCATCAGCACCGAGGCCCCGTGCAGGTACGCGGCGCGCAGCTCCGGCTCGGGATCCGCCAGCCGGGCCGCCGCGCGGGTGCACTCCGCGCCCAGCTCCCGGGCCGCGTCCATGTCCCCCTGGAGCAGGGCGGTCAGCCCGAGCGCCCACAGGGCCTGGGTGTACGCGGCGCCCGTCCCCGGGGCCGTCCGCAGGGCCCGTTCCAGGAAGCCCCGGCCCTCGTGGACGTGTCCGCACGAGAACCAGAAGAACCACAGGGCCCCGGCCATCTCCAGCGCGGCCGCCGGGTCCGCGCCGAGGAGGTGCTCCAGCGCCGTCCGCAGCTGGGCGTGCTCGACGGTCATCCTGCGGTACCAGTCCACCTGTTCCGGGCTCATCCAGCCCCGGTCGGCGGCCTGGCAGAGCGCCGCGTACCAGTGGGCGTGCCGGTCGGCGACGGTCTGCATCTCGCCGAGCTCGGTCAGCCAGTCGTGGCCGTACTCGCGGATGGTGTCCAGCATCCGGTAGCGGGCGCCCGCCCCCCGCTCCAGGGTGCGCCGTACGACGGACTTCGCGACCAGGCCCGCGAGCACCCGCTCCACCCGGGAGGCAGGCAGCGGGCCGCCCGAGCACACCGCGCGGGCGGCGGCGATGTCGAAGTCCCCGGTGAAGACCGACAGTCGGGCCCACAGCAGCCGTTCCACCGGCTCGCACAGCTCGTGGCTCCAGCCGATCGCGGTCCGCATCGTCCGGTGCCGGGGCTGCAGGCCGGGCCCGCTGTCGGACAGCACGGCGAAGCGGGTGCCGAGCCGCTGGGCCATCTGCTCCAGGGTCCACAGCCGCAGCCGGGCGCCGGCGAGTTCCAGGGCCAGCGGGATGCCGTCGAGGCGGCGGCACACCTCGGCCGCGAGCCGCGCCCGTCCGGGGTCGTCGAAGGCCGCCGCGGCATCGGGGGTCGCGGCCACGGCCCGGGCGCGGAACAGGGCGAGGGCGTCGCTGTCGGGTCCCTCGCAGGGCAGCGGGCAGACCTCGACGACCCTCTCGCAGGGGCTGTCGAGGGGCTCCCGTGAGGTGGCCAGCACCGTCAGGCCGGGGGCGGACTGCAGGAGTTCACCGACGAGGTGGCGGCATTCGGCCACCATGTGCTCGCACGTGTCGAGGACGAGGAGCAGTTCCTTGTCGGCCATCCACGCGCACAGCTCCTCGTCGAGGGGGCGGGCGGAGTGGTCGGCCAGGCCCACGGCGTGGGCGACGGTCATGGTGAGCAGGCCGGGATCGCGCAGCGGCGAGAGCTCCACCCACCAGACCCCGTCGGGCCGGGCCTGTCCGGGATCGCTGACGGCCCGCAGGGCGAGGCGGGACTTGCCGACGCCGCCCACCCCGGTGAGGGTGGTCAGCCTGCGGGAGCCCAACACGCCGTGCAACTCGGCGAGTTCGCTCTCCCGCCCGATGAACCCCGCCGGGTCGGGCGGCAGGTTTCCCGGCGGGGCGCAGGGAGCCGGATCGGGATCGCCGTCGGCTTCCGCGGAATCCGGCCGTTTTCTGTTGGACGCGTACTCACCGAACACGGTTGTATTGTGCGCGATCTTCTCGTCCGGACGTGCCGTTCCGTTCGGATTGCCGTCACGTTGACGGGAGACCGGCCGCGCGCCTCATGCCGCGAGTACGATGCTCCGCTCCGCGGAGAAGGCCCCCCAGTTGCCGTCGGGCAGCCGGGCGCGCAGCTTGAGCGTCCACCGGGTGCCGGCCGGTTCGGTCACCGTGAGCCGGTGCTCCACCCCGGCGGCCCCGGACGCGGGCACGGCGCCGGCACCGAACTGGATGGCGGTGACGGGCCGTCCGTTGACGTGGAGCTCGTACTCGGTGGTCGGGCGGCCGGTGTCCGGGGCGGTCCAGGTCAGCGTGACGGCGCCCGGAGAGGCGGTCGCGGTGAACTCGGCGGGCGCGGTGCCCGGGCCCTGTCCGGCGGAGGGCGGGGTGGTCACCTCCACCGCCGGGCCGTCGGGGGAGGAGTTGTCCGCACCGTCGCGGGCCCGGACGGTGAAGGTGTAGCCGGTGTCCGGCTGGAGGCCGGTCAGGGCGGTGCCGGTCTCGCCGGGGCCGGCGGTGTGGATCCGGATGCCGCCCTGGTAGACGTCGTACGCGGTCACGCCCGTGTCGTCGGTCGCCGTGGACCAGGACAGCGTGGCGGACCGGGGGCCGTCCGCCCGGCCCGTGGTGCGGGCGGGGGCGGTGGGGGCCTGGCGGTCCTCGGCCTTGGCGGCCGGGGTGGTGGCCTCGGCGGAGGCGCTCGGGGCGGAGGTGTTCCCGGCGGCGTCGCGGGCCCGGACCGTGAAGGCGTAGCCGGTCTGCGGGCTGAGGCCGGTGATGTCCACCATCGTCTTGTCGGCGGGGAGTTCGCGCACCAGCCGGCCCGCCTGGAAGACCTGGTAGTTGGTCACCGCGTCGGCCGCCGCCTGCCACATCACGTGCACGGAGGTGGCGCTGCCGGCCTGTGCGGTGATCCCGGCGGGGGCCGCGGGGGGCGTGGTGTCGGCGGCGGTGCAGGCGGTGAGCCCGGTGGCGGCCAGGCAGAGGGCGAGCAGGGGGGCGGTGCGTCGCACGGGGGGCCTTCCTCGGCTTCCGCTTCCTCGTAAAGGTCTAGACATATATGGCACGGGTGCGGGCGGCGCGGCAAGACCCGCGCGCGCCGGGCTCGCACCGTCCGCCGATGTGCCCGGGTTCGTGTTCTTCCGATCCCGTCTGGCATGATTGCGATCCCTTTGCGATAGCGGCCGATCGCAAGCTGCAGCGACGTGGTCACCGCGGGCCAGGTGGGCCCGCCACCTCGTCCTGCCTGCCTTGGTGCCGAGCTTCTCCCAACTCCCCTGGTTCTTCCCGTACGTCCGCCAGGGGGTGGCCGACGCGCTTGACGAGGACCCCGTACGGGGAGCCCGCGCGCGGCGACCTCGGTGGACTTCCCGCTGCCGGCGGCGCTGACCGTGCCGGTCACGGCCGCCGTCCTCGCTGGGAGCCTCCTCTCCGACCTGCGCGGGCGACGGGCCGCCGTGGAGAAGCGGACGGGGCGGTCCCCGAGTTGGCCGCGCGTGTCGGACTCGGCGCGGATCCGCTCGCCCGGCGCCCCCCCCACGAGGTCAGCGACGGCCGGCTGCAACGCGTATGTCCGGCCCGGGCTTTGGTGCTGCGCCCGCGCCGGCTGGTCTGCGACGAGATGACCGCGATGCTGGACGCCTCCACCACTGCCGCCCTGGTGGGGGTGGTCGAGGAGTGCCGCGCCGAGACCGGGGCCGGGCTCCTCGCCGTCGGCCACGATCCGGTCCTGCTCGCCCGCTGGTGCGACCGTACGACCCACTGGGACGAGATCGTCAAGCACTGACCGCCCGTCACGGACGGTCAACACCCGTACGGCGGACACGGGTTTCGCCCGAAGGCACCCCCTCCTGCGCCACGATGGCGCCGCCTAAGGAGGTATCGATGGTGATTTCGCTCTCCGTGGTCGTGCTGCTCCTCGTCCTCGCGTGGATCTTCATGCGCAGCGGCGGCCTCAAGTTCTCCCACGCCCTCGTCTGTGCGCTGCTCGGCTTCCACCTGGCCGGCAGCAGCATGGCGGCGACCATCCACGACGGTCTGACGGCCACGGCCCAGGTGGTCTCCGGGCTGCGCCCGTAGGCCGCGGGGGTCCGGGGCGGACTGATCAACTGTTGCGCGTTCGTGAATCATCCGGCTCCTCCATGGACTCCTCAGGCCGTGCGATCTAGCGTCTGGCGGCGGCGCGATGTCATACGCACTGTCAATAAAACTGAAGAGAACGGAGGAAGCCCGGATGTTCCGAAGAGCGCTGAACTGCGCCGTGGTCCCCGCCCTCATCGTGTTCACCGCGATGTACGGGATCTCCCCGGCGCAGGCCGCGGAGATACCCCAGGCCCCCGGCCACCGCCTGGTCAGCCACTACGACGGCGCCCCCGCGGCCGCCGTCCCGCTGCCCGGCGCGGCCCCGCACCAGCATCCCTTCCTCGCGCCCAACGGCCGCAGCGGCATGCACTCCGACGCCGGGGGCAGCGCCACCTCCCCGTGGTCCGGGCCGCTCGGCAGGAACCCGCGGGTGAGCAGCGAGAAGATCGCCGCTCTGGGCGGCGAATGCGCCACCGCCACCTTCGACGCGGGAGGCCGGCTGGTCACCGTGTGCGGCACCTTCACCGGCTTCAAGGTCAAGCTCCTTGATCCCCGTACGCTGTCCACGCTCGCGGAACACCAGCTCCCGCAGCGTTCCTCGACGGTCGAGGCGATCACCTCCCTCGACTTCTCGAAGATCTTCAAGGACACCTCGGGCGGCGCCTACTTCTACCTGGACGACCAGGACCGGGCGGTGCTGGCCGACTCCCGCCAGCACATCCTGCGCCTCTCGCACACGCAGCGGCCGGACGGCAGCTGGACGTTCGCCGTCGACGACGACTGGGACCTCACCGGCCAGGTCCCGCACGACTGCGTCACCTGGACCAACCTGCGGCCCAGCGGCACCTGCGACCCCGTCACCTCCGTGATGCCCGACTGGAACGGCCTCGTCTGGTGGGTCACCCGCCAGGGCCGCGTGGGCACCGTGGATCCGCAGACCTCGCAGATCCGCTCGATCCGCCTCCCGGGCGAGGAGATCCAGAACTCCTTCTCGGTCGCCGAGGACGGTGTGTCGATCGTCTCCGACCACGCCCTCTACAGCTTCCGCGCCACCGCCGACGGCACCCCCGAAGCGCAGTGGCGCCAGACGTACGACCGCGGTACGGGAACCAAACCCGGCTCCGTGAACCAGGGTTCGGGCACCACCCCGGACCTCTTCGGCGACGGCTACGTCGCCATCACCGACAACGCCGACGACCGGATGAACGTCCTGGTCTACCGGCGGGGCGCCGACGTACCCGCCGACCGGCGGCTGGTCTGCAAGGTCCCGGTGTTCGCCAGCGGCGCCTCGACCACCGACAACTCCCTCATCACCTGGGGCAACAGCATCGTCGTCGAGAACAACTACGGCTACGAGAACCTCACCAGCCTGCTGCTCGGCAAGTCCGTCGTCGGCGGGGCCAGCCGGATCGACGTCCGCGCCGACGGCAGCGGCTGCGACACGGTGTGGCAGAGCTCCGTCCGCTCGCCCTCCGTCGTCCCGAAGCTCTCCACCGCGAACGGGCTGCTCTACTTCTACGAGAAGGAGCCCAACGCCTGGGGGATCGACGCCTGGTACCTGACGGCGGTGGACTTCCGCACCGGAGAGCGCCGCTGGCGGCAGCTGACCGGCACCGGGCCGCTGTACGACAACAACTGGGCGCCGATCACGCTCGGACCCGACGGCACGGCGTACGTCGGAGTCTTCAACGGCATCGTCGCCGTACGCGACGGCGGCTGACGGCGACTCACACAGGGTCGGCCGGCGCGCGATCCGCGTCGGCCGGCTCCCCCCGGTCCGCGGGGCCGGGTCGCCCGGTCCGCCACAGAGGGTGCTCGCGCTCGGCCCACCCGCGGTCGACGGAGCCGGTACGCAGGCCCCGGCGCGCCTCGGGGTCGGCCAGGGCCTTGCCGATGTGCGCGGCGAGCACGACGCCCACGGTGAGGGCCAGCCAGTCGTGGACGAAAGTGGCGGCCGTGCGCCGGACCAGCGGGACGAGGCCGGTCCACCACATGAGCATCCCGGTGCCCGCCATCACCAGCACCGCCCCGGCCAGCCAGCCCGCGTACACCTTCTGCCCGGCGTTGAACTTCCCGGCGGGCCGCCTGGTCACCCGGTCCCGTCGCAGAGCGGCCCGCAGCCAGACCCGGTCGTGCGGCCCGAAGCGGCCGAGGCGCCGCAGATCGGCGCGGAAGGCGCTCGAGGCGAGCCCCAGCAGGAACGGGACGACCAGCAGCAGCCCGGACCAGACGTGCACGGTGACCAGGAGGTGGCGGCGGCCGACGAGCTCGGCGAGCGCAGGCAGGTACAGACAGGCCGCCGTGCCCGCGCAGAGCCCCGTCAGCGCGGCCGTGGACCGGTGGATCCACCGCTCGGCGCGGCTGAACCGGTGGATCCGCTCGGCGCGCCGCGGCGCCGGCTCAGACGGTCGGGGCATCGTCGCGTCCGTTCGACCGGCCGACCCATGCGTCGACGTCGTAACCGAGGTCCTCCCAGTAGCCCGGCTCCACGTCACGGGTCAGGGTGATGCCGGAGAGCCACTTCGCGGACTTGTAGAAGTACATGGGGGCCACGTACAGGCGGACGGGGCCGCCGTGGGAATGGCTCAGCGGCTTGTCCTGCATGCGCAGCGCCACCATGACGTCGTCCCGGCGGGCCTGGGGGAGGGTCAGGCTCTCCGTGTACGTGCCGTCGAAGCAGCTGAAGCGGATGGCCCGGGCCTCGGGGCGCACCCCGGCGGCGTCGAGCAGCCGCGTCAGCGGCACCCCCTCGAAGGGGGTGCCGGGAACCCGCCAGCCGGTGACGCACTGCACGTCCCGTACGACGCGGGTCTGCGGAAGCGCCCGGAGCGCGTCGAGGGTGTACGTCATGGGGCGGTCGACGAGGCCGTCGACGGTGAGCCGGTAGTTCTCGGGGCCGCGCTCGGGGACGGAGGCGGTCACCGAGTAGTAGCGGAACCCGCCGCCGTTGGGCAGCAGCCCCGTGAGGCCGGTGGGGTCCTTGGTGGAGGCCGCGCCGAGGAAGGCCTCGAAGCCGCCCTGCAGGTACGGGGCGGTGACCAGCCCGGCGGCGCCGAGCCCGACCATGCCGAGGACCAGGCGGCGCCCGATCGGCGTGCCCTGACCGTCGGGGGCGGGGTCGCGGTCGGGGTCCGGTGGCGGCTGGGGTGCGGGTTCGGCCGCGGGTGCTGGGCTCACAGCCCGATTCGACCACCGCCGACGCGCCGGCGCCAGGCTCGGCGGCGGTCCGTCAGACTTCCGTCACACCTCGCCCGGTGAACAGGGGTGGGCCGGTGGGGTGACAGGTAGGGTGCCCGTTGATCAAATCCGTTCATCGGGCAGTCACACAAGGAAGCGGCAATCACGGTATGAGCGCGTCGAGAGCCATCGGACACCCCGGGCAGGGAACCGTGCCGGGTAGCGGCGCCCGCCTGGCCGCCCTGGACGGCCTCCGGATCGTCGCCGCGCTGGGCGTCCTGTGCTACCACTACCTGGCGCTCGACAGCGGCTGGGGAGAACCGGCCGCCGCCGTCTTCCCTGTCGCGAGCGCCTACGCCGTCTACGGCTGGCTGGGCGTCGAGATCTTCTTCGTCGTCAGCGGGTTCGTCATCTGCATGAGCGCCTGGGACCGCGGTGTGGGCGAGTTCGCCGCCTCCCGCATCGCTCGTCTCTTTCCTGCCTATTGGGCGGCCGTCCTCTTCACGGCCGGCGTCCTGTTCGCCTGGCCGGAGGTGCGCGGGGTCAAGGCGTTCGTTGACGTCGTGGTCAACTTGTCGATGCTCCAGGGCGGCATCAAGGTGCCACACATCGACGACGCGTACTGGACCCTCTTCGTCGAGCTGAAGTTCTACGCGCTGTTCGCGCTGGTGGTCCTGCGCGGCGTCACCTACCGGAACTGCGTGGTCTTCTGCACGGTCTGGACCGTGGCCGGCGTGGTGGCACCCACCGCTGACAGCGGAGTGCTGTCCTTCTTCGCGATCCCGACGTTCTCGCTGTACTTCATCGCGGGAATCGCCTTCCACCTCATGCGCCGCTTCGGGCCCAATGCCGTCTTGTGGGGCATCGCGGGCCTTCAGTTCGTCCTCGCGCAGAGCTACGTCCAGGGCCGGATGATCAGCAATCTGGGGGGCGGCGTCGCCGCGCAGACGCCGGTCTGGCCGGCCCACCTCGTCATCGCCTGCGGGTTCCTCGTCATGGCGGGGATCGCCCTCGGCACCTTCGACCGTATCCGGTGGCGCTGGCTGCGGCACGCGGGGGAGGTGACGTATCCGCTGTACCTGATCCACATGATGGCCGGGCTGACGGCCATCCACCGCTTCCGCCACGACGTGCGGCCCGTCCCCCTCGTCCTGGGCGTCACCGCGTTCATGGTGGCTCTCGCCTGGCTCGTGCACCGGCTCATAGAGCGCCCCCTGGGGCGCCGGCTGCGCACGGGAATGCGCCGTGCGGTGCACGACATCCGCCGGATGTCGGCGCCGCCGGTACCGGTCCCCGCGGTCCCGGCCCAGGCCCCGGCCCCCGAGTCGGAGGGCATTGTCACGTCGGCTGGGCCGGGTGGCAGGAGCGGAGAAGACAGCCGCCGTCATCCGTGGGGCCGGCGGTGAGGGTGCCGCCGGCCAGCCGGGCGCGTTCGCGCAGGCGATCAGGCCGTAGCCGCTGCACGGGAGGTCGACGGTGGGCCGCCTCGTGCCTGTGATCACGCTCGCGCCCAGGCTGTGGAGTACCTGCCAGGGGACGATGTCGGCCGTCGCTCCCGGCTGCATGGCACCGTCACGGACGAACCGCTTCAACTCGAACACCTGATGTGTGGTGAGGCCGGCACAGGCGTGCCGTGCGACGAGGTCGACGCGGTGAGCATGTTCGGTGCCGAAGCGCATCCGGGCGGGGTCGTCCACGGCCAGGGGCAGATGGTCCTTGGCACGGTCCAGCCCGATGTGGCCGCGGATCCTTCCGGTGCGGGTGCACAGGCAGAAGGGCGGGCACGACCGAGGTCCTGGTCGGCGGGCTCGTGGAACATGGCCCTCTCGTAGACCAGCCGCTCCGACATCCATCCGAGCCGCAGGTATTGAGCGAGTCCGAAACCGAGTACGCCCAGCAGATAGTGCTGGGGCAGCTGGTCCTCGACCACGGTGAAGGTGATCAGCCGGTGCCGGTCGTCGTGCCGGAAATGGAGGGGTTCACCGATGAGCTGGTCGGGCAGCCGCCGGAAATCAAGGCCGGCGTGCAGGCGGACCATTTCGTCGGCGTATCGTCGGTGAGCAGTGCGCGGCCGGGCCGGGAACGCTGTGCGGGGTCTTGCCGGATGTGGGGATGGGCCCGCCGCGGGTGCCGCTCACTCAGTTCTCCGAGTAGAGGGACTCGGTGATCACGAGAGCGAGGACCTCGGGGGTGCCTTCGTAGATACGGGCGCCGTAGGCGTCCCTCAGCCGCTTTTCCATCGAAGGAGCGCAGGTAGCCGCGAGCTCCTGCCAGGGACATGGCCAGGTCGGCGACTTCGATGGCGGTCCGGTCGGCAAAGAGCTTGGCGACGGCCGGTTCGTACTGCGGTGCGGGCAGCTCGTTGTCCGCCTTGTGTGCCGCCTTCAGGTAGAGCAGTCGCGAGGCATCGACCTTGGCGGTCATCTCGGCGAGTTTGGCGGCAGTGAACTGATGGTGCTGCAGCTGCCTTCCGCCTTGTACCCGGGTGCCGCACCCGTTCAAGGCCATCTCCAGGGCGCCGCGGGCGACTCCTGTGGAGATGCCGGCGACTGCGGCCCGGGCCATGTTGCTCTGAGCCATGTTGATGCGCATGCCGTCACCTTCGGCACCGACCCGGTTCTCCACCGGTACCCGGACGTCCTCGAAGATCAACTCGCTGCCCAGGCAGAGCCGGTATCCCATCTTGTCCGCCACTGGGCCCCGTGTGACGCCCGGGCTGTCGAGGGTGACCATGAACGAGGTGAGGCCGGTGGCTCCCGGGGTGCCCTCCATGTTGGCGAAGACCGAAGCGAACCTGGCCACTTGGGTGTTGGTGATGAAGCGCTTCCGGCCGTTGACGGCGCAGACCGAAGCCATCTCCTCCAGGGCGACAGCGGTCCCCGGCATGCCGAGCCCCAGGCCGCCGAAGTCGCGGGGTATCGCTACACGGGTCAGGCCGAGGGCGTGGCCCTGTTCGACCAACTCCCAGTCGAAGCCGTCGGCGGGCGCAGCATCGAGCTCCAGTACCCTGGGTGCGATACTTTCCTGAACGAACTCGAACACCTGGTTACGGAATTTCTCCAGCTCATCGGGAAGGCTGTCGAAGTTCAATTCCGTTGCGAATCCGGATACATTTCTCCCTTTTGGGGATCGTGTGCGAGGTGCCGGCGGGGAGGAAATCCCTGCCGAGGACCGGCTGTGCCGCACCGGAGCGGACGCCGTCCGGCAGCCGATCGGGATCGGGGCGGGCGCGCAGCGCGTCAGACGGGGAGCCCGGCTGCCTGCGCGACCGCAGGGTAGTGATCGAACGCCGGGCGCAGCATGGGCACTAGGTCCAGCACCCGGGCCGCATTCCCCTGGATCCGGACCTTGCGGGTGGCAATTGCCGTGGGGGCCAGCAGTTTTCCGAGCCAGAGGGCATGGGCTACGTCACACGACATGCGGATGGTGATCGTCGCCTGCTCAGGGACGCTCTCCCCGATGTGGAATTCGTCGGCGGAGGCGAAGAAACTGCAGAAATGTAGGAGAAATCAAGAGGAAAGGAGGCATCGCTTCAGGGGATTGATCGGCCCTTTTCCTCCTCTGCTCCCGGAGCTGAGCGGTGATTCGCGCTCGATGAACGGCCGACCCGCACGGCCGTATCCGGGTCTCCTGTCCGAGGGCGGGTTTGGTTGCCCCGGTCAGGAGGGCTCCCGTGTGGGAGGCGTGAACTGAAGGCTCTGCGTGAGCGTTTCGTGCACGGCTTCTTCAGCCGCGGGAGTCGGCTGAACAAGGGAGTCCGCCCGGCCCCCGCCCGGCATCGACCACATCCTGCACCGGTCATACCGGCGATGCAGACGACACCGAGCGCTGCAGTAAGAGGAGTTGTCGTCAGAGTGTCACGCCCACATCAGGAGCGATCCGAGGATGACGGCTGCTTGGTAGGACTGGGCAGTCTTGTCGCAGCTGGTGGCGAGGTCATGCCATTGCTTGAGGCGGTCGAAGCACCCTTCGACGACGTTGCGGTGCTTGTGGACGCTGCGGTCGAAGGCCGGCGGGCGGCGGGCGGCCGTCGGCTCTGCCGCGCCGGGTCCGGTTGGCGACCTGGTCGGACCGCGGCCGAGGGCCGGGCCCCGGAGCCCCTTTTCGGGCCCCGGCCGCGTGCTGACGATGGTGGAGCCGACCGACACCGGCCACTCGATGTCGCCCGCGTCGTCTGCTTGCGCCTGCGCAGCCGGAGCATCCGCTCGAAGGTCGCGTTCGCCGCCCACCGGCGGAAACGCATGTGGAGGCCGGCCCGCGACCCGTATCGCTCGGGCACGTCCCGCCGGGCGACCCGGTGCGGAACTTCCGCACGATCCCGTTGAGGGCCGCCCGGCCATCCGGACGCGGCTGCCCCAGTACGGGATGGGGCGGCAACGGCTGCACGAGTTCCCACTCGGCATCGGACAGTTCATGGCGACGTATCGCGACTCCGTGAACCACAATCCAAGATCACTTTGGCGGCAGACCCTAGGCCTTCCAGAAGAAGACGGCCGTCATCCGCTTCTCCTCCAGCGTCCGGCCCCAGTAGCCGGTGGCGCTGTGGATCAGGTTCGCGGAGTACAGCAGCAGCCGGTTGGCGCGATGGGGGACCCGTACGTCCTCGGTGAAGGAGTCCGGGGAGACGAAGCGGGTTCCCAGGGCGTCGACCAGGTTGTTGTGCGGGGCGATCACCTGGTTGCCGCCCAGCGCGCCGCCGGGCAGGCTCTGCCGGTAGAAGCTGGTCCCGCAGTCCTTCGGCACCTTCGGGTTGAGGTAGAGCACGGCGGCATAGCGGCACAGGCTCCGCGAGTCGGTGTGCGGGCGCGGCTCGGACTCGCCCTCGCCGACGACCTGGACGCAGTTGTGGTTGAACGTGCCGCCGCCCGCGAGCCGTTCGGCCCAGAGCTTCGGCGCGCCGGTGGACTTGCGCACCAGCCGCTCCACCAGGGCCAGTTCCTCGGGCTCCAGGCCCGGCATCGCGCGCAGCCCCGGCCAGCTCTCGGGCTTGTGCGGATAACCCTCGGTCCAGTCGTCCTTGGCCAGGCAGCGCTCCCGTACGGCGTCCGGGTCCGGCAGTACGTCGTCCAGTACCCAGTAGTCGCGCCCGCGGGTCGGCTTGCGGTACGGGAGGACCGGGAGGGGGGGAGGTAGGGGCATGGCAGGGACGGTAGCCACCGGGTGCGGTGCGGCTCGCTCCGGAAGGAGTCAACGTTCCGTCAAGTGTTCACCATGGCTTGGGAGATCGTCGGGACACGCCTGCGGGCGCCCGCGGTCGGGCGGCCCGGGTGGTTCACTGGCGGCATGCCGCTCGAAAACTACGGAGTGCTGTCCGGAACCCTGCACCGCCACTTCCGAGACCGGCCCGACGACCAGGGCCGCTGGTTCCACGTACACCTGGAGGTCGACGCGCCCGCCGGCCGCTACGAGTGCGCCGTCGACGTGGACAGCAAGCACTCCGCCGTGGGGGTGCAGTGGAAGGTCTTCACCCTGCACGCCTCGGTGCTCGACCCCGTCGCCTCGCCCGCGCCCGGCTACCACGACCTCGCCCGGACCTCCGGATCCGGCGCGCTCGACTACCTGCGGCACCCGGCGCTCGCGGACCGCCCCGGCTGTCTCCTCGGCGGCCACCCGCCGCGGTGGTTCCAGCGGATCCTGGACCGGCTGAACCCGCCCCGGCCCTGGGTCTCCGGCTCGTACCTGGAGGCCTCGGCGGCGCTGGAGCCGATCCTCGTCGTGGGCCGGCCCGTCCTGGTCTTCGGCGAACCCTTCGACGAGGGGCTCGGCATGCACAACGTCCACCAGAACCAGGGCGATCCCCACGACAGCCAGTGGTGGCCGGACAACGGGATCTGGCAGGACGGGGCCACGCTGACCCGGCGCCCGGACGGCCTCTTCGACGTGTTCGTCTCCAAGTTCTCCACGCAGAAGGAGCCCACCGACGAAGACGGCCACCCGGTGTGACGTCCGGGGGTCTAATGAGCCGCGCGGCAGGCCCCGGACGCGACGTCCGCGGAGATGCCGACCGCCTGGAGGCTCGCGGCGCAGCTGGTCTGGTTGCCGATCTGGCCCTCGTAGCAGGCCTGCCCCACTCCGTCGGGGGTGACCTTCTTGCCGTGCTGTGCGACGTACTGCTCGCACTCCTGGATGCTGGTGGGGGTGGCCGCGCCGGCGGCCGGGGCGGCGAAGAAGGCGCCGCCGGCGGCGAGGACGAAACCGGCGAGGACGCTGGGTATACGGGCCGACGGACGCATACGGACGCACCTGCTCTCTCGGTCGGTCGCGCGGCCCGCCGAGGCGCCGGGCCACGGGCGGGGGCGGCACGGCGCGGGCACTCCGGGGGAACGGCCGGCGTGGCGCATCGGTCACCCCGCCCTTCCGACGCTAGAACACCGGACGGCGGACCGCCACCGCCGCGCAGGCCGCCGCCAGGGGCAGTTCCGCGCAGACCGCCAGGGCCACGGCCGCCGCCCGGGCGCTGCCCGGAGCCGCGGTCGTCACGTCGAACCAGGCGTCCATCACCAGCAGCGCGGCGGTCGCCGCGGCCAGCGGCGCCGCACGGGGATCGTGGCGCCCCAGCAGCAGCCCCGTACCGCTCAGCCCGGCCGCCAGCATGGCGTCCAGCCCGATCCAGGCGGTCGACCAGTTGGAGACCTCCGCGGTCTGCGGCAGCGTCTTCGCCAGCACCACCATCCACGGCAGCAACGCCACCCCGGCGCCGGTGAGCAGCGTGGCCAGCCGGGGCCGGGACGTGTGGCGGGTCCGCAGGCGCGGGGCGACCAGGGTCATGGCGGTGGAGCTCCTTCCGGCCCCGGTGGTCCGTCCTCCGGGTACGGACATCACTCTGGTCGCGCGGAGGACCGGAATCAGTAGCGGCACTGTCCGAACCGGGGGTGGCACTGGCTACACCCCCGACCGGGTACCAGGGTGGTGGAGCGGCCCTGACCAGTGCGATTACCGTACGGGCATGGGACTTTCCGGGGCGCTGAGGCGTACCACACGGTGGATCGCCGGCCACGCGCCCTGGTCGGCGTGGGCCTGGCGCAGCACCGCCTTCACCGTCGCCGCGATTCCGATGGCCCTGCCCGCCGCGGCCGCGTTCGTGTTCCCCAAGGGCGCCGCGCTGACGCTGCTCGTGCTGCTGATCCTGACCCCGCTGCTCACCCTGCTGCAGCGCAGCCGGTTCCGGGAGCTGCTGGAGCGGGAGATCCCGGCCGTCGCGCACGGACAACGGACGCTGCACCCGAAGGCGTTGCTCGCATGGCTGCGCGCGGAGTCGACCTGGCGGCAGTACGGGTACCACCTGCTGGTCAGCCCGCTCGCGGGGATCGGCGGGGCGCTGGTCGTCCTGGCCTGGGCGTGCGGGATCGCCGGGGCCGCCGTGTACGGCTGGTCGTGGATGCTGCCCGCAGAGTACGGCGGCCCCGGCTGGACCGGGCGCTACGACACCATCACCGCGCTCGGCGCCCTGCTGCTGCTCGCCACCCCCTGGCTCGCCGCCGCCCTGTCCCGTCTCGACGCCTTCGCCGCGGCCGCCCTCCTCGGGCCCAACCGGGCCAAGGAGTTGGAGCGGCGCGTCGAGGACCTCGCCGAGAGCCGGGCCGACGTCCTCGACGCCGCGGACCTCGAACGCCGCCGGATCGAACGGGACTTGCACGACGGCGCCCAGCAGCGCCTGGTCGCCCTCGCCATGAACCTCGGCATCGCCCGCGCCACGCTCACCGATCTGCCGCCCGAGGCCAAGGCCGTGATCGACGAGGCCCACCGCGAGGCCAAGGAGGCCATCGAGGAGCTCAACAACCTCGTACGCGGCCTGCATCCGGCCGTCCTGGAGGACCGGGGACTCGACGCGGCCCTGTCCGGGATCGCGGCCCGGGCGCCGCTGCCCGTCGAGCTGACCGTGGAGCTGGCGCGCCGGCCCGGCCCCACCGTGGAGGCCGTCGCCTACTTCGTCGTCTCCGAGGCCCTCGCCAACGTAGCCAAGCACGCCGAGGCCTCCCGCTGTCGCGTGGACGCCCGCCGGGACGCCGACCTGCTGCGCATCACCGTCACCGACGACGGGGTGGGCGGCGCGGACCCGGCCCGCGGCACCGGGCTGGTGGGCCTGCGCAAACGCGTAGGGTCGGTCGACGGAACCATCTTGATCAACAGCCCCCTCGGGGGCCCGACCGTCGTGACTGTGGAGCTGCCGTGCGGGCTGTGATCGCCGAGGATTCGGTGCTGCTGCGAATAGGGCTGGTCAAGGTCCTCGAAATGGCCGGATTCGAGGTGGCCGCCGAGACCGGGGACGCCGAGGCCCTGCTCGCCGCCGTCGCCGCGCACGAACCCGACCTCGCCCTGGTCGACGTACGCATGCCCCCGGGCTTCACCGACGAGGGCGTGCGCGCGGCCCTGATGATCCGCCAACAGTGGCCGGGAACCTCGGTCCTGCTGCTCTCGCAGTACGTGGAGGAGCGTTACGCGGCGGATCTGCTGGCCGGTCAGGCCGGGGGCGTCGGGTACCTGCTCAAGCAGCGCGTCGCCGACGTCGAGGAGTTCATCGACGCCGTCAGGCGGGTCGCGGCCGGCGGCACCGCCCTCGACCCGCAGGTGGTTTCGCAGCTGCTGCTGCGGCGCGGCGGGGGCATCGACCCGCTGGAGCGGCTCACCCCGCGCGAACGGGAGGTGCTCGCGCTGATGGCCGAGGGGCGCTCCAACGCGGGGATCGCGGCACAGCTCGTGGTCGGCGAGAGCGCGGTCGCCAAGCACATCAACAACATCCTGGCCAAGCTGGACCTGCCGCAGGCCGACGGCGACCACCGGCGGGTGCTGGCGGTCCTGCGCTTCCTGGACGGCACCTCGTGAGCGGGGGCGGCGGCGGGAGGCCCCGGCGTCCTCGGCGTACGGCGTGGGTCGTGGCCGCGGCCCTGAGCGCCGCGTTCGTCGTCGCCCCCGCCACCTGGCAGGTCTGGTCGTACGCCTCCGGCGAGAGCGGGAGGGCGACGCTGAGCGGCGGCAGCGGCGAACGGCCCGTGTCCGCCGTGGAGATCGACGCGGGTGGCGCCGACGTGCGCATCACCCCCCGCTCCGACGGACAGGTGGTCTACCGGGCCGAGACGCGCTGGTCGATGGTGGCTCCGCACATCGAGGAGAGCTGGCTCGGCGACACCCTGAAGCTGACGCCGCGCTGCCCGGCGGCCGCGGACTTCGTGGCCTCCGGCATCGGCTGCTCGGTCGACCTGGGCGTCACCGTGCCCGCCGGCATCCCGGTGAAGGTCACCGCGGGCTCCGGCACGGTGGTGGTCAGCGGGCTGGGCGGGGCCGTCGACGCCTCGGTCGGTGCCGGGACGCTCCGGCTGAGCGCGCTGCGCGGGCCGCTGCGGGCGAGCGTGGGTGCGGGCTCGCTCGAAGCCACCGGGCTCAGCTCGCCGGAGGCCGAGATCCGGGCCGGGGCGGGCTCGGCCGTCGCCCGGTTCGCCGCCCCGCCGGAGCGGGTCACCGCCCGGGCGGGCTCGGGGCGGCTCCGGCTCACCGTGCCCGCGGAGACCCGCTTCCGGGTCACGGCCCGGGCCGGGGCGGGCCGTTGCGACATCGCGCCCGGCATGCACGATCCGGCGGCGCCGGGCCGGCTGGACATCGCGGCGGACGCGGGCCGCGCGGAGGCGGGCTACTGAGGACTGCCTCCGCTGGGTCGTGTCGTCAAAGTCCCGTCTGGCCGGCGGGGCCCGGCACGCGCTCTCGGCGCACCGGGAGCACGCACCGGACGCCGTGGGACCGCCCTCCGGGCGCACGGCGCTACTTTGCGGACACCCCCTGGCGGGTGCCCGGCGGCCACGGCGGGGTGCCGTGGCCGCCGGGGCGGTCAGGCGCGGGGCGGGACCCCGGAAGGGCGGCCCCTGCCGCGGGTGAGGGAGTACCCGAAGATGCCGGCGAGGGCGCCGAGGATCCCGCCCGCCGCCGTCCAGATCCAGCGGTCGGACCACCGGCCGCCGGACCAGCCGTCGGCCGGCTCGCCCATGGCCGCCGACCGGTCCGAACCGCCGGTGCCCGCCTGCTCGGTCTTGCCGATGCCGGGTACGAGCGGCTTCGCCACGGCGCCGTCCACCGCGAAGGCGCCTCCGGTGTTCCGGGTGGAGGCCTCGACCTCGGCCCGCACCGGAAGACCGAGGTCCTCCTGCGCCACGCCGACCACCGTCAGGCGGACGTAGTAGCTTCCGGGCAGCGGGTCGTTGGCCCAGGGTTCCGCACCCGGGCGGACGGTGCGCAGCGTGCAGGACAGCTCCACCGAGGCGGCCTCCTTGGCAGCCGCGGCCTGCTGCGTGCCGTAGGTGCACGCCTGGCGGCGGCGCAGCCCGTCGTAGACGTCGAGCTGCCACGTCGAGGCGCCGTGCCGGTTCGCCGCCGGAGGCAGTTTCACCGTGGCCTTGACCGTGGCCCGCTGGCCCGAGTCCAGCGGGACCACCCAGTACAGGTAGTCACCCGTGGAGGCCTCGGCCGTGGCCCGCTGGCCCGGCTGGAGCGCCGTGGCGGTACGGAATGCCGTGCCCGCCTCGGTCGGCCCGGAGGCCTTGCCGCCCGGGCTCGCGCTCGTACTCGCGCTCGCCGACGGGGTGTCGGCCAGGGCGGCGCCCGCCATGCCGAGCACACCGCCCGCGGCGAGGGCGGCGGCGGTCAGTATGCGTACGGTACGCATCAGTTGGTCCTCCAGACCGAGATACGCCAGCGGGAGATCCAGCCCCACAGCAGACCGGCGACGAGACCGGCGAGCACCAGCACGCCGAGCAGCCACCAGCCGCGGCCGAGACCGAACGCCGCCGCGTCGGACGCGTCGTCGGGCCCGTCCACCACGTCGATGGTGAGCTCGACGGGCAGGCCCGGCGTGGTCTTGACCGAGGCGGGCGCCGCGAAGGAGTTGCTGACCTGCAGGCAGACGGTCTCCACCGCCGGCTTGCCGTCGCCGTGCTCGTCGGAGTCGTCGGCCTCGGCCTTCGGGTAGCGCAGACCGGTCGAGATCATGTCGGTCCGTCCGTCGCCCGCCTCCGAGCCGCGGACGATCTCCCGCCCGTGCACGGTGGTGGCCCGCAGCATGACCCCGTAGTCGTTGTTGACGGCCCGGTCGGCGGCGATGCTCACCGAAGCGCGCAGCTCCTGGCCGGGCTTGACATCCACCCGGTACCAGCGGTGCTCGCCGAAGGTCTCGCGGTCGGTGTACAGGCCCGCGCCGAGCTGCGGGGCGCCGGCGCACTGCTTGGCGCCCTCGGTCGCCACCGGGGTGACGACCGGGGTCGCCGCCCGGTCCACCAGCTGCTTGACCCGGCCGGAGAGCTCGGCGGTGTGCTGCACCGAGGTGTAGGTGCCGCCGGTGGCCTCGGCGATGCAGATCAGCTGGTTGCGCGTCTTGGCGTCGGGGACGAGCCCGAGCGTGTCGATGACGAGGTGGATGCCCTGGGCCGCGATGTCACGGGCCACCTCGCACGGGTCGAGCGGGGCACAGGTGTCCTCGCCGTCGGTGATGAGCACGATCCGCCGGGTGGCGTCGCCTCCCTTGAGGTCCTCGGCCGCGCCCAGCAGGGCCGGCCCGATCGGCGTCCAGCCGGTGGGGGCCAGGGTGGCCACCGCCGTCTTCGCCTCGGTCCGGTCGAGCTTGCCGACCGGGTAGAGCTGCTTGGTGTCCTTGCAGCCGAGCTGCCGGTCGTCACCGGGATAGGTGGCCCCGAGGGTCCGTATCCCGAGCCGTACCTCGTCCGGCGTGGCGTCCAGCACCTCGTTGAACGCCTGCTTCGCCGCGGCCATCCGGGACTTGCCGTCTATGTCGGTCGCCCGCATCGAGCCGCTGACGTCGAGGACCAGCTCGACCTTGGGGGACTCCTTCGCCACCGGTTCGCCGGCGGCGGCATTCGCCGGGAAGAGCCCGACCGCCAGAGTGGCCAACAGGCCACAGGCCCCGGCCGCCACCCATTTTCTTGTGATCATCGCCGGATCGTATTGAGGATCCGGCCCGGGGACCAAAACGCTCCGGGGAACCCTGCCCGCCCCGCGCCTGCCGGGGCCGACCTGCCGTCCGCGGCGGGCGCGGCTACCCTGGACGGGGGGACGGTTCGCAGTGCCCCCAGGGAGGCGATCCCATGAGACGACGCCATCACTTCCACATCGATCATGCGGGGCACTCCGTCAGCGCCACCGTCGAGACCGGCCATCACGTCGAGGTGGAGATCCTGGTCGACGGCAAGGAGACCGGGCACGGCTCCACGCACCACGACCGGCCCGTCACCGTGCAGGTGGAGCTGCCGACCGATCCGCCGACACCGGTGTCCGTGCGCGCGACACCAGGGCCCGGCCTTCCGCGCTGTGTCCTGGAGGGCCCGGACGCCGTGCCCCAGGTCATGTCCCCGCGCCGCTACTGACGACGGCCGACGGCCGCCGACGCGGCCGGGCGGCACGCGCCCCGGCCGCGAGGGCCGGGGCTCATGCCGCCCGGGAGGGGATCGGACGGGCGTCAGCTCGCCTGGAGGGTGACGTCGTCGACGACGAAGGAGGTCTGGAGGGACTGGTCCTCCACGCCCTGGAACTTCAGGGTGACGGTCTGGCCGGCGAACCGGGACACGTCGTAGCTCTTGAGCACGTAGCCCGGGGCCGCGTCCAGGTTGGACAGGGTCTCCAGGGTCTGGCCGCCCACCGAGACGGTGAACCGGTCGTAGACCACGCTCTCGTCCTCATCGGTGTCGATGTGGAGGTAGAAGGCGAGCCGGGCCGTGGCGCAGCCGGCCGGGAGGGCCAGCGACTGCGACGCGCTGTCCGTGTGGGAGGCGCCGTAGCCGTTCAGCCACGCCATGTACGCGCCGCTGTGCGAGACCTGGCCGGACTGGTTGGTGACGACCCCCGCGGTGGCGGTCCACGGGCTGCTGCCGCTCTCGAAGCCGCCGTTGACCACGACCTGCTTCGGGGTGCACGTACCCCCGCCTCCGCCGACGGTCAGGGTGTAGGTGGTGCTGTGCGCGACCGTGCCGGTACCGGTGACGGTCAGGGTGTAGGTGCCCGCCGCGGTGGCCGCGCCGACCTGCACGGTGAGCGTCGAGGAGCCGCCGGACTGCACGGAGGAGGGGCTGAGCGCCGCGGTCACCCCGGACGGGGCGCCGGAGACGGACAGGGCGAGGGTCTGCGGGCTGCCGCTCACGGTGGTGGTGTTCACCGTGGACGTGACGCTGGTGCCCGGGGTGGCGGAGCCGGCCGCCGGTGAGGTGGCGATCGAGAAGTCCTGCGCCGGGGTGTCGCCGCCGACGGCCTGCTTCCAGATCGTGTAGGCGACGCCGTCGGCGCTGCGGTCCAGCACCGTCGCGTTGATGTTGCCGGTCGTGTCGCAGGAGCTGTGGTAGCAGGCGTCGTACGCCGCGTTCGCGGTGCCGCCCCACTTGGTCGCCTGTGCCGAGGTCTTGCGGGCGCTGGCGCCGGCCGCGTAGCCGGAGGTGGGGATGCCGCCCTGCTGGAAGGAGTAGTCGTCACTGCGGCCCTGGCCCTCGGTGTTCTCCTCGGGGGCGAGGTTCAGCGAGGCCCAGTACGCCTTCAGCGGTGCGGCCGTGGTCGAGTTGAGGTTGTTGATGAAGTAGCCGCCGTTGGGCGAGCCGACCATGTCGAAGTTGTAGTAGCCCTTGATGGCGGCCTTCTCGGCGCTGCTGAGCCGGCCCACGTAGAACTCCGAGCCGTTCAGGCCCTGCTCCTCGTCGGTCCACCAGGCGAACCGCACGTGCTTGGTCAGGGTGGGGTTCTTCTGCGCGAGGACGAGCGCGTTCTCCAGCAGGGTCGCGGAGCCCGAGCCGTTGTCGTTGATGCCGGGGCCCGCCGAGACGCTGTCGAGGTGGGCGCCGAACATGACGGTCTGGTCCGCCGGGCCGCCGGGCCAGTCCGCGATCAGGTTGCTGGACGGGTAGGTGCACGAGGTGCAGTTCTGCTCGGTGACGGTGAAGCCGGCCGCCTGCAGCTTGCCCTTGATGTACGCCACGGACTGGGTGTAACCGGCGCTGCCCGCGCGGCGGTTGCCGCCGTTCTGCGAGGCGATGGTGTTCAGCTGGGTCAGATGCGCCTGGACGTTCGCCACGTTGATGTTCGGCGGGTCGTTCCCGGGCTGGGTGCTGCCGACGTTCAGCGCGTAGTCGACGGTGTGCGCGAGGCTCGGGCCCTGGCCCTTGACCGTGATCGTGGAGGACCCGGGCGCCGCGTTGGCCGTGGCGGACAGGGTCAGCGTCGAGGACTGGCCGGACTGCACCGTGGCCGGGTTGAAGGAGGCGCTCACCCCGGACGGCAGGCCGGTGGCGGTCAGCGTCACCTGTTGCGCCTGGCCGGTGGTGGTGCTGGTGGTCACGGTGGTGGTGACCGAGGCGCCCTGCTGGACGCTGCCCGCGGAGGGGTTCAGCGCCATCGAGAAGTCGTCGTTCTGCCCGCTCGGGGTGCAGGTCGGGTCGCCGGACTGGGCGGGCACGCTGATCGCGTCCCAGGCGGCCTTGGTCTTGGTGAAGAGGTTGCAGGTGGCCGGGTCCAGCGACTTGGCGGAGCTGAGGGTCGCCGTCCGGTACTTCTTGTACGACATGCTGCTGGTCTTGAGCAGCATGCCGCCGTAGAAGATCTTGCCGGCGGTCTGCACGCCCACGCCGGTGACCGTGGACTGGTTGCAGGTGGGGCTGGTGGGCTTGCCGCCACCCGGGTTGCTGCCCTCGGCCAGCAGGTAGAACCAGTGGTTCAGGGGTCCCGCGGCCGCGTGCACCTCGGTGCCGGGTATCGCGGAGCTGTAGCAGGCCGGGTCGTTGTTGACGGCCGGCGGGTTGTACATGTTCCGGATCGGCCCGCTGCCCTGGAGATTGATCATCTCGCCGACGGTGTAGTCCGGGGTGTCGTACGGGGCCGGCTCGTTGGCGTACGCCTCGGTCAGCGCGCCGAAGATGTCGCCGGTGCCCTCGCCGAGCCCGGACTCCTGGCCGCTGGTGCCGCCGGGGGTGTTGGAGTCGATGGCGTGCCCGTACTCGTGGCCCACCACGTCGATCCCGGCGATCCACTCGTTGGCGCTGTTGTGCCCGATCGTGACCGAGCTGCCGTCCCAGTACGCGTTGAGGTCGCCCAGGCCCACCTTGCCGGGGAAGCTGCGGCCGTTGCCGCTGACGCCGTTGCGGCCCAGCCACTGGCTCAGCATGTCCCACTGCTTCTGCGCGGCGAACATCAGGTCCGTACAGCCGGTTTCCTTGGACGTGGCGTTGCCCGTGCCCCAGGAGTCGGAGGACTTCGTGAACACGCTGCCGGTGCTGTAGTCGGCGCAGCTCAGACCGGGCCGGTTCGGGTCGCGCAGCGAGTACGAGCCGCCCGAGGCCGTGGTGTCGAGCGTGAGCGGGTTCGGGCCGTTCCACTTGCTGGTCCCGCTGCCGGCGACGACCTCGTCGTGGCGGTCGACGACCTTGCCGGTGCGGGCGTCCACGAAGACGTGCAGCTTGCTGGGTGCGGTCTTGGTGTTGCCGGAGAGGACGGTCTCCCAGGCGAGCACCTGCCTGTCGTCCTTGATCTTGACGACGAGCCGGCTGTCGAGCACCTTGTCGACCTTGGCGAGCTCCGCGCGCGAGACGGTCTCCGCCGCCTTCGCGCTGACGGAGGGGGTGGTCGCGATGTCGATCGCGGCGGCCGAGGCCGACTGGACGGCGCGTACACGGCCCTCGCCGTCGGCGAGGACGACGGCGTCGCCGCCGACGACCGGAAGCCCGCGGTAGCTGCGCTCGTAGGAGACGGAGTACAGGTCCTGCACCCAGGGGGTGACCAGGCGCCGGTCGTACTGCTGCTGGGGCGAGTTGACCAGGGTGTCGAGGCCGCTGCGGACCGCTGCGTCGGCGGCGGCGACCGCGCGCTCGGCGGATTTGGCCTGCGGGGAGGGTGCGGGGGGCTGGGCCTGCGCCGAGGCGGACGCGGCGGTGGCCAGCGTGCCGGCGAGGCTCGCCGTCAGCGCCATGGCCGCCACGGAGGCCATCCATCTGGTGGGCTGCAAGAGTCCACTCCGATCGTGTGGGGGGTGTTCCGGGTGGGTGTTGGCGCCGAGTATGGGCGTGGACATGGCGAGATTGGGACATCCCTGCGCACATAAGGTCCGCGTTATGGTGCCGTGGGATCACGCTGCGTAAGCTGCCGGAATGCAGCTGGAGTTGAGGCATCTGCAAGCCGTGTGCCAGATAGCCGAGTCCGGGAGCCTGGGGGGCGCGGCCCGCCGGCTGGGGGTCTCCCAGCCCGCGCTCTCCGCGCAGCTGCGCAGGATCGAGCGGGTCGCGGGCGGCGAGCTCTTCGTCCGCGGCCGCAGCGGGGTGGAGCCCACGCCGCTGGGCCAGTTCGTCCTGGCCAAGGCGCGGCGCGTGCTCACCGAGATGGAGAGCCTCGGAGCCGAGACCCGCGCGATGGCTACCGACGCCCCGCTGCGGCTCGGCTGCATCCTGCTCGTCCTGATCGACGGACTGCTCGCGCGGACGGACCTCGTCCTTTCCGGGCGGGAGATCACCGTCGACGTCGAGCACTCGGTGACCGCGCTCGTACGGATGCTCGGCGCGGGCCGGTACGACGTCATCGTCTACGGCGAGGTCAACGACCACGAGGTGGCGCTGCCCCAGGGCGCCCTGGCCCGGACCCTGGTGCCGAAGGAGCCGTTCTGCATCCGGATGTCCACCCGGCACCCGCTGGCCGGGAGGGAGGTCCTGGACCTCGCCGAACTGGCCGGCGAGCAGTGGATGACCCTCGTGGAGGACGACGACGGCGGCCCCGAGGCGCTGGTCGGGGCCTGCGCCAAGGCAGGCTTCGTCCCCTCCCTGCGCCACCGGATCACCGACCGCAAGATGCGCCACGACCTGGTGGCGGCGGGCCGCGCCATCTCCCTCACCCAGCCCACGGCCCCCGCGGTGGAGGGCACGGTGATGCGCCCGCTGCTCGGCACCCCGATCACGGGGCGTATCCGGCTCGCCTGGAACCGTTCGGCGGTCTCCGCCGGACAGGCGGACGTCCTCTACCGCGCGGCGGCCGGCGCGTACCTGGCCAACGTGGACAACAACCCCTTCCACCGGGCGTGGTGGAACGCCCACCCGGAGGCGCACCCGGTCCTGGGATGAGAGCGGGGCCAGAGGCGCTCAGCGTGCCTCGGCGGGCCTCAGGGGAGCGACGGGCCGGACGACGGCAGCGGCCGCTCGTCGTGGACGAGGCCGGCCACGTGGTCGGACACCATGTCGAGGATCGCCTCCGCCGCGGCCGCGTCGCCGAGCACGAGGAAGTTCAGGGTCAGCCCGTCCGTCATCGCCGCCAGGTAGCGGGCCAGCACGGGCACGGGGACGCGCAGTCCGGCCTCCATGTCGAGGCAGACCTGCTCCAGCAGCTGCGCGTACGTCGCGCAGTACAACTGGTGCTGGCGCCGCGCCAGGTGCTCGAACCCCGGCTCGCGCAGGGCGTACTGGGTGAGCTCGTACGTGAGCATGTGCTCGGCGGGGTGGGCGCGGACGTGGTCCCAGTAGGCCCGGAAACCGGCCCTGACGGTCTCGCGGAGGGTGGTGCGCGGCAGGATCGCCTCCCTCACCACCGCCAGGTAGTGCTCGGTGATGGTCTCGATGACCGATTCGAGCAGCGCCTGCTTGGAGTCGAAGCAGTAGTGGAAGACGCTCAGCGACACGCCCGCCTCGGCGGCGATCGACCGGGTCGTCGTCCGCGGGACGCCGTCGCGGGCCATCGCCCGGATCGCGGCCTCGGTCAGTTGTCTGCGCCGCTGCGCCAACGGCATCCGTGCCATGCGGAATCGGTTCCCTTCGTGCGGGCGGCGGTACGGCCGAGGCCGGGGCCGGTGGGATCGGACGAGCCGATCCCACCGGCCCCGGCCTGCGGGCGCCGCTTCGGGCCGTCAGCTGCTGTAGACGCCGACTTCGTGCAGGGAGTAGCCCCACTGCGTGCCGCGCCCCGCTCCGTGGACGCGTACGTACCGGGCCGGGACCCCGGCGAACCGCGCCGTGTCCAATCCGCCGTCGCCGGCGGTGGTGGACCACACGGTCTGCCAGTTCACGTCGTCCGTCGAGACCTCGATCCGGTAGGACTTGCCGTACGCGCGCTCCCAGTCGAGGGTGACGCGCTTGACCACTCCGGCGGAGCCGAGGTCGATCCGCAGCCACTGGTCGTCGTTCCAGTCGCTCGCCCACCGGGTTCCCGTGTCACCGTCCACGGCCCGGCCGGGCGCGTAGCTGACGAACGGGTTCCACTCGGCGGAGCTGGCCGAGGCGGGCGCGCCCGCGGCGAGGTTGACCCCGGCCTTGTGCTGCTCCGACGCCCCCCAGGTGTGCAGGTAGGACTCGGCGCCCTTGAAGAGGTCGTCCACGACGCCCTGGCCGCCGACCTGCCGGATGTCCTCGATCCAGTCGGGGACCAGGCCGTAGTGCGCGGCGCCGTCGGTGTTGAGGTCCCAGGTGCGCTGCCCGGTGGTCTGCCTGTCGATGACGGAGCCGCCGTCGGTGCTGCGGAACGGGTACTTCACCGGGTTCGGGGTGTTGGCGCCGCGCGGGCCCGGCCAGCCGCCGACCCCGTTCATGTCGGTGCCGTACCCGTAGCCGACCTGGTACTTGTCGCGCAGCGCCTTCGTACGGGCGGCTTCGCCGCTGAACCCCTCGGCCCCGTTCATGTACTGGGCGGCGAACCCGCCGAGCTTGTAGAGGCGTTCGGTCCAGCCCAGGTCCATCCAGCTGTGGGAGGAGATCACGCCCGGGTAGGACTCGGATTCGAGGATGTCGAAGGCCCGGCCCGCGGCCTTGACGCTCATGTGGTCGACTTCGAGCATCATCTTGCGTTTCATCATGCCGCGCACGGCGTACTCGCCGAGATCGGTGAGACCGCGGGAGTTGCATTGCGCGCCGGCCGCGTACGAGGGGACCGCCACTCCCGCCGGCAGCTCCTTCTGCGCCGCGGGCGCGGGTGCCAGGCCGATCGGGTTGTCGTGCTGCGGGCCCGCGCACTGCTCGGTCTTCCAGAAGGTGCCGGTGGACAGGAACTGCCCGACGTTGATCGCCGTTCCCAGGGCGCCCTCGTCGAAGCGGACCCCGCACAGCGCGTTGTCGAACTTGTGGCAGAGGAACATGCTGCGGACGCCGAGCCGGTACAGCTCGTCGAGGCCGCGGTCGATGTCCTCCTTGCTGCACTGGGAGATGTCCAGGATCTGCTTGCAGCCGAACGGCTCGGAGGTCTCCACGCCCAGCACCACGGCCAGCTTGCCCTGCTGGACGACGTCGCGGGCCTGCGCGGAGTCGGTGACGATCCGGAACCAGCCCTTGCCCGGGCCGCCGTACATCTTGTCGATGTAGGCCTGCATGTCGTACGTCTTCTGCGCCTCCAGGCGGATGGCGGTCATCTCGTCGCAGCTGCGGTCCTTGAAGAAGTAGACCGAGCAGATCACCCCGTTGGTGACGAGGTCGTTGACGAGGACGCGCTGGCCGCCGCGCCAGGCGCGCTCGATCCAGGCGTAGTAGTTCTGCTGGTGGGTCAGGGAGTCGTGGGCGGGCCAGTCCTTGAACGTCGGCCAGCCGTTGGGGTCGTGCTTGCCGTCCCCGCCCTTGGTGATGAAGTCGAAGATCGCGAGGGAGCCGTCGGGGTAGTGCTCGGGGCAGTCCTTGAGGGCGTCGGCCACCCCCAGGTCGGAGAAGGCCTTGCCGCAGATGAGCCGGCCGCCGAAGCCCTCGTTGGACATGATGTGGTCGTGGGCGTCGACGAAGCCCCGGACCCGCCCCTGGGCGTCGGTGCCCTTGAACGGCTCGCCCGTGACGTTGATCTGGGAGTCGGGCGCGGGCCGCGCGGTCGGGTTCCACCAGCCGGCATCGCCGTCGGCCGCCGCGCCGGGCGCGGGGCCGAGGGCCATGGCCACCATGGCGAGGAGAAGGGCGAGCAGCGCGAGGGGCCTGCGCCTTCGGTGCGGGACTCGGGTCATGGTCATCACTCACGTCATCGGTCGGCGGATGGCGCGGTCGAGGACGCAGACCGTCTGAGGGAGCCGGCTGATTGTCATGTCCCGCGCAGACAGTGTGACGAGAATGGCTACCGGCGGTAACAGAGTCAAGGGTCCGGGACGGATGACCTGATGGAATGTCAGCTGCCGGGCCGGGCCCGCCTGGGGGAGAGCCCGCCCGGCGGAGGGCGCGGCGCCGCTACTCGGCGCCCTCGTCGAGGACCGCCGCGACGCCCTGCGCGAGGCAGGGGATCCGGTGCGCCGGGATCCCCGCGATGTTGATCCGCCCGGCCGTCGTCCCGTAGATGGCGAACCTGCTGCGCAGCCGCAGCATCTGACGCGCGGTGAGCGGCAGCATCGAGAACATCCCCTTCTGCCGCGCCAGCACATCGGCCTGCGCGTTCCACCCCAGCGCGGTCAGCTCCGCGGTCAGCCCGCGCCGGTTGTCCTCGATCCGCGCCCGCATCCCGTCCAGCTCCGCGCGCCACAGGGCCCGCAGTCCGTCGTCCTCGAGGATCGCCGTCACCACCGCGGCGCCGTGCTCCGGCGGCATCGAGTACAGGGTGCGGGCGGCGTTCTGCAGCGCCGTCTCCACGTGCCGCAGCGACTGCCGCGAGGCGCCGACCACGACGGCGCAGCCGGTCCGGTCGCTGTAGAGCCCGAAGTTCTTCGAACAGCTGATGGCGACGAGCATCTCCGGCACGCGCTCCGCGAGCATGCGCGTGGCCGCCAGATCGGCCTCCAGGCCGTCGCCGAGCCCGTGGTACGCGAGGTCCACGAACGGCACCCAGCCGTGCTCGGCGGCGAGCTCGGCCACGGCCCCCCAGTCCTGCGCGGACGGGTCGACCCCGGTCGGATTGTGGCAGCAGCCCTGGAGCAGGACCACGTCGTCGCGGCGCGCCCCGCCGAGGTCGCGCAGCATTCCCGCCGTGTCGAAGCGGCCCTCGGCGTCCTGCCAGCCGTACGTCCGCACGGTCAGCCCGGCGGCCTCCAGGATGGGGCGGTGGTTGACGTACGCGGGGTCGCTGATCCACACGGTCGTGCCGGGCCGGGTCCGGCAGATCAGGTCGGCCAGCAGCCGCAGCGCGCCGCTGCCCGCGACGGTCTGGACGGCCACCGCCCGCTCGGCCGCGCCACCGGAACCCAGGACCAGCGACAGCATCGCCCGGTTGAAGGCCGTGTTGCCGGAGAGCCCCCGGTACTCCTTGGAGGCGGAGCGCTCCGCCAGCCGTATCTCGGCCTCGCGCACCGCCGCCATGACGGGGGTGCCACCCGTCTGGTCGCGGTAGACGCCGAGGACGAGGTTCAGGCGCTCGGGCCGGGCGTCGGCTCCGTACGCCTCGGTGAGGTCCCACAGCGGGTCGACGGGCGGCGGGAGGAGGAGCTCAAGCATGGTCGGGAACCTCGGGCTGCTGGATGCGGGCGGTGGTACGAGGGCGCCGGTTGGCGAGGGCGACGCCCGCGGTGATGAGGGGGACGCCGACGAGCACGGCCGCGGTCGGCGACTCGCCGAGCAGGGGGATCGCGAGCAGGACCACGGCGACCGGGCTGAGGCTGCCCACGGTGGAGCTGCGCTCCGCGCCGAGGCTGCGGATGGCGAAGGCGTACAGCAGGCCGGCACACAGGCCCACCCCCAGCCCCTGCACCACCAGGAACAGGGCGATGTCGCTCCCCGCGGCCGAGGCCAGGCCGGTCGGCAGTACCCCGGTCAGGACCAGGAGTGCCATCACCGCGAACGAGGGCAGGCACAGGAGGCCGATCGATCCGACGGGATCGAGCTCCACTTCCTTCAGTCCGACCGTGTACAGGGCCCACAGCCCGCTCGCGACGAGCAGGATCCCGGCGCCGGCCAGCACCTGCGTGTTCAGCGGGACGACGTAGCGCCAGACCAGGGCGACCACGCCGACCGCGATCAGCCCGAGCCCGGCCGCCTGCGTGCCCCGGGGCAGGCCCTTGCCCGCGGCGACCATCAGCGCGGAGACGAAGAGCGGGACCATCCCGGGGACGATCGAGCCGACGAAGGCCGCCGAGGTGAGGGAGCCGCCGTACATCGCGGCCAGGAAGAACGGCACCCCGGCCCCGCAGGCGATCTTGAGTGCGGTGGCGGGGCGGACGGCGGCCATCTGCCGGCGCCGCCGCCACAGCGCGGGCGCCAGGACGAGCAGCGGCACGCCGAAGCGGAGCAGGGCCGCGTCGGCGGGCAGCAGGGAGGAGGAGCTCAGGGCCCGGGCGCTGAGCGCGAAGGCGGCCCAGATCAGGACGGTCACGGCCAGGGCCACGGCGCCCTTCGCCTGCGGGGAGAGACGTGGGCGGACGGCGGCGCCGGCGGCCGGCGGGGGCGCCGTCGCGGGACCGGCATTCGTGGTGACCAAGGGGGCTCCTCCAGCCTCGGGGGCCGGATCCGGCCATGGAGCAACGCTAGGGCTTCTGCCGGGGCAGCCGATTGCCAGTTCTGCCTCTCGGACATACGTTTGAGGCAGAATCTGCCAAAGAGAGGCCAGGGAGGGGCGATGGACGCAGTCGATCTCCAGATCATCCGCGAATTGCAGGCCGACGGGCGGTTGTCCAACCAGGACCTCGCCGACCGGGTCAGGCTGTCCCCGTCGCCCTGCCTGCGCCGCGTGCGGCGCCTGGAGGAGGCCGGCCTGATCCGCGGCTACACGGCCATGGTCGACCAGGTGGCCTTCGGTCTGCCGATCACGGTCTTCGTCCGGATCCGCCTGGACCGCCACACGAAGGAGGCGGTCGGTGTCTTCGAGGGGCACGTCGCGCTCATCGAGCACATCCAGGACTGCTACCTGATGGCCGGAAGCAGCGACTACCTGCTCCGGGTGGTCATCGAGAGCCTGGAGGCGTACGAATCCCTCGTCCGCAACCGCATCCACGCCATCCCCGGCATCGCGTCGATCGAGTCGAGCTTCGCCTTCGGCAGCGTGAAACAGTCCCGGGTCTATCCGACCCCCGCGTGACACGGGCGATCGTGCCCGGTCACCGCCGGCGCCGGCGGTCGATCCCCGCCGGGGAACGCATACTTGACCGTATGTCAGAGGAGATGCCTGCCGCGCCGTGGGCTCCGGTCGACGGTCTCGGCGAGGTCGTCGAGGAGCGGTGGCGGCGGCTGCACGAGCGGCTCGGCGTCCGGGACGCCTCCCGGATCCGGGAACTGGTCGAAGCCGCCCGTGCCGAGCCCCGGCTGCGCGTGTTGTCCCCGGGGATGACCCTGTGCTGGCTCCGCTTCAGCCGCCGGGCCACTCCGCCCATCTGTTTCGACCTGCCGTTGGTGCGGGCGCTGGGCAACGGCCGCTACGAGGTGCGGACCTGCGACGGCCGGCTGCAGGAGGGCCCGGGCACGGCCGAGGCCGTGGCCCTCGTGGTCGCCGAGCTGCCGACGGACGTTCCCGCTCCGCTCTGAGCCCTTCACCGTCCTGACCGCGCCGACGCCCCGTACGGGGGTGGCCATTTCACGCGGCCGGAGCCGAACGCCCGCCTTTACCCTGCGTGACGGCCTGCGGCAGCGGTAGACCTCTGTGAATTCCAGACCGTGCCACCTGCGTTACATGTCCCTATTTGCCCCTCCTTCGAGCGTGAACAAGAACACTCTCCGCTAGGTATTGCGCATGGATGTGGGGACCCGGGGCAGGCGGCCGGTTCGTGTCGGTGCAACCCGGCAGGGGGATTCAGAGGACGAAAGGCAATACGCAACGTGACCGCAGCACAACAGAGCATCCATGTGGGCGGAGAGTGGCGCACAGCCCTCTCCGGCGCCACCCGCGAGATCATCGACCCCGTCGACGCGACCGCGTTCGCGGTCGTGGCGGAGGGCGGCGTCCAGGACACCGACGAAGCCGTCGCCGCGGCACGAGCCGCCTTCGACGACGGTGCCTGGCCCCGTACGCCGGTCGCCGAGCGGGCCGCCCTGCTGCGACGGGTCGCCGCCCTGCTGGAGCGCGACCGCGAGCGGATCGGCGCCCTGGAGAGCCAGGACGCGGGCAAGACCCTGGAGGAGGGCCGCGTGGACGTCGACTGCGTCCGCGACGCCTTCCTCTACTTCGCCGACCTCGTGGCGAACGAGAACGGCGCACGGGTCGTCGACGCCGGTTCGGACGAGATCCGCAGTGTCGTCGTGCACGAGCCGGTCGGGGTCTGCGCCCTGATCACGCCGTGGAACTATCCGCTGCTCCAGGCCAGCTGGAAGATCGCTCCCGCACTCGCCGCCGGCAACACGTTCGTGATCAAGCCCAGTGAGATCACCCCGCTGACCACCGTCGCGCTGATCGAACTGCTCCTGGAAGCCGGACTCCCGCTCGGCGCGGCCAACATCGTCACCGGCCCCGGCGGTACGGTCGGCGCCCGGCTCGCCGAACACCCCGATGTCGACCTGATCTCGTTCACGGGCGGTCTCGTCAGCGGTACGAAGGTGGCCAGGGCGGCCGCCGACAGCGTGAAGAAGGTCGCCCTCGAACTGGGCGGCAAGAATCCCAACGTGATCTTCGCCGACGCCTGTTCGACGCCCGACGCGTTCGACACCGCCGTCGACCAGGCGCTCAACGCCGCCTTCATCCACAGCGGCCAGGTCTGCTCCGCCGGCTCCCGCCTCATCGTCGAGGAGCCGCTGCGCGATCGTTTCGTCGCCGAGCTCGCCCGCCGGGCCGAGCTGATCCGGCTGGGGCGCGGCACCGACAAGGGCGTCGAATGCGGTCCGCTCGTCTCTGCGGCCCAGCTGGCCCGGACCGAGGAGTACGTGGCCTCCGCCCTCGCCGAGGGCGCGGTCCTGCGCGCGGGCGGCGAGAAGCCGGCCGGCCCCGGCTACTTCTTCCGGCCCACCGTCCTGGACCGGTGCCACCGCGGCATGCGCGTCGTCCGCGAGGAGGTCTTCGGCCCCGTCCTCACCGTGGAGACCTTCCGCACCGAGGAGGAGGCCGTCGCCCTCGCCAACGACACCGAGTACGGCCTCGCCGGAGCGGTGTGGACCTCCGACGGGGACCGTGCCCGCCGTGTCGCGGCCGCGCTGCGCCACGGCACCGTATGGATCAACGACTTCCACCCCTACCTGCCGCAGGCGGAGTGGGGCGGCTTCGGGAAGTCCGGCATCGGCCGCGAACTGGGCCCCGGCGGCCTCGGCGAATACCGCGAGGCCAAGCACATCTACCAGAACCTCGCCCCGCGCCCCGTGCGCTGGTTCGCGGGCGCGAAGGAGAAGGACCGGGCATGAACGACCAGCACGTGTACGACTACGTCGTCGTCGGCGGCGGCACCGCCGGTTCGGTGATCGCCTCCCGGCTGACCGAGGACCCGGACGTCAGCGTCGCCGTCATCGAGGGCGGCCCCAGCGACGTCGGCCGCGACGACGTCCTCACCCTGCGCCGCTGGATGGGCCTGCTCGGCGGCGAACTGGACTACGACTACCCCACCACCGAACAGCCCCGCGGCAACTCGCACATCCGCCACAGCCGCGCGCGGGTGCTGGGCGGCTGCTCCTCGCACAACACCCTCATCGCGTTCAAGCCCCTGCCCTCCGACTGGGACGAGTGGGCCGAAGCCGGCGCCGAGGGGTGGGACGCGGCAGCCATGGACCCCTACTTCGCCCGGCTGCGCAACAACATCGTCCCCGTCGACGAGGCCGACCGGAACGCGATCGCCCGGGACTTCGTCGACGCGGCGCAGACCGCGCTCGGCGTTCCGCGCGTCGAGGGCTTCAACAGGGCTGCGTTCCACGAGGGCGCAGGCTTCTTCGACCTCGCCTACCACCCGGAGAACAACAAGCGGTCCTCCGCCTCCGTCGCCTACCTGCACCCGTTCCTGGACCGGCCGAACCTGCACATCGCCCTGGAGACCTGGGCGTTCCGGCTGGAGGTGGAGGGCACCCGCGCGACCGGTGTGCACATCCGTACCAAGGAGGGCGCGGAGCACGTCGTACGCGCCCGGCGCGAAGTCCTGGTGTGCGCCGGGGCCGTGGACACCCCGCGCCTGCTGCTGCACTCCGGCATCGGTCCGCGCGCCGACCTGGAGAAGCTCGGCATTCCCGTCGTGCACGACCTGCCGGGCGTCGGCGAGAACCTGCTCGACCACCCCGAGTCGGTCATCGTGTGGGAGACGCACGGCCCGATCCCGGAGAACTCCGCGATGGACTCCGACGCCGGGTTGTTCGTCCGCCGGGACCCGGCGGCCGAGGGCCCGGACCTGATGTTTCACTTCTACCAGATCCCCTTCACCGACAACCCCGAACGCCTGGGCTACGAACGGCCCGCGCACGGCGTGTCGATGACCCCGAACATCCCCAAGCCGCGCAGCCGCGGCCGGCTCTACCTGACGAGCGCCGACCCCGAGGCCAAGCCCGCCCTCGACTTCCGCTACTTCACGGACGAGGACGACTACGACGGCCGGACCCTCGTCGACGGGATCCGCATCGCCCGGCGGATCGCGGCGAGCGAACCGCTGGCCGGATGGCTCAAGCGCGAGGTCTGCCCGGGGCCGGAGGTGACCTCCGAAGAGGAACTCAGCGCGTACGCGCGCCATGTCGCGCACACCGTCTACCACCCCGCCGGCACCTGCCGGATGGGGGCCGTCGACGACGAACTCGCCGTCGTCGCACCCGACCTGCGGATCCGGGGCCTCGACGGCATCCGGATCGCCGACGCTTCCGTATTCCCCACCATGACCGCCGTGAACCCGATGATCGGCGTCCTCATGGTCGGCGAGAAGTGCGCCGACCTGCTGGGAGGCACCACCCGATGAACACCGCACATCACACCGCGACCGAGCTCCGGCCCCCCGCGGACTCCGTCTTCTCCGTACGCGACCTGTGGAAGGTCTTCGGTCCCAAGGCCGACCGCGTACCCGCCGACAAGGAGCTCGCCTCCCTCGACGCCGCCGAACTGCGCGAGCGCACCGGCTGCACCGCCGCCGTCCGGGACGTCTCCTTCGACGTCCGCAAGGGCGAGGTCTTCGTCGTCATGGGCCTGTCGGGCTCGGGCAAGTCGACGCTCGTACGCTGCCTGACCCGGCTCATCGAGCCGACCTCGGGCACGATCTCCATCGACGGGGAGGACGTGCTGTCCATGGACACCGGCCGGCTCCGCGAGCTGCGCCGGCACCGGGCGGCGATGGTCTTCCAGCACTTCGGGCTGCTGCCGCACCGCACGGTGCTCGACAACATCGCCTACGGGCTGGAGATCCAGGGCGTGGGGCGCGCCGAACGGCGCGAGCGCGCGGCGGAGTTCGTCGCCAAGGTCGGCCTGGACGGCATGGAGCAGCGCAGGCCGAGCCAGCTGTCCGGAGGCCAGCAGCAGCGCGTGGGCCTCGCCCGCGCACTCGCGGTGGACCCCGAAGTCCTGCTCTTCGACGAGCCGTTCAGCGCGCTCGACCCGCTCATCCGGCGGGACATGCAGGAGGAGGTCGTACGCCTGCACCGGGAGGAGGGGCGCACGATGGTCTTCATCACGCACGACCTGAGCGAGGCGCTGAAGCTCGGCGACCGCATCGCGCTGATGCAGGGCGGCCGGATCGTGCAGCTCGGCACGCCGGAGGAGATCGTGGGCGCCCCCGCCGACGACTACGTCAGGGACTTCGTCCGGGACGTGCCGCGCGAGCAGGTGCTGACCGTCCGCTCGGCGATGCGCCCCGCCCTCGCAGGCGAGCGCGACACCGGCCCCGCGCTCGACCCCGGTGCCACCGTCCACGAGGCCATCGAGGCCGTCGCCCGTACCGGCGAGAACGCGCGGGTCGTCGAGGACGGCCGCTGCCTCGGTGTGGTCGACCACGCGGGACTCCTCGGTGTCGTCGCCGGGGTACCGGTCGCGCCGGGGAAGGCGGTGGCCTGATGTATGCCCATACGACCTGGCCGCCGCCGGGCGGCACGACCGCCGATGCCACCCGGCCCGGTGGGCTGCGCGCGCTCGTGCGCCACCGCGGCCGGCTGATCGGCGCGGGCGCGGCCCTCGCGCTCGTCCTCGGCTCCGTGCTCCTGGGCGGAGGCAGCTGGCCGGCTTCGCTCTCCGTCGACCTGTCCGGGCCGCTCGACCGCACGAGTGACTGGATCATCGACAACCGGGACGGCCACCCGCTGTTCCTCTACTTCCTCGGCCATGTCAGCAACCTCGTGGTCGTCTCCGTCCGCGCGGTGTACCTGCTGCTGCTCGCCCTCGGCTGGGCCGGCGTCACCGCCGCCGCCGGACTGGTGGCCTGGCGGGTCGCGGGAGTACGCCTCGCACTGACCTCCGTCGCCGCGTTCGCCGCGTGCGGACTGCTCGGCATGTGGGTGCCCACCCTGCAGACGCTCGCCCTGATGGTGGTCGCCGTCGCCGCGTCCGTACTGGTCGGAGGCCTGCTGGGGCTGGCCGCCGGGCTGTCGGAGCGCATGCACCGGATCCTGCGGCCCGTGCTGGACACCATGCAGGTGTTGCCGGCCTTCGCCTACCTCCTGCCCGTCGTCCTGGTCTTCGGCATCGGTGTGCCCGCCGCCGTCCTCGCGACCGTCGTCTACGCGGCTCCGCCCATGGCCCGTCTCACCGCACTCGGGCTGCGCGGCGCGGACGCCGGAGTCGTGGAGGCGGCCACCTCCCTCGGCGCGACCGGCAGGCAGCGGCTGCTGACCGTCCGGCTGCCGCTGGCCCGCAAGGAACTGCTGCTCGGCGTCAACCAGTCGATCATGATGGCGCTGGGCATGGCCGTGATCGCGTCCGTCATCGGCGCGGGCGGCCTCGGCGACCGCGTGTACCAGGCGCTCGCCTCCGTCGACGTGGGCGCCGCGCTCGCCGCCGGTGTGCCGATCGTGCTGCTCGCCGTCGTCCTGGACCGGGTCACCGCCGCGGCGGGGGAGCGGATCGGCACGGCCGGTCCCGGCCGGTCCCGGCTCGGCTGGCCCGTCGCGGCCGCGGTGACCGCCGCCCTCGCCGTCGGCGGGCGCCTGGCGGACCGGCTGTCGTGGCCCGACGGGTGGACGGTGGACATCGCCGGACCCGTCAACCGGACGGTCGACTGGATGACCGCCCACCTCTACTCCGGCGTGCCCCTCGTCGGCGGCACCGCCGACTGGGCGGCGCGGTTCACCACCTGGGTCCTGGGCCCGCTGCGCGACGGCCTGCAATGGCTGCCCTGGTGGGCGGTCCTGCTGGCCGTCGCCACCCTCGCCCTGCTCATCGGCACCTGGCGCACCGCCGTGACCGCCGTCCTCGCCATGGCCGCCATCGGCGTGCTCGGCGTCTGGGACCCGGCGCTCGACACGCTGTCCCAGGTGCTGGCCGCCGTCGCCGTGACCCTGCTGCTCGGCTTCGCACTCGGGGTCGCCGCGGCGCGCAGCACCCGCCTGGGGCGCGCGCTGCGTCCGGTCCTCGACGTCTTCCAGACGATGCCGCAGTTCGTGTACCTGATCCCCGTGGTCGCCCTGTTCGGCGTCGGCCGCGCCCCGGCGGTCGCCGCCGCCGTGGTCTACGCGCTGCCCGCCGTGGTGCGGATCACCGCCCAGGGCGTACGCGCGGTGGACCCGGCCGCGCTGGAGTCCGCGCGCTCGCTGGGCGCCACCGGGCGCCAGCAGCTGTTCCAGGTCCAGCTGCCGCTGGCCCGCCCCGCGCTGCTGCTGGCCGTCAACCAGGGCGTGGTGCTGGTCCTCGCCGTGGTCGTCATCGGCGGCCTCGTGGGCGGCGGGGCGCTCGGCTACGACGCGGTCTTCGGCCTCGCCCAGGGCGACCTGGCGACCGGTCTGGTCGCCGGCGCCGCGATCGTCTGCCTCGGCCTGATGCTCGACCGCGTCACGCAGCCGACGGACCGTCGCGACCTCGCCGGAAAGGGGGCCTGACATGGCTCGCACACGCCTCACCGCCCGCACACGCCTCACCGCGGCCCGCACGGGCCGCGCCGCACCCCGTACCCGCTTCGCCGCCCTCGCGGCCGCCGTGGCCCTGACCGCCCTCACCGGCTGCGGCGCCGCCGACATGACCCGCCAGGCCTCCCCGTACGCCGACGCGAAGGGCTCCCGTACGGTGACGCTGTCCGTCCAGTCGTGGGTGGGCGCGCAGGCCAACGTCGCCGTCGCCCAGTACCTGCTGGAGCACGAGCTCGGCTACCGGGTGGACACCGTCCAGATCGACGAGGTGCCCGCCTGGGACGCGCTCAGCCAGGGCCGGGTGGACGCCCTCCTGGAGGACTGGGGCCACCCCGAGCAGGAGAAGCGGTACGTCGACGACAAGGCGACGATCAAGCCGGGTGGCGAGCTCGGGGTGACCGGCCACATCGGCTGGTTCGTACCGACGTACTTCGCCGAACAGCAGCCCGACGTCACCGACTGGAAGAATCTGAACAAGTACGCGAAAGACTTCCGTACGGCGGAGAGCGGCAGCAAGGGCCAGTTGATGGACGGCTCCCCGTCCTACGTGACGAACGACAAGGCGCTCGTGAAGAACCTGGGCCTCGACTACCAGGTCGTGTTCGCGGGTTCCGAGGCGGCGCAGATCACGCAGATCAAGCAGTTCGCCAAGGAGAAGAAGCCCTTCCTGAGCTACTGGTACAAGCCCCAGTGGCTGTTCGAGAAGGTCCCGATGACGGAGGTGAAGCTGCCCGCCCACGAGGAAGGCTGCGACGCCGACGCGGAGAAGGTGGCCTGCGCGTACCCGCACACCCCCCTGCGCAAGTTCCTCAACGCCCGCTTCGCGGACGGCGGAGGCGACGCCGCCGCCTTCCTGAAGAAGTTCCGCTGGACGACCGAGATGCAGAACGACGTCTCCCTGATGATCGCGGAGGAGAAGCTGGCGCCGCAGGAGGCGGCGGCCCGCTGGGTGAAGGCGAACGAGGCCACCTGGCGGGCGTGGCTTCCGTCCTGACGCCCGTTCGGCTCACCCGTACGAGGCGGCCAGCTCGCTGCTGCGGTCGCGAGCGGCCTCCAGGGCCGCCATCAGCGCGGCGCGCACGCCGTGCCGTTCCAGCTCGCGCACCGCGCTGATGGTGGTGCCCGCCGGTGAGGTGACCGCCTCGCGGAGCTTGACCGGGTGCGTACCGGAGTCGCGCAGCATGACCGAGGCGCCCACGGAGCTGCGTACGACGAGCTCGTGGGCCTTGTCCCTCGGAAGCCCCAGCAGGACGCCCGCGTCCGTCATCGCCTCGACGAGGAAGTAGAAGTAGGCGGGCCCCGACCCCGAGAGGGCCGTCGCGGCGTCCTGCTGGGCCTCCGGCACGGTGAGGGTGTGGCCGACTCCGCGGAACAGCTCCGCGGCCTGCTCCACGTGCTGCTGCGAGGCGTGGCTGCCGCCGGAGAGCACGGTCATCCCCTCGTCGACCAGCACCGCCGTGTTGGGCATCGCCCGGACCACCGCGACGCCGGCCGGGACCCGCTCCTCGAAGAAGGCCGTCGTCAGCCCGGCCGCCACGCTGATCAGCAGGGCCCCGGGCGCGATCGCGGGGGAGACCTCCTCCAGCAGCGCACCCATGTCCTGCGGCTTCACCGCGAGGATCAGCACGTCGGCCCACGCGGCGGCGTCCGTGTTGCCCATCGGCGCGACCCCGTGGCGCGCCTCGATCTCGGCGGCCCGCTTCTTGCCGCGGCAGGTGACCCCGAGCGCCTGGGCAGGCCAGCCGGAGCGCAGCAGACCGCCGAGAAGTGCCTCACCCATCTTGCCCGCGCCGAGCACGGCGACCTTGCACGTCATGACTTGCTCCCTCGTGGTGGAAGTGACGGAAGAGAAGCGGGGGCGGCCGGCCCGGTCACCCCGAGCCCGTCTCCGCGTACGGGTGCGGTGCGTACAGGGCCACGTCCTGCGCGCCGACGACCTCGGGACACGCCGGAGCGGCGGGCCCCTCGTCCGGTACGGGGAGACCGGCGAGCAGCCGGATCAGGTCGCCGGAGGCCAGCCGGGCGAGCCCGCGGGCGACGGGCCTGCCCGCGCCGTCGGCGAGGTCCACCGGGTCGCCCGCCGTGAACTGCCCCTCGACGGCGGTGACTCCGGTCCACAGCACGGGCCGGCCCTGCTCCCGTACGCCCCGCACCGTGTCGGCGTCGAGGGCGATCCGGCCCTGCGGCGCCGTGGCGTGGGCGAGCCAGAACAACTGCTCCGCGGGCCGCTGCCGGGCGGCGTGGAAGTACGTTCCCGTCTGCCCGCCCGCCAGCGCCGGCGCGGCGTGCCAGGCCGCGGCCAGCACGACGGGGATCCCGGCGCTCGCCGCGGTCATCGCCGCCTGGACCTTGGCCCCCATGCCGCCCGTTCCGACCCCCGAGCGTCCCGGGGTGCCCGTACGGATCCCGGCGAGGTCGGCCGGTCCGCGGATCTCGGCGATCGGGCCGGTTCCGGGGGCCAGCGGGTCCCCGTCGTACAGGGCCTCCACGTCGGAGAGGAGGACGAGCAGGTCGGCGCCGATCAACTCGGCGACCAGCGCCGCGAGTCGGTCGTTGTCCCCGAAGCGGACCTCGTGGGTGGCGACGACGTCGTTCTCGTTGACGACCGGCACGATCCCCATGAGCATCAGCTTCTTCAGGGTGCGCCGGGCGTTGTGGTAGTGGTCGCGGCGGGTGATGTCGCCCGCCGTGAGCAGCACCTGCCCCACCTGGATGCCGTACCGGCCGAACTCCGCGCCGTAGGTGCCCATGAGCAGCCCCTGCCCGACACTGGCGGCCGCCTGCTGCGCGGACAGTTCGGCGGGCCGCGCGGTCAGTCCCAGCGGGGCGAGTCCCGCCGCGACGGCGCCGGAGGAGACCAGGACGACGCTCTTGCCCTGCCCGTGCAGCCCGGCCAGGACCTCGACCAGCGCGGCCAGCCGGGCCGGATCGAGCCGTCCGGAGTCCGAAGTGAGTGAGGAGGAGCCGATCTTGACCACGATCCGGTGGGCCTCGGCCACATCCGCGCGCTCGGTGCGCGGCTCGTCCGGCGCGGCTTCGGGTGTCACGAGAGCTCTCCTCGGGGCGGTGGGGCGACGGCTGCGGGGATCCGATTCAGCCACATGCCGTTCCCGTTTCGTTCCCGGCCTCCGGGAATCGTTCAGGATCGATTCAGTAGCCACCTGCCCCATTTTTTGCGGGGCATCTGATAGGCCCGCAGCCCAGAAACGAAGAAGGGAGTACGGAGTACGGTGTATTCGTCATTCACTGAGAAAATGGCCCAACCGGATCTGATAGATCTCGGCGACGGCATATACGTTCTCCGGTTCGAGGTCATGAAGGTGACCTCGGTCTACCGGGCGGTCAAGGAACTGCTGGCGCGCGGGGTGATCCGGCACGGCCAGACCCTCGTCGACAGCTCCAGCGGCATCTACGGCCACGCGCTCGCCCTGGTCTGCCGCGAGCTGGGTCTCAAGTGCCACGTCTTCGCGTCCGTCGCGGTCGACGACGGCATCAAGACGCAGCTCAAGTACCTCGGTGCCACCTACGACCAGGTCTCCGGCGGCGGCGCCAACCTCCAGCACGACCAGGAGGCGCGCGTCCGGCTCGTCCACGACTACCTGCGGCGCAATCCGGACGCGTACTGGATGCAGCAGTACCACGACGACGTGCACTACGCCGGCTACGAACACGTCGCGGAGCTGCTCCTCAAGGAGCTGGGCTGGGCGGAGATGACCCTGGTCGGCGGCGTCGGGACCGGCGCGTCGACGAGCGCGATGAGCCGCTACCTGCGCGAGTCCTGCCCCAACGTCCGGGTGGCCGGAATCCAGCCGTTCGGCAGCCGCTCCTTCGGCTCCGAGAACTTCCCGCTCGACGGGTTCATCATCGCCGGGATCGGCAGCGGCATCCGCTTCGACAACATCGACTACAGCGCCTACGACGACATCCACTGGGTCGACTTCGACGTGTCGGCCGCGGGCTGCCGCCACCTGCTCTCCACCACGGGCGTCTTCGCCGGACTGTCCGCGGGCGCCGGCTGGCAGGCCGCCCGGTACATCCGGTCGACGGCGCCCTCCGGCGGTCCCGTCGTCTTCATGGCGGCCGACCCCGGACACCGTTACATCAAGCAGGTCTTCCCGCCCGACGGCCCGCTCGTCGAGGACCCCGAATACCGGCCCGTGGTCATATCCGCGCTGGAGGAGATGACCGGACCCTGGTGCACGATGAACTGGGGGCGAAGGCCGTACAGCGTCCAGGACGACCTCCCGGTGCTCGCCCTGCAGGGCTGAATGCCCGCACAGCCGACCCTGGCTCGCCTAATTCCACCGTAAAGAATCCGAGGCAGCACCCATGACCGATGTCGCCATCATCAATTATGGCGCCCAACACGACTATCCGGCCATGCTCCACGAGCTGGCGGGCGGGCTCCACGTCTACAGCCACAACCCGCTCGCGCACACCGCGGGGCTCGGCTCCTACGAACACGTCCAGGACTGCGAGTTCGTCCCCTACGCCGAACTGCGCATCCGGCAGCTGGCGCGGACCCGCCGCTTCGCGCACGTCATCACCGACAACGAGTACGACCTCGAGCGGGCCGCGCGCATCCGTGAGGACCTCGGCATCCCCGGCCAGTCGGCGCGCAGCGCACGGCAGTTCCGCGACAAGGTCGTCATGAAGCAGACCGCCGGCCGTACGGTCGCCACCCCGCGCTACGCCCGGCTGAAGACGATCGTCGACCTCACCCGGTTCATCGAGGAGAACGACTACCCGGTCGTCGTCAAGCCGGTGAGCCAGGGCGGTTCGCGCGACATCGTGGTGCTGCGCGACGAGGACGACCTGATGGGGTTCAGCCGCCGCCACTGGCGCGAGGACCTCATGGTCGAGGACTTCGTCGACGGCGAGATCTACCACGTCGACGCGATCCTGGCGCCCGGCTACCGGTTCGTGGCCTCCTCCCGGTACCTGCGGGACTGCCTCGGCGTCCTCTCGGGCCGGAACAACGGCTCGCTCCAGCTCGACCCGGGTGACAAACGGGCACAGCGGCTGGAGGAGTTCCTCGACCGGGTCCTCGAAGCCTTCGACACCCCGGAAGTCGGCGCCTACCATCTCGAGGTGTTCCGCACGCCCGAGGACGAATTCGTGCTGTGCGAGATCGCCTCCCGCGTCGGCGGCTCCCGCATCCCCGCCCTCACCCGCATGACCTACGGCCTCGACCTGCACGCCACCTGGCTGAGGCTGTCCTGCGGTCTGCCCGTGGACCCCGCGCCGACCGCCCCGCCGGCCGAACTCCGGGGCTCCATCGGCATCGTCCCCCCGGGCCGCCCGGTGCGCGCACCGCAGACCCTGCCGTTCGACTGGGTCGAGCACTACCAGGTCAACGAGCAGCTCGCGCCCGGCGCCGTGGCCCAGAACAGCACCTCCAACCTCTGCTTCGCCCTGGTCCGCGGGGCCGACACCGCCGAGGTGGAGCAGCGCCTGCTCCAGGTCGAGGAGTGGATCCTGGACAACCTGACCGAGGCCGACGAACCCGCCCGGGTCCCCGCGCCGTGAACGCCTGGCGCGAGGCGTCCCCCACCGCGCGCCTCCTGCTGGTGGCGGTGCTCTTCACCGGCCTCACCACCTTCATGTTCCTTCCCCTGCTGGCCATCGAACTGACGGCGCAGGGCATACCGGCGGGCCGCACGGGCTTCCTGGTCGGTCTGCTCGCCTTCTCCGGCCAGGCGTTCTCGCTCCTGACCGGGCTGCTGGTCGACCGGTTCGGCGCCCACAGGGTGATGTCCGCCGGCTTCCTTCTGCGCGTCCTGGGCTACGTGCTCCTAGGGCTCGGAGGCGGCGGCGATCAGGCGCCGCTCGTGGCGGGAATCGTGGCGGTCGGGGTCGGCGGCTCGCTGCTGGGCCTGTCGACCAAGACACTGCTCGTCTCGCAGGAGGGCGCCGATCCGCGCACGATGCTCGCGCTGCGCTCGACGTTCGTGAACGTCGGGGTCGTGGCCGGGCCCGCGCTCGGCGCCGCGGTGTATCCGCTCGGGTTCGGCTGGATCCTGGCGGCCTGCGTGCTCTCGCACCTCGTCCTCGGCACCTGCCTGGTCCTGCGACGGTCCGTGACGGCCTCCCGGTCACGGCCCGCCGCGGGACGGGCGCCCGCCCCGGCGCCGGACGGCGCTCCCGCCACGCCGTGGACCCTGCGCCAATGGCTGCCCCTGTGCGGGCTGGGGGTCGCCTACTGGGCGATCTACAGCCAGCTCAACGTCCTGCTCCCGATCACCGCGAACGAGATGACCGGCAGCACCGCCGCGATCTCGGTGGTGTTCACGGCCAACGGCCTGCTCGTCGTGCTGTTCCAGTACACCCTGCTGCGTCACGTGTTCCGCCGCACCACCGCCCGAACCCTGCTGGTCCTCGGCTTCCTCGCCTTCGCCTGCGCCTACGCCACGCTGATACCGCTCGCCGGGTGGTACTCGCTGCTCGCCTTCGTGGTGCCGGTCACGCTGGCGGAGATGCTGATCGGCCCCAGCCTCGACGAACAGGCGGTGAACGCCGCCGCCACCCGCCGCACCGGGCTCGCCCTCGGCGCGATGAGCGCGGCCGGAGCCCTCGGCAGCCTGTTCGGCTCCAGCGCGAGCGGCTACCTGCTGCAGACCGCGCGCGGCGGCAGCGAGGTCTGGCTGGTGCTCGTCGGCTCCTCCCTCGCCGCCGCGGCGATCTGTCTCCTCCTACCGAAAGTGCGTACGCGCCATGCCTGACACACAGCCGACCGTCGTGCTGCTCAATCCGCGCAGCCATGTCCTGGCCGCGGCCCGGAAGCTGGGCGCCGCCACCGTGACCGTCCCCGAACCCGGCAGGCCGCTGCCCGCGGACGGTCCGGGACTGGCCTTCCACTCCCCGTGGACGACCGACCCCGAGGACCTCGTCGAGCGGCTGCGCGCGCTCGACCTGCCCGCCCCGGTCAGCTGCTTCGGTTTCGGCGAACTGGGCTGCTCCGTGGCCGCGCTGGTCAACCGCCGCCTCGGCTGGCCCGGCAACCCGCCCGAAGCCATGGAGGCGTTCAAGGACAAGGCGAAGCTGCGCTCCGCGGTGGGCGACCGGGCCGGCGCGCCCGTCGCGTACCGGCTGTGCACGCAGAAGAGCCAGATCGCCCCGGCCGTCGAGGCCATCGGCTACCCCTGCATCGTGAAGCCGGCCGACGGCACCGGCAGCGCCGGGGTGCGCCACCTCGCGGGGCCCCGGGAACTCGAAAGCCACCTGGCCTCGCTGGACTTCAAGACCCCGCACCTCGTCGAGGAGTTCCTCGTGGGGACCGAGTACAGCGTGGAGGCGATGAGCTCGTCCGCCGGCCACCGGATCCTCGCGATCACGGAGAAGGCGACCACCGGCGCACCCGGATTCGTCGAGACCGGACACACGCTGCCCGTACGGCTCGACCCGCAGGACGAGGAGGCGGTCGCCGCCCTGGTCACCGCGACCCTGGACGCGGCGGGCTACCGTACGGGCCCCTCGCACACCGAGGTCATGCTCACGGCCAAGGGGCCCCGCCTCATCGAGTCGCACGGCCGCCCCGGCGGCGACCGGCTCAGCGACATGCTGGACCTGGCACTCGGCGAGGACGTCTTCGAACAGGCCATGGCGGACCTCCTCGGCCTGCCCGTCCCTGGCGCCCCCACCCGCGACCGCGTCGCCGGGATCCGCTACGTCACCTTCGACCGCACGGTGCCGCTCACGGTCACCGACGCGCAGACCGCGGCGGTCGCCGCCCTCCCCGGGGTCACGGAAGTCGCCATCGCCGTCACGGCGGGCCAACTCCCCCCGGAGATCCACCGGTCCGGAGACCGGCACGGCTTCGTGGTCGCCTTCGGGGCCGACCGCGAGGAGCTGGAGAGCCGTCTCGACCTCGCCGTACGCACCCTCACCACCGGCCGCTGAGCCTCCCCGCCCGCTCCACCGACCCACCCATCCCCCCCCGTGCACCCGGCACGCCGACACGCCAGCGCCCGAAAGGCACTTCCCATGTCGTACAAGATCCTGGTCCTCGTATCCGAGGCAGCGAAATTCCGGCTCGACAACCACTCGATCATTCCGAGTGCGCTCCACCGCGAAGGGCACGACGTCCACATCGGCGACATCGACACCCTCTGCCTGCACGACAACACCGTGGTCGTCGACCGGGTGCAGCTCAGCGAGGAGTACCTGACCGGCCACGACTTCCCCGCACTGAGCGAGTCCTACGCCTCCGCCGAGGACTTCGACCTGGTCTGGGTGCTCACCGGCACCCACCCCGAGGCGCTCGCCGACTCCTTCCAGCTGCTGTGGCTGCTCAACCAGCGCGTGCCGTTCGTCAACGACGCCTCCGCCCTCTTCTACCTCAACTCCAAGATCACCCTGGGTGCGGCGGTCCCCGCGGAACACCTGCCCGCCTCGTACGTCTCGAACGACTTCGAGTACCTCACCGAGCTGGTCGAATCCGACGAGAACCGCACCTGGGTGCTCAAGCCGACCAACGAGGGCTGCGGCGCCGGCGTGTACTTCGTCAACAAGAACGAGCGCAACCGCCCCGCACTGCTCCAGGCCGCCACCGGCAACGCCGTGCCGCGCTACGAGATGTACAGCCGCAACATCATCGGGCTCTCCAAGCGGTACACGGCCGTGCAGGAGTACATCCCCAACGTCCGCAGCAACGAGAAGCGCGTGATCATCGCCGGCGACGTCCCGGTCTGCGGCTTCCGCCGCTTCCACTTCGACAACGACGACCGGGCCAACGTCACGCTCGGCACCAAGTTCGAGGGCCTCACCCTGACCCCGGAGGAGGACGCGTTCGTCCGCGACCTCGGCAAGCGCATGATGGACCTGGGCATCTTCTACTCCGGCATCGACATGGCCTACCCATACATCATGGAGTTCAACCTGGTGAACCCGGGCGGGCTCAACTACTCCTTCCGGGCCACCGGCGTCGACCAGTCCTCCGAGACCGTCAACGCCGTCCTCGCCGCACTGCGCACCGCCGGGAAGATCTCGTGACCGCCTGGTCATCGCTCGACCCGCGAGCCACCGTCGCCTGGACGGAATTCGCCGCCACCGGCGCGGCCGACGCGGACAACGAGCGATTCCAGAAGCGGCTCCACCGCCCCGGCTGGGTCCACGCGTACCCGCCCGTCGTCTTCCACGGAGCGGCAGCCGACGAGGTCACCGACCTCGGCCTGCGCCTCGCCGAGCTGGTCTCGGACTTCCCCCGCCGCGCCTTCGGCGACGACCTGGAGGCCTGGGCCGGGTACCTCGGCGTCCCCGCCGAGGACGCGGATCTGATGGTCAGCGCGCTGCGCCACCCGCGCACGGGCCGCGCGGCCACGTCGATCATGCGGCCGGACCTGGTCGTGACCGACCACGGACTCCAACTGGTCGAGCTCAACGTCTCCACTCCGATGGGAGGCATGAGCACGATCGCCCCCTACACCGAGGCCACGCTCGACACGGACTACGCCCGCTTCCTCGCGGAGCGCGGCCTCATCCCGGAATCCGCCGCCACCTCGCACATCTGGCTGGACATGTTCGTCGGCCTGCTGCGCGACCACGACACGGAGCGGCCGCTGCACGTGTTCGAGGCGATCGCGAACCCCGCGGACTCCGACTCGGGCCGGCGGTTCTTCGTCGACATGATCCGCTCGGGCGGATACGAGGTCAGCTGCGGCCTCGTCACCGACCTCGAACTCGACGAGGAAGGAGCCTCCTTCGAGGGCAGGCGGATCGACGTGGTCGTCACCATGTACACCTGGCACGAGACCAAGAAGTACGTACCGCCCGCCCTCACCCGCAAGCTGATGGAACTCGACATCGCCGAGAAGCTCGACTTCATCGGCGCCCCGGCGACGGCCCTCCACGACAACAAGGCCAACCTGGCCCTGCTCACCGAGCCGGAGTTCGACCACCTCCTGAGCGACGAGGAGCGGGCCCTGGCGCGGGCACACGTCCCGCTGACCTTCCGGCTGCGGGCCGACACCCTCGACCGCGCCCTCGCGGAACGCGAGGAACTCATCTGCAAACCCGCCTCGGCCTACGGGGGCAAGGACCTGGCCTTCGGATTCACCCAGGACGACGCGCAGTGGCGGGCCCTGCTGGAGGAGCGCCTCGCCGACCCGAGCGAGACCTACGTCCTCCAGCGCCGGCTGCGCCCCGCCGTCGTCGACGTGCCCGGAGCGGAACCGGCCGGGCGCGAGGTGGTCCTGGCCCCGCTGGTCTTCGGCGGACGCTTCGCCGGCACGTTCCTGCGCCAGGCCCCGCCGAGGTCCGCCTCGGCGATCAACGCCTCCAGCGGTGCGGAGGCGGCCGGTGTCCTGACCTTCGACACCTGAGCCGTCTCTTCCGGATCCAGCCCATGCCCACCCTCGTCGTGCGCACGCAAGGAGTTCAGACGGATGCTAAGGATCGCGGTTCCCAACAAGGGCTCCTTGTCCGAGCGGGCCTCGGCCATGCTGAGGGAGGCCGGCTACCGGCAGCGCAAGGAGGCGAAGGAGCTCGTCACGGTCGACCCCGGAAACCGGGTCGAGTTCTTCTACCTCCGCCCGCGCGACATCGCCGTGTACGTCGGCACGGGGCGGCTCGACCTCGGCATCACCGGCCGCGACCTGCTGCTGGAGTCGGGCGTCAACGCCGAGGAGGTGCTGGCGCTCGGCTTCGCCCGCTCGACGTTCCGTTACGCGGTCAAGCCCGGCTCGGCGCGGGGCACGGCCGACTTCGACGGCATGACGATCGCCACCTCGTACGAGAACATCGTGGCCAAGCACCTGGCGAACAACGGCATCCAGGCCACGGTCGTCCACCTCGACGGCGCCGTGGAGACCGCCGTCGAGCTGGGCGTGGCCCAGGTCGTCGCGGACGTGGTGGAGACCGGGACCTCGCTGCGCAACGCCGGTCTCGAAGTGATCGGCGAGCCCATCATGGAATCGGAGGCCATCCTCGTCCGCCGCCCCGGCACCGACGATCCGAGGGCCCGGCAGTTCCTGCGGCGCCTCCAGGGCGTCCTGGTGGCCGGCGCCTACGTGATGATGGACTACGACTGCCGGGCCGAGCACCTGGAGGACGCGGTCGCCCTGACCCCGGGGCTCGAAGCACCCACCGTCTCCCCGCTGCACAACGAGGGGTGGGTCGCCGTCCGGGCCATGGTCCCGGCCAAGGAGGCGCAGCAGATCATGGACGACCTCTACGCGCTGGGCGCCCGCGCGATCCTCACCACGGCGATCCACGCCTGCCGGCTCTGAAGGACCGCCGCCGCCCCGCCGCCGCCCCACCGCCCCGCCGCCGCCCCGCCGCCCGCCCCCGGTCGGCGGACCGGCGGGGCGGGGCCGGACGGGCCGCCGGTCGCTCCGCGTGCGCGCGTACGGTCCACCGAGTAGCGTCGGGAGGGAGCCTTCCGTCCACACCGCTGCGGCCCGGCCCGGCGGTCCCGCCGCAGGTACGGCAGAGGGACGAGATCACATGCCGAAGCACAGCACCCACGCGGTGACCGCCGCGGCCGCTCTGGTCTGCCTGGCGGCATTCGGCCCCGTACCGAACAGCGCCGCGTCATCGTCCGCCCGGTCCGCCGGGCGGTCCGGTGCGGCGGCCCCGTCCCGGTTCGTTCCCGGCCCCTGCCCCAAGACGCCCGAGCCGATCGAAGCGCTCGCCGGCGCACGGTGCGGCTTCCTCGAGGTCCCCGAGAACCGCTCCCGCCCCGGAGGCCGGACGATCAAGCTGGCCGTGGCGGTCATTCCGGCCGTCAAACCGGCGAAGCCGGCGCAGGACCCCTTGGTGTTCATGGCGGGCGGCCCCGGTGGCGACACGTTCGACGACATCCCGTTCCTCGTCGAGTCCGGCCTGAACAAGGACCGCGAACTGATCCTCATGGCCCAGCGCGGCAACCTCTACGACCAGCCGAACCTCGCCTGCCCGGAGATCGACCGCTTCAACGGGCAGTCCGTGGGCCTGGGCTACGACGCGAAGCAGGCCGAGCAGCTCATGCTGAAGGCGGTGAAGGAGTGCCGGTCCCGCCTGACGGCCGCCGGTGTCGACCTGGGCGCCTACAACAGCACCGAGAACGCCGCCGACTTCGCCGACCTGCGCACCGCGCTGAACATCCCCCGGTGGAACGTCTACGGGTACTCGTACGGCAGCGACCTGGCCCTCACCTACCTGCGCCTGCACCCCGAGGGAATACGCGCCGTGGCGCTCGACTCGGTCACGCCTCCCCAGAGCGCGGTCCTGCCGTGGGGATGGCCGAGCGCCGCCGAGGGGATCGACAACATCTTCGCGGCATGCGCGGCGCAGCCCGCCTGCAAGAGCCGGTACCCGGACCTCCCGCGCACGCTGACCGAGCAGGTGCGCAAGCTGGAGGCTCACCCCCTGACGCTGAACGTCCCGCCGCCGGGCGGGGGCAAGCCGGTCAAGGTCGTCCTCGACGGGGGCGCGCTGCTGAACCTGATCGTCGCCTTCACCCCCCGGCCCAAGGACCTCCCGGCGGCACTCGACGAACTGAGCCGCGGAAACCCGCAGCGCTTCGCGCAGGCCCGCGCGGCCGGCTCGGTCCAGAACACCGGCGCGTTCGCGCACGGCCTGACGAACTCGGTGGCGTGCAGCGAGTGGGCGCCCGGGTACTCGGAACCCGACGTGCTGAAGGCGGGGCGCGAGGCCTTCCCCGGCTGGCCGGACACGGTCCTGGCCCAGGTGCCGCAACTCCCCTTCCAGTACCCGGCGTGCCGGATCTGGAACGTTCCGGACCGCGCGTCCGTCCAGCGGGTGGCCACGGTCAGCTCGGTGCCGGCGCTCCTCATCTCCGGCACGTTCGACGTGAAGACCGGGGCGAGTTGGGCGAAGGGAGTGGCTCGAAACCTGTCCCGCTCGACCTCCGTGGAGGTCCCCGGAATCGGTCACTGGGTGGTACCGCAGTCGCCCTGCGCGCAGCGCGTGCTGGCCTCGTTCCTCGCCCGCCCGACCGCGCCCGACACCGCTTGCGTGGACGGCCTCGAACCGGCACCGTTCACGATCGTCCCGAAGTGACCGGGAGGCCAGATGACACGCCATCAAGATCCCCGTCGCCGCCGTGGCGTACGACGAGTCCGGGCCGCGTCGGCCGGCATGGCAACCGGACTCCTCGTCACCGGACTGCTCGCGGCGCCCGCTCAGGCGCTGTCCCGCACCGACGGCACTGCCGACCCTTCGGCGCCGATCGGCACGGCCGCCCGCACGGTGGGCGACGCCAGGTACGAACCGGGCCCCTGCCCCAGGACGCCGGAACCGGTCGAGGCGCTCAAGGGGGCCCGCTGCGGAACCCTCACCGTGCCCGAGAACCGCGCCGAGCCGACCGGCAAGACGATCACACTCGGTGTCGCGATCGTGCCCGCCAAGGCCGACAAGCCGAAATCCGACCCCATCGTGTGGCTCGCGGGCGGCCCCGGCGACGACGCCGTGGGGGAGGCGAAGATGGCGATCGACGGCGGCCTGAACCGCGACCGTGACGTCATCTTCATGTCCCAGCGCGGCACGTACTCGGCCCGGCCGAACCTCCTGTGTCCCAACATCGACGAGTTCAACGCACGCGCGGTCGGCCTCGTCCACGACGCCCCGTCCACCGAACGCCTGCACGTCGAGGCCACGAAGGCCTGCCGCGACCAGCTGGCGGCCCGCGGGATCGACCTCAGCGCCTACAACGACGTCCAGAGCGCCGCCGACTACGAGGACCTGCGTACCGCGCTGGGCCTCAAGCAGCGGAACCTGTACGGGATCTCCTACGGCACCCACCTCGCGCTGGCGTACATGCGCCTGCACCCCGAGGGGCTCCGCTCGGTGGGCCTCGACGGCATCCTGCCGCCGTCCAGGAGCGGCTCGGCCGCGACCTGGAGCAGCGCCCGGCAGGGCTTCGACGGCCTGTTCAAGGCCTGCGCCGCCCAGCCCGCGTGCAACAAGCGCTACCCGAACCTGTCGGCCACCTTCGACCAGCTCGTCCGCCGGCTCGAAGCCAAGCCGGTCACCACCACCGTCACGCTCCCCGGCAGCGACAAGCCGGTGAAGGTCGTACTGGACGGCGGGGCCCTGCTGAACTGGATGACCTCCGCCACGCACGTGGCACCCCAGGTCCCCATCGCCCTCGACGAGCTGGCACACGGCAAGCCGCAGCGGATCGCGCAGCAGTGGGCGGGCGGAAAGCTCAGCCCGCAGGCCATGGGCAGGGTCGCGCACGGTCTCGTCTACGGAGTCTTCTGCAGCGAGTGGACCCCGTACGAGACCCAGGCCCAGGCACTCAAGGGCGGTCAGGAAGCCTTCCCGACGTTCCCCCGCTCGGTACTGGACCAGGCCCCGCAACTCGCCTTCCTCCGTCCGGACTGCGACGTCTGGAACGTCCCCGCGGCCCCGAGCTCGATCCGGGACGCAACGCGCGGCGACATCCCGACGCTCGCCCTGTCGGGCGGCTTCGACTCCCAGACCGGCGCGGACAACGGCCCGTACGTCGCCCGGACGCTGAGCAAGGCCAAGGTCGTCACGGTCCCGTACGAGCCGCACGTGGTGTTCGCCACCTCGAAGTGCGCCCAGGAGATCGCCGTCTCGTTCTTCGACACCCCGTCCGCCCCGAAGACCGCCTGCCTGAACACCCTCAAGGCCCCCCGGTTCGAAACGGGCCCCTAAGGATCGGGGCGCCGAGCGTCACCGCTGCGCGGTCGGCGGACAAGCCTGTTCATGGGGCCGGTCCAGGTGCGATCATGATCCGTTCTCGGAGGTCGAGTCGGGGGATCGGATCATGGGCTTTGTACTGTCGTCGGACGCCGCGACCGCGACGGCGGAGACGGCGGGCGGCAAGGGAGCGGCCCCCTCCGGGCTCGCGCGCGCAGGGCTGCCGGTACCACCGCGACCCGAAGCCCGGCGTACGAACGGATGAACCGACCGGTGCCCCAGCACGCCCAGGCCATGCGCCGCCATTTCCACGAGGCCGCCGCACGGCGCGGCTTCTCCGTCGCCCCCGCCCAGGAGGCCGCCGTCGAACGGCTGGCCCACCTGGCGGGCGAACTCGGCCGGCCGGCCTGGACCTTCCCCAGGCCGCCGCGCGACCTGTACGTCTGGGGCCCGGTGGGCCGGGGGAAGTCCTGGCTCGTGGACACCTTCTACGAAGGGCTGCCCAAGGGGCGCAAACGCCGCCTGCACTTCCACGACTTCTTCCGCCGGCTGCACGACGGAGTGACCAGGCCGGGCGCTCGCCACGACGGGCAGAGCGCTGTCGACAGCGCTCTCGACGAGCTGATCGGGGACAGCCGGATCCTGGTCTTCGACGAGTTCCACGCGCACGACGCGGGCGACGCGATGCTGATCGCACGCCTCTTCCGTACGCTGCTCGACCGCCGGATCACGCTGGTCACCACCTCGAACTACCCGCCCGCGGGGCTGATGCCGGACCCGCTCTACCACCACCTGTTCGAGCCGACCATCCAGCTCATCGAGGAGCGGATGGACGTCCTGGACGTCTCGGGTCCGGTGGACTTCCGCCGCGTAGCGGCGCCCGCGTCGGCGGACGGCGGCCGCCGGTTCGCGACAGGCCTGTGTCTGCCACCGGGTGCCGCAGGCCTGGAAGCGCTCGGCCTCAGTGCCCCGGAGCCCGGCGAGGCCACCCCCGTCCAGGCCCACCTGCGGGAGCTGCCGGCCCGCGCGGTGCGCGGTGACACGGTCTGGTTCGCCTTCGACGCCCTGTGCGAGGCCGCGACGGGGGTGCCCGACTACCTGGCCCTCGCCGAGCGGTTCGGCACTCTGGTCCTGGACGGCGTCCCCCCGCTGACCGAGGCCTCCGCGGACGGACGGCAGCGGTTCGCGAACCTCGTCGACGTCGCCTGCGACCGCGACATCCGGCTCGCCCTCATCGGCTCCGACCCCCTGGCCGCCCTCCCCGACGGCCAGGCCCTGACCCGCGACCTGGACCGCACGACGAGCCGCCTCGCGATGCTCGGACGCCCGAGCCGAACCCGGCCACCCGGGCAACACCCGGCGCGGTCCTGACCGAGCACGCCTCCTTCGGCCTAGAAGAAGCCGAGCTTCTTGGGGGAGTAGCTGACCAGGAGGTTCTTCGTCTGCTGGTAGTGCTCCAGCATCATCTTGTGGGTCTCGCGGCCGATGCCCGACTGCTTGTAGCCGCCGAAGGCCGCGTGGGCCGGGTAGGCGTGGTAGCAGTTCGTCCAGACGCGGCCCGCCTGGATCGCGCGGCCCGCGCGGTACGCGGTGTTGATGTCGCGGGTCCAGACGCCCGCGCCCAGCCCGTACGCCGTGTCGTTGGCGATGCGGACGGCGTCGTCGAAGTCCTGGAACGAGGTCACGGACACCACCGGGCCGAAGATCTCCTCCTGGAAGATCCGCATCCGGTTGTCCCCCTCGAAGATGGTCGGCTGGACGTAGAAGCCGCCCGCCAGCTCACCGCCCAAGTCCTGCCTCCGGCCGCCCGTCAGGACCTTCGCACCCTCCTTCTGCCCGATCTCCACGTACGACAGGACCTTCCGCAGCTGCTCCTCGGAGGCCTGCGCGCCGATCATGGTGTCCGTGTCCAACGGGTGCCCCGGCACGATCAGTTCGGTACGGGCCACGGCCGCGTCGAGGAAGTCCCCGTACCGGCCCCGCTCGATCAGCGCGCGTGAGGGGCTCGTGCACACCTCGCCCTGGTTCAGGGCGAACATGGTGAAGCCCTCCAGCGCCTTGTCGCGCAGGTCGTCGTCGGTGGTCCAGATGTCGTCGAAGAAGAGGTTGGGGCTCTTGCCGCCGAGTTCGAGGGTGACCGGCTTCAGGTGCTCTGCCGCGTACTGCATGATCAGCCGCCCGGTGGAGGTCTCCCCGGTGAACGCGATCTTCGCCACGCGCGGGCTGGACGCCAGCGGCTTGCCCGCCTCCTCGCCGAAGCCGTTGACGATGTTCACCACGCCCGGCGGCAGCAGGTCCGCCACCAGGCTGAGCCAGTAGTGCACCGACGCCGGGGTCTGCTCGGCGGGCTTCAGCACCACCGTGTTCCCCGCGGCCAGCGCCGGGGCCAGCTTCCACACCGCCATCAGGATCGGGAAGTTCCACGGGATGATCTGCCCGACCACGCCCAGCGGCTCGTGGAAGTGGTAGGCGACGGTGTCGTCGTCGAGCTGGCTCAGCGCCCCCTCCTGGGCGCGCAGCGCACCCGCGAAGTAGCGGAACTGGTCGATGGCCAGCGGTATGTCGGCGGCGAGGGTCTCGCGGACCGGCTTGCCGTTCTCCCAGGTCTCCGCGACCGCCAGGGCCTCCAGGTTCTGTTCCATCCGGTCCGCGATGCGCAGCAGGAGCGTGGACCGCTCGGCGACCGGGGTGCGGCCCCAGGCGGGCGCGGCCGCGTGCGCCGCGTCGAGTGCCCGCTCCACGTCCTCCGCCGTGCCGCGTGCGACCTCGGTGAAGGTCTGGCCGTTGACGGGGGAGGGGTTGGCGAAGTAGGCGCCGAGGGCGGGATCGACGTACTCGCCGCCGATGAAGTGGCCGTAGCGGGACGCGTACGACATGAGCGCGCCTTCGGTACCGGGCGCAGCGTAACGGGCCATGGTGTCCTCCCCTTGCCGGGCGCCGGCCGCCGTCGGACAGCGCTCGGGGAGGAGGCTAGGAGCGGGCAGGTTGCGGATACGTTGCACGGCGCGGCGGCGCGGCCGACCCCGCGCGTACGAGGGCGGATCCGGCGCCGAGTTCACCGTCGAGGTCCCGTACGCGGGCCAGCGCGGCCGGGCGTCCCTCCGGCGGCAGCGCTTCGGCCAGCGCCCGCCACGCCGCCGCGTCGTCGGCGCCCCACGGGGAGCACACCCAGTCGGTCAGCAGTCCCGCGTCCGCCCGGGCGATCACCGCGGCCCGCGCCTGGTCCTCGATCCGGCGCCGCAGCCGGACGATGCCCGGCGCGGTCGAGCCGGGGAGCAGCGGGCCCGCGTAGTGGCGGAGGGCCGCCGAGACGGCGCCGGCCGCCAGGTGGCGGGTCACGACCGTGAAGTCCGCCTCCAGCGGCGCCGCCGTCCGGTACGGGCGGGAGAGGGGAGCCCGGTCCCCCGACAGCCCGCGCAGGCGTGACATCTCGGCGCGCAGGGTCACCGGTGACACCGACTCGTCCTCGTAGAGCGCGATCGCCAGTTCCTCGCCCGACAGACCCGCCGGGTGGTGCGCGAGCAGTGCCATGATCTCGCTGTGCCGTCTGCCCAGGCGGACCCGGGCACCCCCGCCGACCAGCAGTGCCTCGTCCCGGCCGAGGGCGGCCAGGGTGTCCCCGGCGGCCTGCGGGACCGGGTCCAGCAGCGCCAGCTGTGCCTCCGCGGCGCGGGCCACCGCCTGCACGAAGGCGAGCGAGTGCGGATGGGCCAGGCCGTCCCCGCCGGTGATGTCGACCGCGCCGAGCACCCGGCCGGTCCGGGGATCGCGCACCGGGGCCGCCGCGCAGGTCCACGGGTGTACCCGCCGGCTGAAGTGCTCGGCCCCGAAGACCTGGACCGGTTCGCCGACCGCGACCGCCGTGCCGGGTGCGTTGGTGCCCATCGCCGCCTCCGCCCAGCGCGCCCCCGGCACGAAGCCGAGCCCCTCCGCCCGCCGGAGCGTCGCCGACTCGCCCTCCACCCAGAGCAGGCTGCCCCGCGCGTCGCACACCGCCAGCAGATGGGCCCCGTGCGCCGCGTACGACCCGACGAGGTCCCGGAACACCGGCATCACCCGGGCCAACGGGTGCTGCGCCCGGTACGACCGCAGGTCGGCCTCCGCCAGCTCCACCCGGGGCGTGCACTCCGGGCTGACCCGGGCCCGGGCGCACCGCCGCCAGGACTTCGCGATCACCGCCCGGACCGGGTCCTCGACCCGCCCGTCCTGGGTGAACGCGGTGTGCGCCCGGCGCAGTACGCGCGTGCGCTCGGCGGGATCGGCCCCGCCCGGCAATGCCACCGGCGGATCGTCCATTCACCCTCCCGTGGTGCCGCGGTACCCGGAGCGCCCCCCATCGTCGTGCCGGTGGCGGGCGCCGACAAGCGCTGCGTCGGCCACGGCACAGCCGAATCGCCGCCGAGCGGTGTCCGCCCGGTCGCGTTCGGTATCCGCCCGCGGGGGCCGGGAACGCGCGGTCGCGGCGGCGCGTTGTGGGGGTAGTGGACGACGACAGGTGGAGGTGTCCGCAGATGTCCAAGCGCGGCAAGGTCGCGGTTGCCGGAGTCGCGGCAGCCATCGTGTTGTTCTGGACGGTCGGGTTCTGGGCGGGACTGCTGGTCCTGATCGGTGTGCCGGCGGCCGCCTACCTGCTGCTGGACCCCTCGCAGCGGCGTCGCCTGCGGGGTGTGTCCAGGAAGCAGCTGGGCCGCTGAGCGGGCGGCGCGGGCCGGCGGACGGCGCGGCTCAGTAGTAGTCGCTCATCAGCGTGGTGGCCCACCGGGGCTGGTGCAGTTCGCCTCGCGGGCCGAATTCGGCCATGTACGGCTTCAGGTCCAGGACCGGGGTGCCGTCGACCGCGTCCAGGCCCTCCACGTGCACGTCCAGACCGTCCACCTTCAGGATCCGGCACCGGGAGACCCCCAGCCGGTTGGGCCTGTTCTTGCCGCGCTGGGCGAAGATGCCGACCAGCGGCCAGTCCGTGTTGCCCCGGGGATGCCGCGCGCCCGTCTCGATCTTCTCCACCGGGACACGGTCGAAGTGGTAGACGACCTCCAGGTGCGAGAACTCCGCCAGCCCGTAGAGGGCCTCCGGGCCGAACCGCCCGGCGTCCAGGCGGATCACCGCCGTCTCCCGCCCCCAGTCGTCGTCGACCGCCTCCGCGCGGCCGCCCACCACCACGGCCACCGGCTCCGATTCCACCAGCACAGCGTCTCCCTCGGTCCGGCCCCGGTTCGGGACCGGTTCAGGCCGGGCGTACGGCGACGCGGTCCAGTGCCGCGAGCAGCTCCGGCAGTTTCGGCAGGCCGAGATCGGGATCCCCCTCGCGGGGGACCGTGAGGACCTCGCTCGGCTCCTCGTCCAGCAGTACGAAGGCCGCGTCGCCGGTCCGCGCCACCAGCGACCATCCGGGGCCGTCGACCCGCAGCGTCCGTACGCCCTCGCCCGCGAACGAGGAGCGGACCCGTCCGGGCGGCGGCGGGCTCTGCGTGTACTCCAGGGCCTCCCGGAGCGCCCGCGCGAGCCCGGGGTGCGCCGCGGCGGCCGCGCCGCCGTCCGTCGCGACCTGCTCGCGCCACCCGGTCCACTCCCGGGCGATCTGGTCCGCGCCCATCCGCCGCTGCACCGGCCCCCACACCTCGGCGGACGGCGGTGCCAGCGGCACCCGCCCCGTGCCGTCGGCGCCCTGCTCGGGGTCGTGCGGATCGGGGATGCCCGGCGCCGCCACGGACAGGGCCAGCGGCCAGCCCGCCAGCGAGACCACGATCGACCGCTCGTCGGGTGACAGGTCGTACTCCATGCCGCAGTCCCAGGAGGCGATCGCCATGGCCACGAGCGAGACGTCGTCCACGACGACGGTCCAGCGCGCGCCCTCCTCGTCCTGGCCGAGCACCAGCCCGTATCCCTGCGCAGCAGGCTTCACACCCAGCAGCGCGCAGGCCTCCGGGAAATCGTCGCCCAGGATGCTCGGAAACTGCGCGGGGGTCAGCAGCACTGCGGTCAGCACGTAGAGCGCACCGCCCCCCTCCTCGTCCGTCACGTGGCCTCCCGGTCGCTCTCTCGTCGGCGCACCCTAACCAGCGGGTAACCCCCGCGTCGAGAGCCTGCGGCCGACGATTTCCAAGCCCGCCACCTGCACGTAGAGTTGGCCACCCGCCACAGAAAGGGACACCCGGTGCAGCGTTACGACCGGCTGAGGGAGATCCTCCGGCTCGACCCCGACAAGGACTTCCTCGCCATCTACCGGCTCACCGCCACCTTCGAGTTCCCATGGGACTTCACCCGCGCCCTGGAGCTCGCCCTCTTCCGCACGTACGCCGTCCCCAGCATCGGCAGCCTGCTCGCCGAGACAGCCGAGTTCACCGAGCGCCCGCAGAAGCGCTACGACGACACCTCGCTGCTCCTCGACGCCGTCGTGGAGCACGGGTTCGAGAGCGAGACCGCGCGCACCGCGATCCGCCGCGTCAACCAGATGCACCGCGCCTACGACATCACCAACGAGGACATGCGCTACGTCCTGTGCACGTTCGTGGTGATTCCGGCGCGCTGGCTGGACGCCTACGGCTGGCGGCCGCTGACCCACCACGAGCGCCGCGCCAGTGCGAACTACTACGCCGAGCTCGGCCGGCACCTGGGCATCACGGACATCCCGGGCTCCTTCGAGGAGTTCGAGGAGACCCTGAACTCCTACGAGGAGGCCCACTTCGGCTGGGACGAGGGCGGCCGCAAGGTCGCCGACTCCACCATCGCCCTGATGGCCTCCTGGTACCCGGCGGCGCTCACCCCCGCCGTGCGCGCGCTCAGCCTCTCCCTCCTCGACGAGCCGCTGCTGTCCGCCTTCCGCTACGAGAGCCCCCGCCCGCAGGTCAAGCGGCTGTTCCAGGGCGCCCTCAAGCTGCGCGGGCGCGCGATCCGGCTGCTGCCGCCGCGCAAGGCCCCGCACTACGCCCGGCAGAACCCGGAGATCAAGGGCTACCCCCACGGCTACGACGTGGGCGAGCTCGGCACGTTCCCGGTGCCCGGCTCGGGGGGATGCCCCGTGCCCCATCCGCGCCGACCGGCCGGGGCCGAGGCTCAGCCTCCGGCGTGATCCGGGGCACCTCCGCGGGTCCCGGGCCAGGTGCCGACGTACGAAGTGTCCGACACGAGTCCCTGTTACGCGTGTCTGTTCCGGATGCCTGTTCCAGGTGTCTGCGGGGAGGGCGGTCAGGGGCGGCGCAGCGCGAGTGCCAGGAAGCGGGCGTCGTCGTCGGCGTACGAGGTCATGTCCCAGCCCGAACCCGCGAGCAGCGGGCCCAGGTTGTGCTCGGCCCGCATGTCGTCCGGCGTCAGCTCGCGGCCCTGTCGCGCCGCCAGGGCCGCCCGGCCGATCGGGTGGAACAGGGCGAGCCGGCCGCCGGGGCGCACGATGCGGGCGAGCTCGCGCAGGTTCGCCTCCGGGTCGGGCAGGTGCGCGACGAGCCCGGCGGCGAACACGGCGTCGAGCACCCCGTCGCGCAGCGGCAGCCGGGCCACGTCCGCCAGCAGCAGCGCGCCCGCGGCGTCCCGCCCGGCCCGCCGTGCGGCGGCCAGCATCTGCGGGGTGAGGTCCGCTCCGAGCACCGTGCCGGCCGGGCCGACGGCGGCGCGCAGCGCCGTCAGCGCCCGCCCGGTCCCGCAGCCCGCGTCGAGGACGCGGTCTCCGGGGCACAGGCCGAATTCGGCCACGGCCGCCTCGAACGCGGGGCCGTCCGACGGGAACTTCCGGTCCCAGTCGGCGGCGCGCGTCCCGAAGAACTCCTGCACGTGCGTGTGGTCTTCGCTCATGTGGACATGATCCCCCATGGGCTCCGCGCGGTGCGTGTGCAAGGTGGCACGTGGCGTGATCGAAGACGAACGTAGCTCTGTCATATTCCAGCAGTTCCAGCTGCTTTCGAAATGCGCCCCTTGTTCGCGCCCTCACCCGGACTAGCGTCCCGGGGCCATGGGACACCTCGACCACGCGGCCTATGGCTGGCTGACACCCGTACTGTCATACGTGATGGCATCCATCGGCGCGGCCCTCGGGCTGCGCTGCACCGTCCGCGCGCTCGCCGCGACGACCGGCTCCTCCCGCCGCAACTGGCTCCTCACCGCGGCCTCCGCCATCGGCACCGGCATCTGGACGATGCACTTCGTCGCGATGCTCGGCTTCAACGTCACCGGCACCGAGATCCACTACAACGTGCCGCTGACCATCCTCAGCCTCCTCGTCGCCGTACTTGTCGTCGGCGCCGGGGTGTTCGCCGTCGGCTACGGACGGGCCCGCGGCCGCGCCCTCGTCCTCGGGGGCCTCACCACCGGTCTCGGCGTCGCCAGCATGCACTACCTCGGCATGGCCGCCCTGCGCCTGCACGGCAGCGTCTCGTACGACCCGCTCGTGGTCGCACTCTCGGTCGCGATCGCCGTCGTCGCGGCCACCGCCGCGCTGTGGGCCGCGCTCAACATCAAGGCACCGGTCGCCGTGGCCGTCGCCTCGCTCGTCATGGGCGCCGCCGTCAGCAGCATGCACTACACCGGGATGCTGGCGGTCGCCGTCCGCGTCGTCCCCTCGGACCAGGCCCTGCCCGGCGCCACCGCGATGCAGTTCATCTTCCCGCTCGCCGTCGGGCTCGGCTCGTACCTGTTCATCACCGCCGCGTTCGTCGCGCTCTCCCCGACCGCCGACGAGCACGCCGCCTCGGCATCGGCCGCCCGGCACCTGGGCGGGCAGGCACCGGCGCCGGCTCGGGCGGCCTCCGCGGTGCCGCCCGCTCCGGCCCGCTGAGCTCCCGAGCCGACCTGCCCCGCACCCCCCCCGCTGGACCGCACCCGGAACGAGGAGCCCATGCGCCCACCCCGCAGACGACCGGAAGCAGCTGCGCCGCAGCTGCCCGCGCCCCCGGCGCGCGGCCGCCGGGCCCACGCCGGACCGCCCGCCGAGGAACCGGCTCCGCCGGACGACGGACGGTCCGGCGGACCCGGCCTGGTGACGGCGGCCGGGGCCGCCGCGGCTTCCGGCGGCGGGTCCCGCAGGCCCACGCTGCGCCCCGCCTCCGTCCGCGCGAAGATCGTTTCCCTCCTGATGGTCCCGGTCGTCTCCCTCCTCGCCCTCTGGGGCTTCGCGACCGTCAGCACCGCCCAGGACATCGCCCGGCTCACCAGCGCCCAGCGCGTCGACGAGCAGATTCGCACCCCCGTCGCGGCGGCCGTGACCGAGCTCCAGGCCGAACGGCGCGCCGCCGTCCGCTACCTGGCCGATCCCGGCTCCGACCAGGGCGCCGCGCTGGAAGCGCAGACGCGGCGCACCGATGCCGCCGTCCGGCGGCTGCGGCTCGGCGACCGGCACACCGTCGCCGAGTCCGGCGACCACCGCTCCGACGTCGTGGTCCGCGTCGGCGCCTTCGTGGCCGCGGCGGAGGGGCTCGGCGCCACCCGCAAGGACGTCACGGACCGGCGGGCGACCCAGGACGCGGCGCAGGAGGCGTACGCGCGCGTCGTCGACAGCGCCCTCGCCGTCGACGGTTCCCTCACCGGCGGCGCCGAGGCCGAACTGGGTCCCGAAGCCCGCGTCCTGCTCGAATTCGCCCGGGCCGGGGAACTCCTCTCCCGCGAGGACGCGCTGATCGCCGCGTCCGGCCCGCGCACCGCCGAAACGCTTCGGCGCCTGACCGGCGTCATCGAGACCCGCCGTGCCCTCACCGCGGGCAGCGCCGACGATCTGCCCGCCGCCCAGCAGGCCGCCTGGCAGTCCGTCGCGAAGAGCGCCGCCTACGCCGAACTGACCGCCGCCGAGGACCGGGTGCTCGTCGGCGCGGCAACCACGGGAGCGGCCGCGGGCACGGCCAGGGAAGCGGCCACCGGGCAGGCCAGGGACGCGGCCATCGGACAGGCCAGGGACGCGGCCCGCGGCGCGCCCGCCGGCTGGGACGCCGCGTACACGAGCATCAGCACCTCGATGCGCGAGATCGCCGCCGCCGCCCACGCCGGAGCCGTCGACCGCACCGACCCCCTCGCCCAGGGCGGTCTCAGCCCCGCCGGAGCCGCCGTACTGCTGGGCCTCGCCGCCGTCGCCGCCTCCCTCGTCATCTCCGTGCGCATCGGCCGCGCCCTCGTCGTGGAACTCGTCTCGCTGCGCAACACCGCCCTGGAGATCGCCCACCGCAAGCTCCCGCAGGCCATGGACCGGCTCCGGGCCGGCCAGGACATCGACGTCGAGGCCGAGACCCCGCCCCCACCCCCGGCCGACGACGAGATCACCCAGGTCGGCGAGGCCCTCGCCACCGTCCACCGGGCGGCGCTCAGCGCCGCCGTCGAGCGTGCCGAGCTCGCCAGCGGCGTGAGCGGCGTCTTCGTCAACCTGGCACGCCGCAGCCAGGTCCTGGTGCACAAGCAGCTCACCCTGCTCGACTCGATGGAACGGCGCTCCGACGACCCGGGCGAACTCGGCGACCTCTTCCGCCTCGACCACCTCACGACGCGGATGCGCCGGCACGCGGAGAGCCTGATCATCCTGTCCGGAGCCGCTCCCGGGCGGGCCTGGCGGATGCCGGTCCCGCTGACGAACGTCGTACGGGCCGCCGTGTCCGAGATCGAGGACTACCCGCGGGTCGAGGTCCGTCAGCTGGCCGAGGCCGCCGTGCTCGGCGGCGCGGTCGCCGACCTCACGCACCTGCTCGCCGAACTTATCGAGAACGCCACCCAGTTCTCCCCGCCCCACACCAAGGTCCGCGTCAGCGGCGAACCCGTCGGCGCCGGATACGTCCTGGAGGTGGAGGACCGCGGGCTCGGCATGGGCCGCGACTCCCTCCACGAGGCCAACCGGCGCATCGAGCAGTCCGAGGCCCTCGACCTCTTCGACAGCGACCGGCTCGGGCTCTTCGTGGTCAGCCGGCTCTCCGCCCGGCACGGTGTGCGGGTGCACCTGCGCACGTCGCCGTACGGTGGTACGACCGCCGTGGTGCTCCTGCCGAACTCCCTGCTCCAGGGCGCGATCGAGACCGGCTCCGGGCAGGCGCCGGACCCGGCCGCGCTCTTCGAGGCCCCCGCGGAGCCGGGGGAGCGGGCGCCGCAGCCGCCCGCGATGACCGTCGTGCGGGAGGACGCGCGCAGGTCGGCGGTACGGGAGGACGCGCGCCGGTCCCCGGTACGGGAGGAACCCCGCGGCATCCCGGCGCCGGAGCGGGTTCCCGTACGGGAGGAGGAGCCGCGCCCGGCCCCGGTGGCCTCCCTGCGACCGCGGGGCCCCGGGGGCGCGGAGGCCGCCGAACTGCCGCGCCGCGTACGCCAGGCCAGCCTGGTCCCGCAGCTGCGCGAGGCCCCCGCTCCGAAGGACCCGGCCGGGACGCGCCTGCCCGAGGAGCCGCCGGGGCTCAGCCCTGAGCAGGCCCGGGACCGGATGGCGTCCTACCGGGCCGGCTGGGTCCGCGGCGCCCAGGAGACCGGCGCCCAGGAGACCGGCACCCACGCAGGCAGCGAAGGAGAAGTGTGATGATCGAGCACCAGAGATTCAACCCCGACGGAATCCGCCGGTCCGGCGAACTGGACTGGCTGCTGGACGATCTGGTGGTCCGGGTCCGCGAGGTCCGGCATGCCGTGGTCCTGTCCAACGACGGCCTGGCGGTGGGCGCATCGAGCGCGCTGAGCCGGGAGGACGCGGAGCATCTGGCCGCCGTCGCCTCCGGCTTCCACAGTCTCGCGAAGGGCGCGGGCCGGCACTTCCACGCCGGGGGCGTGCGTCAGACGATGGTGGAGATGGACGAGGGGTTCCTCTTCGTCGCGGCCGCGGGGGACGGCTCCTGCCTGGCCGTGCTGAGCGCGGCGAGCGCCGACATCGGGCTGATCGCGTACGAGATGGCCCGGCTCGTGAAGCGGGTCGGGGAGCACCTGTACACCCCGTCCCGGTTCGCGGCACGGCCGCCGGCCGCGGGCTGATGGCGGCGGTCCGGTCCATGAACGGCCAGTGGTACGACGCCGACGCGGGCCCGCTCGTCCGTCCGTACGCGATGACGGGCGGGCGTACGAAGCCGGGACCCCACGGGGTCCGGTTCGACCTGATCGCGCTGGTCGTCGTGGACGGCGAAGGCGGGGGCGCGGCGGCCGAGTCGCTGCTCGGCCCCGAACACCGGGCGCTGCTCGGGCTCTGCCGGTCCGTGACCCAGTCGGTGGCGGAGCTCGCCGCGGACGCGGACCTGCCGGTGGGCGTGGTGCGGGTGCTGCTCGGGGACCTGCTGGAGGGCGGCCACGTCAAGGTGAGCCGTCCGGTGCCGCCCGCCCGTCTGCCGGACGAACGGATTCTGCGTGAAGTCATCGAGGGATTGCGAGCGCTGTGATGGGACAACACCACGACGGGACCGGCGGACCGGACGTGCATGCGGATCCGGAGGACGACGGGGAACTGGCGGCGCTCTCGCTGAAGATACTCGTGGCGGGCGGGTTCGGTGTCGGCAAGACGACGCTGGTCGGCGCGGTCAGCGAGATCCGGCCGCTGCGGACGGAGGAGCTGCTCAGCGAGGCGGGCGAGCTGGTCGACGACACGGGTGGGGTCGCCCGGAAGACGACCACGACCGTGGCCATGGACTTCGGGCGGATCACCATCCGGTCGGGGCTGTCGCTCTACCTGTTCGGGACGCCGGGACAGGACCGGTTCTGGTTCCTGTGGGACGAGCTGTCGCAGGGCGCCCTCGGCGCGGTGGTGCTCGCGGACACACGCCGGCTGGAGGACTGCTTCCCGGCGGTGGACTACTTCGAGCACCGGCGCATCCCGTTCGTGGTGGCCGTCAACTGCTTCACGGACGCACGGCGGTTCGGGGCGCACGAGGTGGCGAGGGCACTGGATCTGGAGTCGGGAACCCCGGTGGTGCTGTGTGACGCGCGGGACAGGGACTCGGGGAAGGAAGTGCTGATCAGGCTGGTCGAGTACGCCGGGCGGGTGCACACCGCCCGGCTGCTGGACTCGGTGGAGCCGCAGGCCGATTCCGTGTGAGGGGGCCGGACCGCGGCAGGGGAAGGGGCGGCGCGCGGGTCAGTGGGTGATGCCGTCGACGGAGATCACCTTGTCGACGGAGACGCGGACGAGGAGTTCGCCGGGGACGGCGTTGCGGCGGCCGAAGGCCTCGGCGCGCTCCTCACCCATGTAGCGGGCGGCGATCTGCGTCGCCCAGGGGAGCATCTCCTCCAGGTCCTCGCCGATCTCGGCGCGCCCCTGGAGGACGACGTAGGAGTACGGCGGACGGTCGTCGTCCACGCAGAGCGCGACGCGGCCGTCGCGCAGCAGGTTGCGCCCCTTCACCGTGTCCTTGCCGGTGTTGAACACGAAGGTGTCGCCGTCGAGAACGAACCAGACGGGTGCGACGTGCGGGCTGCCGTCCTCGCGGACGGTGGTCAGCTTGCCGGTGCGGGTCCCGTACGAGACGAATGCCCGCCATTCCTCTTGAGTCATCTTCTTCGCCATGGGCACATCCTCCTTGCCCGAAAGGCGCTGGTGGGGAAGGCTTGCGGCACTTACTACGAGGGGTGGGGCGCGGCCATGCCGGCGGCGTCGACGGGGAGGGGCTCGAAATGGCACTGGACAAGCAACTCGACTGGCTGCTCGATGACCTGACGCGCAGGGTCCAGCAGGTCAGGCATGCGGTGGTGCTCTCCAACGACGGCCTGGTGACGGGTGCGAGCGCGGGGCTGGCCCGGGAGGACGCGGAGCATCTGGCGGCGGTGGCGGCGGGGTTGCAGAGTCTGGCGAAGGGGTCGGGCCGGCACTTCCGGGCGGGCGAGGTGCGTCAGACGATGGTCGAGTACGACGACGGCGCGCTGTTCGTCATGGCGGCGGGCGCGGGGAGTTCGCTGTGCGTGCTGAGCGCCGCCGAGGCCGACATCGGCCAGGTCGCGTATGAGATGACGCTGCTGGTCAACCGGGTGGGGGAGCACTTGGGAGTGGCTGAGCGGCGGATCACGGGGGGCTGAGGCCCCTGGGTTTCCGGGGGTTTCCCGGGTTTTCCGGAGTTGTCCACAGGCCTCGCGGGGTGTCGTAGCGCTGAGTTACGGTTTTCACACAGAGTAATCGTCTCGTGTGGGGGAGGACCGTCATGGAGGTCGCGACGCAGGTCTTGTCGGATGTACGGGGGCAGTCCTCGCCGGCGGTACGGGCGGCGGCCGGGCCGTCGGCGGTGCGGGCGGAGCCGCTGCCGGATGCGGCGGTGGGCGGCGCCCGGGCGGCCGAGGAACTGAGGCTGACCCGGACCGAGTTCGCCCGGGCCGTGCAGCTGGGCATCGTACGGGCCGGGCCGCCGGCGCCGGGAGGGGCCGCGCGGTACACGCGGGCCGAGCTGGAGCGGGTCCGGTCGGCCGAGGGGTTCCCGGACGTGCTGCGGGAGCGGGTCGAGACCGTGGCCGGAGCAGAGGCCGCCGGTGCGGTGCTGGGGGTCAGCCCGGGCCGGTTCACCCGGCTCGCGCGGTGCGGGCACGTCACCCCGGTCGGCTACCGGATCAATCGCTACCGGGTGGTGGTGTGGCTCTATCTGGCCGCGGAGCTGAGGGAGTTCGCCGGCCGGGAGGCGGGGATGCTGCGCGGGAGCGCACCCCCGGCCGACCGGGAACTGCTGGCCGTCAAGGCGGATCTGCGGGCTCGGAAGTGGCGCGGTCGGCATGTGGGGCTGCTGCTGAGACGAACCGCCGACCCCTGGGAGCGGGCCGCGGTGCTGGCCTCCGTCCTCCCGGAGGAGGAGCTGCGGGAGGCCGTGACCGATCCGGCGGAGCGAATCCTGCTGGCCGCGCTCGCCCCGCCCCCGCCGTACGGACATCCGCAGATCCCCGCCGCGGCGGCCGTGGCGCTGCGGCTGCTGCGGGCGGAGCCGCCGGACGAGGCCCACTGGTACCGCACCAGCCTGGACTTCGCGCTGACCGGGGCCCGCGGTCAGTCGAAGTCGACGGGGGAGAGGGGGCCGACGTAGACCCAGGCCCCGGCCTCCCGGGCGAAGGCGCTGTGCTCGTGCAGGGAACCGGCGTGCCGGCCCTCGCGGTAGTGCGCCCGGAACTCCACCGATCCCTCCGTCTCGAACATCCCGCCGCGCTCGGTGGCGAGGATCTCCAGACGCTCCCAGCGCTGGCCGGGGTCCAGGTCGAGCCGGCCGGGCCGGGTGCTCGGGTGCCAGGAGCGCAGCAGGTAGGCGGTGTCGCCGACGGCGAACGCGCTGAAACGGGAGCGCATCAGCAGCTCGGCGGTGGGCGCCTGCTGCGCACCGGAGTGGAAGCGGCCGCAGCACTCCGGGTAGGCGGCGGGCAGCCCGCAGGGGCAGGGGAGGGCCGGGGTGGGCATCGGGGCGCTCAGCTCTTCGTGGACGGGGCGGACTGGCGGAAGGGGGTGGGCTACTGGGGTGACACGGGAGGCTTGGCCGCGTTCTCGGCGTACGGGCGGAAGAGGCCTTCCTGGACCACGGAGACCAGCAGCCTGCCCTCCAGGTCGTAGATGCGGCCCCGGGCGAGGCCCCGGCCGCCGTGCGCGATGGGCGACTCCTGGTCGTACAGGAACCACTCGTCCGCGCGGAACGGCCGGTGGAACCACATGGCGTGGTCCAGCGAGGCCATGTCGAAACCGCGCATGCCCCACAGGGGCTCCACGGGGATGCGCACGGCGTCGAGGAGGGTCATGTCACTGGCGTAGGTGAGGGCGCAGGTGTGCACCAGCGGGTCGTCACCCAGCGGGCCGACCGCGCGCATCCACACCGCGCTGCGCGGATCGGCGTCCTTGAGCTCCTCGGGAGTCCAGCGGAGCCGGTCCGTGTACCGGATGTCGAACGGCTGGCGGCGGGCCATCCGCTCCAGCGCCTCGGGCAGCGCGCCCAAGTGCTCGCGGATCTCGTCCGCGACCTTCGGGAGCGTGTCCGGGTGGGGGAAGTCGAGTCGGGGAGGCAGCTGGTGCTCGATGCTGCCCTCCTCCGGATGATGGAAGGAGGCGGTGAGATTGAAGATCGTCTTGCCCTGCTGGACCGCGGTGACCCGGCGCGTGGTGAAGGACCGCCCGTCGCGCACCCGCTCCACCTGGTACACGATCGGCACCCCGGGGATGCCGGGGCGCAGGAAGTACGAGTGCAGCGAGTGGACCGGGCGGTCGCTCTCGGTGGTACGGCCGGCGGCCACCAGGGCCTGGCCGGCGACCTGCCCGCCGAAGACCCGCTGGAGGGATTCCTGCGGGCTGGCGCCGCGGAAGATGTTGACCTCGATCTGCTCCAGGTCGAGCAGATCGACGAGTCTCTCGGCGGGATTCGTCATCAGAGCTTCTCCACTGTCGGGTCCGGCGGTTCCGGCGGGTCCGGGTGCTGGGGTGGGTCGGGTCGCTTGCGGGGGTGGTTCAGAGCGCGCCGAGCTCACCGACCGAGGTCAGCCGGATGATCGCACGGCCTTCCTCGTCGGAGGCCGCGAGGTCGACCTCGGCACTGATGCCCCAGCCATGGTCCCCGTTGGGGTCCGCGAAGGTCTGGCGGACGCGCCACAGCCCGTGCGCCGGGTCCTCCTCGATCTGGAGCAGCTTCGGTCCGCGGGCGTCGGGACCCGTGCCCAGGTCGTCGTACTCGTCCCAGTACCCGTCCATGGCCTCGCCCCAGGCGTCGGCGTCCCAGCCGGCCTCGGCGTCCAGCTCGCCCAGCTGGTCGACGTGGTCCAGGGCGGCGAGCTCCACGCGGCGGAACATGGCGTTGCGGACCAGGACGCGGAAGGCGCGGGCGTTCGCCGTGACCGGCTTGACCTGGTCGGCCTTCTCCTGGGCCTGCTCCGCCGTCTCCACCTCCGGGTTCGCCAGCTGCTCCCACTCGTCGAGCAGACTGGAGTCGACCTGGCGGACGAGCTCGCCCAGCCATGCGATGAGGTCCTGCAGGTCCTCGGACTTGAGGTCGTCGGGGATGGTGTGGTCCAGCGCCTTGTACGCGCCCGCCAGGTAGCGCAGCACGATGCCCTCGGTGCGGGCGAGTTCGTAGAAGGAGGTGAACTCGGTGAAGGTCATCGCGCGCTCGTACATGTCGCGGATGATCGACTTCGGGGAGACCGGGTGGTCGCCGACCCACGGGTGGCTCTTGCGGTACACGTCGTAGGCGTGGAAGAGGAGCTCTTCGAGCGGCTTGGGATAGGTGACGTCCTGGAGACGCTCCATCCGCTCCTCGTACTCGATCCCGTCGGCCTTCATCGCACCCACGGCGATGCCGCGCTCCTTGTTCTGCTGCGCGGCCAGGATCTGGCGCGGGTCGTCCAGCGTGGACTCGACCACGGAGACCATGTCCAGCGCGTAGGAGGGGGACTCGGGGTCCAGCAGGTCGAAGGAGGCCAGGGCGAAGGTGGACAGCGGCTGGTTGAGCGCGAAGTCCTGCTGGAGGTCGACGGTGAGCCGGATGGTGCGGCCCTCCGCGTCCGGGGTGTCGAGCTTCTCGACCACGCCCCCGTCCAGCAGCGAGCGGTAGATCGCGATCGCCCGGCGGATGTGCCGCAGCTGCGCCTTGCGCGGCTCGTGGTTGTCCTCCAGGAGGTGGCGCATCGCCTTGAAGGCATCGCCCGGGCGGGCGATGACCGACAGCAGCATGATGTTGGTGACCTTGAACCGGGAGGTGAGCGGCTCCGGGTCGGCGGCGATGAGCTTCTCGAAGGTGGTGTCCGACCAGGCGACGAAGCCCTCGGGAGCCTTCTTGCGCACCACCTTGCGGCGCTTCTTCGGGTCGTCGCCCGCCTTCGCGAGGGCCTTCTCGTTCTCGATGACGTGCTCGGGCGCCTGGGCGACCACATAGCCCGCCGTGTCGAAGCCGGCCCGGCCGGCGCGGCCGGCGATCTGGTGGAACTCGCGGGCGCGCAGCGTGCGGACCCGGTTGCCGTCGTACTTGGTGAGCGCGGTGAACAGCACCGTGCGGATGGGGACGTTGACGCCGACGCCGAGGGTGTCGGTACCGCAGATCACCTTCAGCAGGCCGGCCTGGGCCAGCTTCTCGACCAGGCGCCGGTACTTGGGCAGCATGCCCGCGTGGTGGACGCCGATGCCGTGCCGGACGTAGCGGGAGAGGTTCTGGCCGAACTTGGTGGTGAAGCGGAAGTTGCCGATCAGATCGGCGATCTTGTCCTTCTCCTCGCGGGTGCACATGTTGATGCTCATGAGCGACTGCGCCCGCTCGACCGCCTGGGCCTGCGTGAAGTGCACGATGTACACCGGGGCCTGCCGGGTCTCCAGCAGCTCGGTGATGGTGTCGGTGATCGGCGTCGTGACGTACTCGTACGACAGCGGCACGGGCCGGCTCGCGGAGCGCACCACCGAGGTCGGCCGGCCGGTGCGCCGGGTCAGGTCCTCCTCGAACCGCTTCATGTCGCCGAGCGTCGCCGACATCAGGACGAACTGCGCCTGCGGGAGCTCCAGCAGCGGGATCTGCCAGGCCCAGCCGCGGTCCGGCTCGGCATAGAAGTGGAACTCGTCCATCACGACCTGGCCGATGTCGGCGTACTTGCCGTCGCGCAGGGCGATGGAGGCCAGCACCTCGGCGGTGCAGCAGATCACCGGGGCGTCCGCGTTCACGGAGGCGTCGCCCGTCAGCATGCCGACGTTCTCGGTGCCGAACAGCTTGCACAGGTCGAAGAACTTCTCCGACACCAGCGCCTTGATCGGGGCGGTGTAGAAGGTCACCTTGTCCTGGGCGAGGGCGGTGAAGTGCGCGCCCGCCGCGACGAGGCTCTTGCCGGAGCCGGTCGGGGTGGACAAGATCACGTTCGCGCCGGAGACGACCTCGATCAGCGCCTCCTCCTGAGCCGGGTACAGGGTGATGCCCTGATCCTCCGCCCACGAGGAGAAAGCCTCGAAGAGGGCGTCGGGGTCGGCGTTCGGCGGGAGCTGATCAATGAGGGTCACACCCCCCATCTTGCCTGGTTTCCCGTCGGAAGAGGGAACCGGCGGACGGATCGAAGATCACCGCCGGTACGCTGTGCCGTTGACCGGGCCCGAACGAAACCGTCAACAGGGTCCGACCACCACACGACTGGGGCGGGGAACGACCATGATGGGTCCGGCGCACTCACTGTCCGGGGCGGCAGCCTGGCTGGGGGTGGGAGCGGCGGCCGCGGCCGCCGGGCACCCGATGCCCTGGCCGGTCCTCGTCGTCGGAGCGCTCATCTGCGCCGGCGCCGCGCTCGCCCCCGACCTGGACCACAAGTCGGCGACGATCTCGCGCGCCTTCGGCCCGCTCTCCCGGGGCCTGTGCGAGGTGGTCGACAAGATCTCCTACGCGGTCTACAAGGCCACCCGCGCCCCCAAGGACGCCCGTCGGACCGGCGGCCACCGCACCCTGACGCACACCTGGCTGTGGGCCGTCCTGATCGGCGGCGGCTCCTCCGCACTCGCGGCCACCACCGACCGCTGGGGTGTGCTGGTCCTGCTCTTCGTCCACCTGGTCCTGGCCGTCGAGGGCCTGCTGTGGCGGGCGGCCCGGATGTCCAGCGACGTCCTCGTCTGGCTGCTGGGCGCCACCAGCGCCTGGATCCTGGCCGGCGTCCTCGACCAGCCCGGCAACGGCGCCGGATGGCTGTTCACCGGCCCCGGACAGGAATATCTCTGGCTCGGCCTGCCGATCCTGCTCGGCGCCCTGGTCCACGACATCGGCGACGCCCTGACCGTCTCCGGCTGCCCCGTCCTGTGGCCCCTCCCGATCGCAGGGAAGCGCTGGTACCCCATCGGCCCGCCCAAGGGCATGCGCTTCCGGGCCGGCAGCTGGGTGGAGCTCAAGGTGCTGATGCCCGTGTTCATGCTGCTCGGCGGCATAGGCGGAGCCTCCGCCCTCGGCTTCATCTAGAGCCTGTCCGGGAGTTCCTCCGGCACGGCGAAGGCCCCGGCCCCCCCCCCGCAGGTCAGCGGGGGGCCGGGGCCTCGTACGACAGGCGGTGCGGGCCGGTCAGCCGTGCCAGGAGCGCCAGAGCGCCGCGTACGCGCCGTCCGCAGCGACAAGCTCGTCGTGCGAGCCCAGTTCGCTGATCCGGCCGCCCTCGACCACCGCGATCACGTCCGCGTCGTGTGCGGTGTGCAGCCGGTGGGCGATCGCGATCACGGTACGGCCGTCGAGCACCCGGGCCAGCGAGCGCTCCAGGTGCCGTGCGGCCCGCGGGTCCAGCAGCGAGGTGGCCTCGTCCAGCACCAGCGTGTGCGGGTCGGCCAGCACCAGCCGGGCCAGCGCGATCTGCTGTGCCTGCGCCGGGGTCAGCGCCGTACCGCCCGAGCCCACCTCGGTGTCCAGACCGGTCTCCAGCGCCCGGGCCCAGCCGTCCGCGTCCACCGCGCCCAGCGCCGCCCACAGCTCGGCGTCACCGGCCCCGGTGCGGGCCAGCCGCAGGTTGTCCCGCAGCGAGCCCACGAACACGTGGTGCTCCTGGTTGACCAGCGCCACCTGCTCGCGCACCCGCTCCGCGGGCATCCGCGACAGCTCCGCCCCGCCGAGGGTGACCTCGCCGGTCCGCGGCGCGTAGATGCCGGCCAGCAGCCGGCCCAGCGTGGACTTGCCCGCGCCCGAGGGGCCGACCAGTGCCATCCGGGTGCCCGGCGGCACGGACATGGACACCTGGTGCAGCACGTCCACGCCCTCCCGGTAGCCGAAGCGCACCTCGTCGGCCCGTACGGCACGCCCCTCCGGGGAGACGCCCGCGTCCCCCGCGTCCGGCTCGATCTCCCGTACGCCCACCAGGCGGGCGATCGAGACCTGGGCGACCTGCAGCTCGTCGTACCAGCGCAGGATCAGGCCGATCGGGTCGACCATCATCTGCGCCAGCAGCGCGCCGGTGGTCAGCTGGCCCACGGACATCCAGCCCTGCAGCACGCAGTAGCCGCCGATCATCAGCACGGAGCCGAGGATCGTCACGAAGGTGACGTTGATGACGGGGAAGAGGATCGTCCGCAGGTACAGCGTGTACCGCTCCCACGCAGTCCACTCCTTGATCCGCCGCTCCGACAGCGCGATCCGGTCCGGGCCGAGGCGGTGCGCCTCCACGGTGCGCCCGGCGTCCACCGTCTCGGTGAGCACGGCCGAGACCGCCGCGTACCCGGCCGCCTCGGAGCGGTACGCCGACGGCGCCCGCCGGAAGTACCAGCGGCAGCCGACCACCAGCACCGGCAGTGCCACCAGCGCGGCCAGGGCCAGCGGCGGCGCGGTCACCGTGAGCGCCCCGAAGAGCAGCGCGACCCAGACCACGCCGATGGCCAGCTGCGGCACGGCCTCGCGCATCGCGTTGGCCAGCCGGTCGATGTCGGTGGTGATCCGCGACAGCAGGTCACCGGTGCCGGCTCGCTCCAGCACGCCCGGGGGAAGGCCCACGGACCGCACCAGGAAGTCCTCGCGAAGGTCGGCCAGCATCTCCTCGCCGAGCATCGCGCCGCGCAGCCGGACCAGCCGGACGAAGAAGGTCTGGGCGACGAGGGCCAGCGCGAACAGCAGGGCCACGCGCCCAAGATGGAGCTCGCGCGCCCCCGCCGCCAGCTGGTCCACGACCCGGCCCAGGAGGTACGGGCCGACCATGGAGGCCGTCACCGCGGCCGCGTTGACCGTCACCAGCACCACGAAGGCCCGCCGGTGGCGGCGGAACAGGCCGCGCACGTAGCCCCGTACGGTCGCCGGCGTGCCCACGGGCAGGGTGGCGGCCGATGAGGGGGCCGCCGGATCGTATTGCGGCGGCGCCACGCCGATCATGCGGATTCCTCGATCTCTGTCAGTGCCTTTTCCAGCCGGTCTTCTTCCAGCCGGGTCAGTTCGATGGGGGCCACCCGCTGTTCCTCGTCGGTCTCGCGGGTGACGACCGCCCGGTAGAGCGGTTCGCCGTGCAGCAGTTCGCGGTGCGTACCCGTCGCGGCGACCGCGCCCTCGTGGATCAGGACCACCCGGTCGGCGCGGTCCAGGAGCAGCGGCGAGGAGGCCAGTACCACCGTCGTCCGCCCGGCGCGCAGGGCGCTGATCCCGTCCGCGATCCGCGCCTCGGTGTGTGAGTCGACGGCCGAGGTCGGCTCGTCCAGCACCAGCACCTCCGGGTCGGTGGCCAGGGACCGCGCCAGCGCGAGCCGCTGCCGCTGCCCGCCGGAGAGCGACCGGCCGCGCTCGGTGATCCGCGCGTCCATCGGGTCGTCCACACCGTCCGGCGCCGACTGCAGCAGCGCGTCCAGGACGTCCGTGCACTGGGCGGCGGCCAGCGCCGCCCCGGGCTCGACCGCTCCGGACGCCGGTACGGCGAACAGCTCGCGCAGCGTTCCGGACAGCAGCACCGGGTCCTTGTCCTGTACGAGGACCAGCGTGCGCGCGGTGTCCAGTGCCAGCTCGTCCAGCGCGACCCCGCCCAGCAGCACCGAGACCCGCTCGGACGCCGGGCCGTCGTCCGCCGGATGCCCGCCGAGACGCTCGGCGAGCCTGCCCGCCAGGTCCGGGTCCCCGCAGACCACGGCGGTGAACCGGCCCGTCGGGGCCAGCAGTCCCGTCGCGGGGTCGTACAGGTCTCCGCCCGGCGCCGGAGTCCCGGGGATCCGGGCCTGCGCCGCTTCCGGCTCGGGGGCGTCCGTACGCCTCAGCGACAGCACCCGCGCCGCCCGCGCGGCGGAGGGCCGGGAGAAGGAGTACGCCATGGCGATCTCCTCGAAGTGCCGCAGCGGGTAGAGCATCGTGGCCACCGCGCTGAAGGCGGCGACGAGTTCACCGACCGCGAGGCGGCCGTCGAGCACGAGCCCGGAGCCGTACCAGACCACGGTGATCAGCAGGGCGCCCGGGAGCAGCACCTGGATCGCGGAGATCAGCGCCCACATCCGGGCGCTGCGCACGGCGGCCTTGCGGACCTCCTGCGAGGCCTCGCGATAGCGGCCCAGGAACAGCTCCTCGCCGCCGATGCCGCGCAGCACCCGCAGGCCGGCGACGGTGTCGGAGGCCAGTTCGGTGGCCTTGCCGGCCTTCTCGCGCTGGATGTCGGCGCGCCGGGTGGCACGCGGCAGCAGCGGCAGCACGGACAGGGCCAGCACGGGGACGCCGATCGCGACGACCACGCCGATCGAGGGCGCGTAGAACAGCAGGCCGACGCAGATGGCGACGACGGAGAAGGCGGCGGCGAGGAAGCGGGAGACCGCCTCGACGAACCAGCCGATCTTCTCCACGTCGCCCGTGGAGACCGCGACCACCTCGCCCGCCGCGACCCGCCGGGTCAGGGCGGAGCCCAGCTCGGCGGTCTTGCGGGCGAGCAGCTGCTGCACCCGCGCGGCGGCCGTGATCCAGTTGGTGACGGCGGTCCGGTGGAGCATCGCGTCGCCGACCGAGATGGCGACGCCGATCAGTGCCAGCAGCGCGCCGACCAGCAGGAGCCGGGTGCCGTCGCGCTGCACGACCGCCTCGACTCCCATGCCCACCGCGTACGGCAGCCCGGCGACGCCGCCGAAGTGCACCAGTCCCCAGCACAGGCTTTTGGCCTGTCCGCCGAGTTGGCCGAGCCCCAGCCACACGAGAAAGCGCGGGCCGGAGCGGGCGTCGGGTGCTCCGGGGTCCGGATACGGAAGATCGCTGATCTGCATGACGCCTCATGACTGGTCGAGTGGTTCAAACCGAGCAAGGTTCGCCTTCCGGACCGGTCCCGGGCAATCGATTTTGCGTTGGCCAGGGCCTCACACGACGGGATGTGCGGCTCGGGCTGACGCAAACCGCCAGGTCAACGCCTCGTACCCGGACGTCAAGGGCGAGTGGCCCACTCCAGTTCCAGCAACGCCGAGTGGTAACTGCGGCCGGTGGCCCGGTCCATGCCCACCTCGCACATCCGGTTCGCCGACAGATGCGCGTCGAACGCCCGCGAGGTCACCTCCGCCGCCTCGCGCTCCGTCGCCGAGGCCGTCAGCTCCGGATGCAGCATGCCCCGGTCGCCGGCGAAGGCACAGCAGCCCGCATCCTGCGGAACCACCACCTCCGCCGCGCAGGCCTCGGCCACCGCCCGCAGCTGCGCCACGTCGCCCAAGTGGTGCATGGAGCAGGTCGGATGGAGCACGGCCGAGCCGACCGTGCGCCGGATCTCCAGGTGCGCGAGCAGCTCGTCCGCCGCCCACACGAGGGAGTCGACGACCGTCAGCTCCGCGTGCAGCGCCCGGTTGTCGTCCGTCAGGAACGGGACCACCTCGTGCGCGATGCCCAGCGTGCACGAGGAGGCGTCGACCACCAGCGGCAGCCGCCCGCCGGCGGTCCAGCCCCAGGCGGCCTCCACGATCCGGTTGGCCATCACCCGGTTCCCCGCCTCGTACCCCTTCGAGTGCCAGATCGTCGCGCAGCAGGTGCCCGCGACATCGCCGGGGATCCACACCGGCTTCCCGGCCCGCTCCGACACCGCCACCACGGCCTCGGGCAGCGAGGGGCCGGGCCGGCCCCCGGGGCCGCGGAAGATCCGGTTCACGCACGCCGGGTAGTACACCGCCGCCGCGCCCACCCGCTCGGTGCGGGGCAGTTTCCCCGCGGCGCCGGGGAGCTGCGGCAGCCACTTCGGCACCAGGTCGGGCCGTACCGCCTTGCGGGCGGCCCCGGTGACCGTCTCCAGCAGCCGGTCCCCGACCGGGTCGGGCAGCCGGTCGACCAGCTTGTCGGCGGCGGCCACGGCCAGCCGGGCGGCGCTCTCCACGGCCTTGAACCGCTGCGCGGCGAGCTCGGCGGCGCGCTCCTCGCGCGGGCTGTGCCGGCGGTGGCGGAACTCCCGCATCAGCGCGCCCGTGTCGATGCCGACGGGACAGGCCAGCTTGCAGGTGGAATCCCCCGCGCAGGTGTCCACGGCGTCGTGGCCGTAGGCGTCGAGCAGGCCGTCCAGCACCCGGGATCCCGGCTGCTGGCGCATCATCTCCCGGCGCAGCACGATCCGCTGGCGGGGCGTGGTCGTCAGGTCCTCGCTGGGACAGGTCGGTTCGCAGAAGCCGCACTCGATGCACGGATCGGCCACCGCCTCGACGTGCGGGATCGTCTTCAGCCCGCGCAGATGGGCCGCCGGATCGCGGTCGAGGAGGATGCGCGGGGCGAGCAGCCCGTCCGGGTCCACGACCCGCTTCGTGCGCCACATCAGCTCGGTGGCCTTGGGCCCCCACTCCAGTTCCAGGAAGGGGGCCATGTTGCGGCCGGTGGAGTGCTCGGCCTTCAGCGAGCCGTCGAACCGCTCCACCGTCAGCCGGCAGAACGCGTCCATGAAGGCCCCGTACCGCTCCACGTCGGCGGGCTTCGCCGCGTCGAAGGCGAGCAGGAAGTGCAGGTTGCCGTGGGCCGCGTGGCCGGCGACGGCCGCGTCGAAGCCGTGCTCGGCCTGGAGCGCGAGGAGCGCCTCGCAGGCCTCGGCCAGCCGGGAGGGCGGCACCGCGAAGTCCTCGGTGATCAGGGTGGTGCCGGGGGCGCGGGCTCCGCCGACGGCGGTGACGAAGGCCTTGCGGGCCTTCCAGTACCCGTTGATCGTCTTGGTGTCGCGGGTGAACGCATTGGTGATCGAGGCCGCCGGAGCGACCAGGTCCAGCCCGGCGAGGACCTCGGCGGCGCGGCGCTCGTACTGCGCGCGGCCCGCCTCGTCCGGGGCGCGGAACTCCACCAGCAGGGCGGTGGTGTCCTTCGGCAGCCCGGCCCAGTCGGCGGGGACGCCCTCGACGCTGACCGAGGCGCGCAGGGTGTTGCCGTCCATGACCTCCACCGCGAGGGCGCCCGCCTCGTTGAACAGCGGTACGGCGGCGGCCGCGGCGGGCAGCGAGGGGAAGAAGAGCAGCGCGCTGGTGAGCTCGCGGTCCAGCGGAACGGTGTCGAAGACGACCTCGGCGATGAAGCCGAGGGTGCCCTCCGAGCCGACCATCAGCCCGCGCAGGATCTCGACGGGGCCGGCGCCGTCCAGGTACGCGTCGAGGCGGTAGCCGGTGGTGTTCTTGATCTCGTGCTTGGACCGGATCCGCGCGACGAGCTCCGGGTCGGCCTCGATCTCCCGCTTGATCTGCATCAGTCCGCGGCACAGCGCCGGTTCCGCGCGCGCCAGCTCCTCGTCCGCCGACGGGTCGGCGGTGTCCACGACGGTCCCGCCGGGCAGCACGAAGGTGAGGGAGGAGAGGGTGCGGTACGAGTTCCTCGTGGTCCCCGCGGTCATGCCGGACGCGTTGTTGGCGACGACCCCGCCGAGCGTGCAGGCGACGGCGCTCGCCGGATCGGGGCCGAGGACGCGGCCGTGCCGGGCGAGCGCGGCATTGGCCCGCGCCACGGTGGTGCCGGGCCGGATCCGGGCGCGGCGGCCCTCGTCCAGCACCTCGACGCCGGACCAGTGGCGGCGTACGTCGACCAGGATGTCCTCGCCCTGGGCCTGGCCGTTCAGCGAGGTGCCGGCGGCACGGAAGACGACCTCACGGCCGCGGCCGTGCGCGTACGAGAGGACCGCGGAGACGTCGTCGATGTCCTCGGCGACCACCACCACCTGCGGCAGGAACCGGTACGGCGAGGCGTCGGAGGCGTAGCGGACCAGGTCGGAGACCTTCCACAGCACCTTGTCGGCGCCCAGCAGCTCCGTCAGATCGGTGCGCAGCGGCTCCGGGGTGCCGTCGGCGTGGTGGTCGCGGACCCGGTCGGGGGCGGGGCCGGTGACGCCGTGCGGCCGCAGGGCCCCGGGCTTCGGTTCCAGCAGCGGCATGCGCGACCCCTCGACTACTCGTTCGGCCCAGTCCGCGGAACCCTCTGCCGGCCCCGGAGCGGCCTACTCAGCAGCTGCCCTCCAGCGGGGCGTCCGTCAGAGCGTTCAGCAGGCCGCCGAGCACCTCGCGCTGTTCGGCGGTCAACGGAGCCAGGATCTCCTCTGCCGCGTCGGTTCGCGCGTTGCGCAGCCGGCGCAGCGTGGCGCGGCCCGTGTCGGTCAGCTCGATCCTTATGACCCGTCGGTTCGCCGGATCGGGCGCGCGGCGCACGCATGCGGCGGCCTCCAGGCCGTCCACCAGCGTGGTCACGGCGCGGGGCACGACTTCCAGGCGGGCGGCGAGGTCCGCCATCCGGGGCGGCCGGTCACCGTCGTAGTGCGAGACGAGGCGCAGCAGCCGGCTCTGGGCTGGGGTGATGCCGAGCGGTTCCAGATGGTGCTTCTGGATGCGGTGGAGCCGGCGGGTCAGCCGCAGCAGCTGCTCGGCGAGCACGCCGTCCGTGCTGTCGGTTTCGGAAGCGGTCCTCATACTGGGAAACAGTACCAGGACCACGTTCATTGTGAGCATAGGTAACAATGAGCTATGCTCATTCGAGTCTCATCAGGTCTGGTACTCAGACAGGTCCCGCCAGAAGGAGGCCCATGCGCCCCGAAGAGCCGAAATGGATCCCATCGAAAGAAGCCCTCGACCCCGACCGGCCCGCCCCCGCGGAGCAGCCGCGTGAGCTGCGCCGCATCGTGGGCCTGTTCCGCCCCTACCGCGGCCGCCTCGCCGTCGTGGGGCTGCTCGTCTGCGCCTCCTCGCTGGTGGCGGTGGCCTCGCCGTTCCTGCTGAAGGAGATCCTGGACGTCGCCATCCCGCAGGGGCGCACCGGGCTGCTCAGCCTGCTCGCGCTCGGCATGATCCTCACCGCGGTCGTCACCAGCGTCTTCGGCGTGCTGCAGACGCTGATCTCCACCACCGTCGGCCAGCGCGTCATGCACGACCTGCGCACCGCCGTCTACGCCCAGCTCCAGCGGATGCCGCTGGCCTTTTTCACCCGCACCCGGACCGGCGAGGTGCAGTCCCGCATAGCCAACGACATCGGCGGCATGCAGGCGACCGTCACCTCCACCGCGACCTCGCTCGTCTCCAACCTGACGGCGGTGATCGCCTCCATCGTCGCGATGCTCGCGCTCGACTGGCGGCTCACCCTCGTCTCGCTGCTCCTGCTGCCCGTGTTCGTGTGGATCAGCCGGCGTGTGGGCCGCGAGCGCAAGAAGATCACCCTCAAGCGGCAGAAGCAGATGGCCGCCATGGCCGCGACGGTCACCGAGTCGCTGTCGGTGAGCGGCATCCTGCTCGGTCGCACCATGGGCCGCGCCGACTCGCTGACCCGGTCCTTCTCCGACGAGTCCGAGAAGCTCGTCGATCTCGAGGTGCGCTCCAGCATGGCCGGACGCTGGCGGATGTCCACCATCGGCATCGTCATGGCCGCCATGCCCGCGCTCATCTACTGGGCCGCGGGCATGACCCTCCGGCCGGGCGCCCCCTCGCTGTCGGTCGGCACCCTCGTCGCCTTCGTCACGCTCCAGCAGGGCCTGTTCCGGCCCGCCGTGAGCCTCCTGTCGACCGGCGTGCAGATCCAGACCTCGCTCGCCCTGTTCGGCCGCATCTTCGAGTACCTCGACCTGCCGGTGGACATCACCGAGCGCGCGGACCCGGTACGCCTGGAGCGGGCGCGGGGCGAGGTCCGGCTGGAGGACGTGCACTTCGCGTACGACGCCAAGCACGGGCCCACCCTGACGGGGATCGACATCACCGTCCCGGCCGGCGGCTCGCTCGCCGTGGTCGGCCCCACCGGCTCCGGCAAGAGCACGCTGAGCTACCTGGTGCCCCGGCTCTACGACGTCACCGGCGGCCGGGTCGCCCTCGACGGGGTGGACGTCCGCGATCTCGACTTCGACTCGCTCGCCCGCTCCATCGGCGTGGTCTCCCAGGAGACGTACCTCTTCCACGCCTCCGTCGCCGACAACCTCCGCTTCGCCAAGCCGGACGCCACCGACGAAGAGATAGCCGAGGCGGCCCGCGCGGCCCAGATCCACGAGCACATCGAGTCCCTGCCCGACGGGTACGACACCCTCGTCGGCGAGCGCGGATACCGCTTCTCCGGAGGAGAGAAGCAGCGCCTCGCCATCGCCCGCACGATCCTGCGCGACCCGCCGGTGCTGATCCTCGACGAGGCCACCAGCGCGCTCGACACCCGCACGGAGCATGCCGTGCAGCGGGCCATCGACAACCTCTCCCAGGGCCGCACCACGATCACCATCGCGCACCGTCTCTCCACCGTCCGCGACGCCGACCAGATCGTCGTCCTGGACGAGGGGTGCATCGCCGAGCGCGGTACGCACGAGGAGCTGTTGGAGGCCGACGGCCGGTACGCGGCCCTGGTCCGCCGGGACCGGGAAGCCGCGCTCACGCCGGAGGCGGTCGTACACCCCGCACCGGTAAAAGTGTGATCGTATGACCGATGCCCGGGCGTGATGCCGGGAATGTGGCGCTTCGCGGGTTAGCGTGCCCGCATGCGCCATGAGTACCAGCCGCCACGGCGTCGCTCCCGGCTCACCCGCCGGGGCCGTCTGGCGTTCTTCCTCGGCATGCTGCTCGCCATCGGCGTGGCCGCCCTGTTTCCGCTGCTGCGGAGCGGGGGAGCCCCCGAGAAGCCGCGCCGGCTGACCATCCCGGAGGGCTGGCGGACACCCCAGGTGTACGCCGCGATCGACCGCGAGCTGAAACTCCCCGCCGGGTCCACCAAGGCGGCCGTGCCCACGGCCGCACTGCCCCTGCCCGCGGAGGCGAAGGGCAATCCGGAAGGCTTCCTGTTCCCGGCGACGTACCCCGTGACCTCCGAGTCCACCCCGGCCACCCTGCTCGCGTACATGGTGGACACGGCGAACCGGAAGCTGGCGACCAAGGCCGTCGCCGATGGCGCCAAGGCACACGGGATGACCCCGTATCAGACGGCCACGCTCGCCAGCATCATCGAGGCGGAAGCCGAGTCCCGCACCGACCGGGGCAAGGTCGCCCGGGTCGTGCACAACCGGCTGGCGCGCTCGATGCCCCTCCAGATGGACTCCACCATCAACTACGCGCTGAACCGCAGCACGGTGGACACCAAGCTGAGCGAGACCCGGATCGACAGCCCCTTCAACACCTATGAGCGCCAAGGACTCCCGCCGACCCCGATCGACAGCCCGGGCCTGGAGTCGATGGCCGCGGCCGTCGCGCCGACCCCGGGCGACTGGCTGTTCTTCGTCACCGTGAAGCCGGGGGACACCCGCTTCTCGGCGACGTACGAGGAGCACAAGAAGCACGTCGCCGAGTTCAACCGGATCCGTGCCGGCGCCGGCGCAGGTACGGGGTCGGGTTCGGGGACCAGCGACGCGGCGGCCGGGCACGCCCGGGCGGGCTCCCGCGCCGGCTAGGCCGGGGCGGCGGCCGGTTCGAGCACGCCTTCGGTGCCGTCCGTACGGTCCGCGGCCTCGGTGCCGCGGGCCAGCAGGCGGCGGATCTCGCGGACCGCGGCGCCTCCGGCGCGGTTGGCGCCGATCGTCGACGCCGACGGGCCGTAGCCGACCAGGTGGATGCGCTCGTCGCGGACCGCGCGGGTGCCCTCGACCCGTATGCCGCCGCCGGTCTCGCGCAGGTGCAGCGGCGCCAGGTGCTCGATGGCGGCGCGGAACCCGGTGGCCCACAGGATCACATCGGCCTCCACCTGCCGTCCGTCCGCCCAGGCGACACCGGTCGCCGTGATCCGGTCGAACATCGGTTGCCGGTCCAGCACTCCGGAGGCCAGCCCGGCCCGGACGGCCTCGTTCAGCGGGAGCCCGGTCACGCTGACCACGCTCTGCGGCGGCAGCCCCCGGCGCACCCGCTCGTCGACCAGGGCCACCGCGGCCCGGCCCTCGGCCTCGCCGAAGCTCCCGTCGCGGAACACCGGGGGCCGACGGGTCACCCAGGTGGTCTCCGACGCCACCTCCGCGATCTCCAGCAGGTGCTGCACCGCCGAGGTGCCGCCGCCCACCACGACCACCCGGGCCCCGGCGAACTCCTGCGGCCCCGGGTAGTTCGCGGTGTGCAGCCGGCGGCCCCGGAACGTCTCCTGACCCGGGTAGCCCGGCCAGAACGGCCGGTCCCAGGTCCCGGTCGCGTTGATCAGCGCCCGCGCGGACCAGATCCCGGCCGAGGTCTCCACCCGCAGCTGCCCGTCGCCCCCGTCCCGTACGGCCGAGACGTCCACGGGGCGCCGTACCCGCAGCCCGAACCGCTCCTCGTACGCCGCGAAGTACTCCCCGATCACCGCCGAGGAAGGTCGCAGCGGGTCGGCGCCCGTGAGCTCCATGCCCGGCAGCGCGTGCATCCCGTGCACCTTGCCGTACGTGAGCGAGGGCCAGCGGAACTGCCACGCGCCGCCGGGGTGCGGTGCGTGGTCGAGCACCACGTGCCCGATCCCGGCCCGCGCCAGGTGGTAGGCACTGGACAATCCCGCCTGCCCGGCCCCGACGACCACCACGTCGACGTCCCCCGCACCCCGCACCATTTCGTTCACGGTTCTACCAACCCGCCGCCCCGGCGAGATCTTCCCCGGGGGTGCCTTGTGGATCGGGCCCGGCCTGATCGGCAAGACACCCTCTAGGCGGCCGGGTGTTCGCAGAGCCAGTCGTAGGCCGCCTCCGCGCTGAAATCGCGCTGGCCGCCGCGGAACATCAGGCCGGCGCCGGTGAAGGCCGGGTCGTGGGCCGTGGCAGGCACGTACGGGATCGCCACGCAGGCCATCCCGGCCGCGTGGGCCGCCCGGGCGCCCGGGGCCGCGTCCTCGACGACCACGCAGTCGGCGGGGTCCGCGCCGAGGCGGCGGGCCGCCTCCAGGAACACGTCGGGGGCGGGCTTGCCGTGCGCCACCTCCTCGGCGGAGACCGCCGTGGTCAGCAGCGCGTCCAGGCCCGTCCCCGCCAGCACCGCGTCGATCGCCTCGCGCGAGGATCCGGACGCCACCGCCATCGGGACCCCCTCCGCGTGCAGCCTCTCCACGAACTTCCGCATCTCGGGGAAGGCCTCGGTCCCGTTCCGGGCCAGCTCCAGGTACGCGGCGTTCTGCTCGGCCAGCAGCTGCTCCACCGGGGCCTGGATCCCGTACCGGTCCCTGAGGATCTCCAGCGTCTCCAGGGTGCCGATGCCGATGAAGCGCGCGTGCTGCTCCCAGGTGAAATCGGGGACGCCGTGCCGCGCCAGGGTGCGGCGACCGGACTCGTAGTAGTTCGGCTCGCTGTCCACGAGGGTGCCGTCGAGATCGAATATGACGGAAATCATCCGCTCTGCCCGTCCTGCCGGTTACGTACCTGTCCCAGCCATCCTGTCAGGGTTTGCGCGCCGCTCGTCCCACGGACTCCACCAGCGGCAGCAGCCGGTGTGCGACGCGCTCGCGCAGCGCCACCTCCGTACGGGTGCGGACCACACCCGGCAGCCGGATCAGCCGCTGGATCACGTCCTCGAGATGCGCGTTGTCCCGGGCCGCCACCCGGGTCAGCAGATCCCCGCCGCCGGTGATGGAAAAGGCCTCGATGATCTCGGGTACGGCGGCCAGTGCCTCGCCGACCTCGTCCAGGTGCCCCTGCGTGACCTCGATGTGCACGAAGGCCAGCACCGGATGCCCGAGCGCCGCGGGGGAGAGGACGGGACCGGTTCCGGTGATCACCCCGATGCGCTCCAGCCGGTCCAGCCGGGCCTGCAGGGTGCCGCGCGCGACCCCGAGGATCCGGGCGTACTCGCGGACGCTGGTGCGCGGCTGTTCGATCAGCAGACGCAGGATCCGGGTGTCGAGCTCGTCCACCGCCATGCCGCGACTGTACCAATGGCCCAGAGAGGTGCCTTTCCGGCGGACCGGTGCATCCGCGGGCGGCGGTCCGCCGGAATGCCCTTACGGGTACACGTCGAGCAACGGCGAGGAACGGAGAGAGCGATGAAGGCCACCACCGGTCTGCACTGCCTGGTCACCGGGGCCACCGGCTACATCGGAGGCCGCCTGGTGCCCGAGCTCCTCGACGCCGGACACCGTGTCCGCTGCCTGGCCCGGTCCCCCGAGAAGCTGCGCGACCACCCGTGGGCCGGGCGCACGGAGATCGTCCGCGGCGACGTCACCGACGCCGCGTCCGTCGCGGAGGCCCTGCACGGAATCGACGTCGCCTACTACCTCGTGCACGCCCTCGCCGGCGGATCCGGATTCGAGGACCGCGACCGCCAGGCCGCCCGTATCTTCGCCGAACAGGCCCGCGCGGCCGGCGTCCGCCGCATCGTCTACCTCGGCGGGCTCACCCCGGCCGGGATCCCGGTCCGCGACCTGTCCCCGCACCTGCGCTCCCGCGCCGAGGTCGGGGAGGTCCTCCTCGCCTCCGGGGTGCCGACCACCGTCCTGCGCGCCGCCGTCATCATCGGCTCCGGCTCGGCCTCCTTCGAAATGCTGCGCTACCTGACCGAACGGCTCCCCGTCATGGTCACCCCCAGCTGGGTCGGCACCCGCGTCCAGCCCGTCGCCGTCCGCGACGTCCTGCGCTACCTCGTCGGCAGTGCCGCCATGCCGCCCGAGGTCAGCCGCGCCTTCGACATCGGCGGCCCCGACGTGCTCACGTACGAGGAGATGATGCGCCGCTACGCGGTCGTCGCCTCCCTGCCCCACCGGCTCATCCTGCGCGTCCCGATGCTGACCCCGCGGCTGTCCAGCCACTGGATCGGCCTGGTCACGCCCGTGCCGCGGGCCCTGGCCCGGCCGCTCGCCGAGTCCCTGCGCCACGAGGTCGTGTGCGCGGAGCACGACATCGCGCGGTACGTACCGGATCCGCCCGGCGCCCCGATCGGCATCGACCGGGCCGTGTCCCTGGCCCTGCGGAAGGTGCGCGAGGCGGACGTGACCACGCGCTGGTCCTCCGCCTCCCTGCCCGGTGCGCCCAGCGACCCGCTGCCGACCGACCCCGACTGGGCGGGCGGCAGCCTCTACACCGACCGGCGCGAACGTGCGGTCGACGCCTCGCCCGCCGCGCTGTGGCGGGTGGTGGAGGGCATCGGCGGGGAGAACGGCTGGTACTCGTTCCCGCTGGCCTGGGCCGTACGGGGATGGCTCGACCGGCTCGTCGGTGGGGTCGGCATCCGGCGCGGCCGGCGCGACGCGGCCCGGCTGCGGGTGGGGGACTCCCTGGACTTCTGGCGGGTGGAGGAGATCGAACCGGGCCGCCTGCTGCGGCTGCGCGCGGAGATGCGGCTTCCGGGGCTGGCCTGGCTGGAGATGTGCGCGGACCCGGCGCCGTCCCCGCCGGCGGACCGGGCACCGGGCGCCCGCTACCGGCAGCGGGCCCTGTTCCATCCGCACGGGCTGCTCGGCCATGTCTACTGGTGGAGCGTGTCGCCCTTCCACGCCATCGTCTTCGGCGGGATGGCCCGCAACATCGCCCGCGCCGCGCGCCGCCTGGACGACGAGGCCGCCGCGACCCGTGGCACCGCATCCGAACGGCCGCCATCCGAACGGCCCGCATCCGAACGGCCCGCACCCTCCGAAGTACCCGAAGACAGCCGTCCCCCCGGTCCCGACGCGGAGCGAGAGAACCCATGAACGTCGCGGTGGTCCTGTACACCTCCGACCTGCGCCTGCACGACCACCCGCCGCTGCGCGCGGCCCTCTCCTCCTGCGACCGGGTGGTGCCGCTCTTCGTCCGGGACCGGGCCGTCGACGCGGCCGGTTTCGCCGCGCCCAACCGGCTCGCCTTCCTCGCCGACTGCCTGGCCGACCTCGACGCCGGACTGCGCGAGCGCGGCGGCCGGCTGGTGCTGCGTTCCGGCGACGTCGTCGCCGAAGTCGGCGCCCTGGTCCGGGAGTGCGACGCCGACGAGGTCCACATGGCGGCCGGGGTCAGCGGCTACGCCCAGGCCCGCGAGGAACGGCTGCGCGCCGCGCTCGAAGCCGAGGGCGTGCGGCTCTACGTGCACGAGGCGGTGGTCACGGTCGCCGCCCCCGGGGCCGTACTCCCCGCGGGCTCCGACCACTTCGCCGTGTTCACCCCGTACTTCCGCCGCTGGTCCGAACTCCCGCCCCGCCCCGTCGCCGCCGCGCCGCGCTCCGTCCGCGTACCCGAGGGCATCGGATCCGACCCGCTGCCGCGGCGTGCGGACGTCACCGGGGTCTCCCCGGGCCTCGCCCGCGGCGGCGAGCACGAGGCCCGCGAACTCCTCAGGCGCTGGCTGCGGGCGGGCCTCTCCCGCTACGCGGACGCACACGACGACCTGGCCGGCGACGCCACCTCCCGGCTCTCCCCGCACCTGCACTTCGGCACGCTCTCGCCCACCGAGGCCGTCCACCGCGCCCGCACCGCCGCCACAGGTCCCGCCGCGGACCCCGGCGCCGAGGCTTTCGTCCGGCAGATCTGCTGGCGCGACTTCCACCACCAAGTGCTCGCCGCCCGCCCCGAGACCGCCGTACGGGACTACCGCGACCGCCGTGACCACTGGCGCACCGGGGCGGACGCCGAGGAGGAGACCGAGGCCTGGAAGGAGGGCCGCACCGGCTACCCCGTGGTCGACGCGGCCATGCGCCAGCTCCGCCACGAGGGCTGGATGCACAACCGGGGCCGGCTGCTCACCGCCAGTTTCCTCACCAAGACCCTCTACGTGGACTGGCGGATCGGCGCCCGGTACTTCCTGGACCTCCTCGTGGACGGGGACCTCGCCAACAACCAGCTCAACTGGCAGTGGGCGGCCGGGACGGGCACCGACACCCGGCCCAACCGCGTCCTCAACCCGGTGCGCCAGGGCCTGCGTTACGACCCGGCGGGCCGCTTCGTGCACCGCTGGGTGCCGGAGCTCGCCGGGCTGGACGCACCGAGGGTGCACGAGCCCTGGCGGCTGCCCGCGCCCGAGCGGGCCCGCTACGCCTACCCGGACCCGATCGTGGAACTCGCCGACGGGCTCGACCGGTTCCGGCGCGGACGTGACACGGAGTGAGGCGGGCCCGTCCCCGGAGCCCTATCGTGAGCGGGTGGACCGCGTGCCCCAGACACCCCCGCAGCCCCAGACACCCCCGCAGCCCCAGGGATCACGCCAGCCCCCGCCCCGGCCCGCCGCCGCATTGAGCACCGGCGCGGTCGCCCGCCGCCTCGGGGTCTCGCCGACCACGCTGCGCTCCTGGGAGCGCAGGTACGCGATCGGCCCGGCCCGTCGCGAGCCCGGCCGGCACCGCCGCTGGACCCCGGGGGACATCGCCCGCCTCGAGCTCATGTGCCGGCTCACCGCCGACGGGGTGCCGCCGGCCGAGGCGGCCCGGGCCGCGCTCGGCGGCGCCCCCGGAGCGCGCGGCGCCGTAGCGTCGGGGCCGCCGGCCACACCCGGCGGCCCCGACGCCCTGCCGCTCGGGGCGGTCCGTCCGGAGTGCCGGGGGCTCTCGCGGGCCGCCGTACGCCTGGACGCGCCGACCGTGGCGGAGCTGCTGGAGGCGGCTCTGGCCGAGAACGGCCTGGTCACGGCATGGGAAGAGGTCATCGCACCGACCCTGCACGCGGTGGGCCGCAAGTGGGCCACCGCCGGGGAGCGCTACGTGGAGGTCGAACACCTGCTGTCCTGGCAGATCTCCGCGGCGCTGCACCGGATCCGGCCCCTGCCCGAGCCGCCCCGGAGCCCGCCGGTACTCCTCGCCTGCGTCCCCGGCGAGCAGCACAGCCTCCCCATCGAGGCGCTGACCGCGGCCCTCGGCCAGCGCGGCGTGCCCGCCCGGATGTTCGGGGCCGCCCTGCCCGCCGAAGCCCTGCACGACGCCGTGCGGCGTACCGGCCCGCGCGGCGTCGTCCTGTGGGCGCAGTCCCGTACGACCGCCGACCCGGCGCTGGCCCGGTCGGTGGCCGGCATCGAGTGGGGGCTGCGCGGTGCCCGGGCCCGTCCGGCGCTGCTGCTCGCCGGACCCGGCTGGGGAGCGGAAGCGCGGGGGCCGCGCACCGAGCGGCTGTACGGGCTGCGCTCGGGCCTCGCGGTCATCGAGTCGCTGGCTCGGCCGAGGGCAGGGACCGGCGCAGCCGGTGCAGAGCCCGCCGCATATGGCTCTTGACGGTGCCCAGCGGCAGTCCCGTGCGGTCCGCGATCTGCGTCTGGGTCAGGTCCCCGTAGAAGGCGAGGTGCAGCACCCTCCGCTGCTCCGAAGGCAGTCTGGCCAGCTCCCCGAGGACCAGTACCCGGTCCAGGACCTGCTCCGCCTCCTGGAGCGCCGGACCTCCGGGCGGGCCGGCCGTACCCGGGGAGGCGCGTACGGCGGCCGCGGCCGCCCGGGTCCGCCGGGTCCGCGCCTCCAGCGCGTCCGCCACCTTGTGGCGGGTGATGCCGGTGATCCAGGCCCCGAGCCCGCCGGGGCCGGGCCGGTAGCGGAGCCGGCCGTGCCAGGAGGCCAGGAAGACCTGCTGGGTGACGTCCTCGGCTTCCCGCTCGTCGCCCAGGCACCGGTACGCGATCGAGTGGACCGCGGCCGCCAGCGCCGGTAGACGGCCTCCACGCACCGCTCGTCGCCCGCTGCGAAGCCCGCCGCCAGGTACTCCTCGCGCTCCCTCTCGTCCATGGCCTCGTCCATGGTCCGAGCCTCGCGAGCGCGCACCGAACCGGCCACTCGCAGCGTTTGCGCATCGATTTTGCCCAGCCCGACCGGCACCCGGCACCCGCCACCCGGAACCCGCCGCCCGGCGGCTCAGAGCGCGTGCAGCCTGGGCTGGGGCAGGTAGGCCAGGGCCACCGCCAGCACCAAGGCGCCCGGCGGCACCAGCAGCCAGTTCACCGGCCAGCCGGCCCGCACCAGCAGCGCCCCCGCCATCCCGCCCGCGAACATCGCGAGGACCGCCGCGGCCCGCCGCACCCAGGCTCCCGTCCCGTACCCGAAAGCGCCGTCCTGCCCCAGGGCCGAACCGCCGAGGAAGGAGGTCATGGACCGGGTGACCAGAGTGGTCGGCAGCCCGGGCACGTTCACCCGCATGCTCGTGACATTGCGCATGCCCATCGTCGCGGCCAGCACCGCCGCCACCGCCATGTGCCGCCCGGTCGGCGCCCCGTAATGGGACGCCAGGTTCCAGCCCGCCCCCGCCGCGACCAGGATCAGGCCTCCCTCGATCCCCAGGCCGATCACGAACCAGCGCCGCCCGAGCGCCTCCGACGCGCCTTCGAGCCGGGCCCCGCACACCGCCCCGAAGGCGAAGGCGGCCAGCGACACCGCGGGAGCCAGGGCGGGCAGGCTCCCCTCCCGTACGGCCCCGAAAGCCAGGAACAGCACGTTGCCGGTCTGCATCGCCGTGAACACCGGTCCGAGGGCGAGCAGGCTGACCGCCTCGATCATCCCGGTCACGAAGGTCAGTACGACCAGCAGCGCCGTCAACGGCGGCAGCCGTGACGGGTGCGTGCTCACGTCCATGACGCCCGACAGTGACATGCCGTGCAAATCCTCCGGCGCCGACATGCCGAAGGGCTTAGGGTCCGGAGCATGAGCGACCTGCTGCTGGTGAGGCACGGTGAGACGGCATGGAGCGCCGACGGGCGTCACACCGGACGGACCGACATCCCGCTGACCGCGGCCGGGGTCGAGGAGGCCATCTCGCTGGCCCCGTACTTCCGCGACCGGCACTTCGCCCTGGTGCTGACCAGCCCGCTGCGCCGCGCCGTCGCCACGGCCCAACTCGCCGGACTGAGCGGCGGCGTCACCGACCCCGACCTGTACGAATGGGACTACGGCGGCTACGAGGGCGTCACGACGGCCGAGATCCGGCGGACCCGGCCGCACTGGTCCCTGTGGACCGACGGCGTCCCGCCCGGCGACGCCGAACACCCCGGCGAGAACGCCGCCCAGGTCGGCGCCCGCGCGGACCGTGCCCTGGCCCGGGCGGCCGCGGTCCTCGCCGAGGACCGCGGCGATGCCGTCATCGTCGCCCACGGCCACTTCCTGCGCGTCCTGACCGCCCGCTATCTGGGCCTGCCCCCGCAGGACGGCCGGCTCTTCCTCCTGCGCACCGGCACCGTCAGCGTCCTGTCCACCGAACACGGCCTCCCGGTGATCGCGGGCTGGAACACCCACCCCTGAGCCCGTCCCCAGGTCCCGCGGCCGTCCGCGTGGGATTCTGAAACCGTGCGAGCCCTTGGGGAACTCGAACGGGAACTCCGGACGGGCACCGGCCCGGTGCCGGCGGCCGCGCGCCGCGCCGTCCGGACCACGTTCGCCTCCTGCACCGGCTTCTTCGTGTTCCTGTACGGATTCGACCGCCCGGTCGGCGCCACGTACGCGCTCTTCGGCGCCGTCTCCCTGGCCGGGCTCGCCCGGATCCCGGGCACCGGACGGCAGCGGGCCGCCGTCATGGTCAGGCTGCTCCCGGTGGCCTGCTTCCTGGTGACCCTCGGCACCTTCCTCGCCGTGCGGACCTGGAGCGCCGTCCTCGGCATGGCGGTCGTCGGCTTCTGCCTGGCCTTCTCCGCGGCGGCCGGACCGCGGGCGGCGGGCGCCGCACCCGGCCTCCAGCTGCTCTACATCCTGCCGAGCTTCCCGCCGTACCTCCCGCACACCCTCGGCGAGCGGCTGGGCGGCACCCTCACCGGCCTCCTCCTGCTGATCATCGCCGAGGCGTGGATGCTGCCCGACCCCCGCGTGCCCACGTACGCGGAGCGGGCGGCGGGCGCCGTGGCCGAGGCGGTCCGGTGCGCCGCCGCGCTGCAGCGGCCGCCGTACGTACTGACCGTTCCGGCGTCCGACCGCGCCCGGGCGGCGGCCGAGTCACTGCGCTCCTCCCGCGTCCCGGAGGCGGAGCGGCCCGCCGGACCCGGGCTGCGCGAGCGGGCCCTCGTCCACACCGGACTGACCGCGCGCACCCTGCTCTCCCGGCTGCGGAACCTGCCCGGGCCGGCGGCCGGGCGGGAGCCGAGACGGGCGGGGATCGACCTCCTCGACGCGGTCCGCGCATCGGCGTGCGGTACCGCGACCCTGCTCCACGACGGGCGGCCGCCCGCCACGGACTCGGCGGAACTGCTCCGGCTGCGCGCCCGGAACTCCCGCACCCCCGCCGACCTGCCCGAGTCCCGCCGCCGGCAGGCCGCCCTGCTGGAGGTCGCGGACGCCGCCGTGGCGCTGCGCACCGCGGCGGAGATCGCCGTGCACGGGCGCGGGGCGCATCCGGACGCGGACGCGGCGGACCGGTTCTGGTACGTCCGGCAGAGCGCCGTCCGCCTCTGGTGGCACCGGCTCGCCGCCCACACCGGGCCGCGCTCGGTGTACTTTCAGAACGCCGTACGGATCGCACTGGCCCTCGCCGTGGCCCGTACCGTGGCCGGGATCGACTCCCTTCCGCACGGCTTCTGGGCGATGCTCGCCGTCGTCAGCCTCACCCGGACCACCGCCGTGCAGACCCGGGGCACGGTGCGCAGCGCACTCATCGGCACGTGCGTGGGCGCACTCGCCGCCGGCACGGTCCTCGCCCTGGCCGGCGGGGAGACCACCGTGTACGCGATCGCGCTCGTGCCGCTGATGCTGTTCACGTTCACCGTCGGGCCGGTACGGGGCGTGGGCTGGTCGCAGGCCCTGTTCACGCTGGTCGTCTCCGTCGTCTTCGCCCAGCTGTCCCGGGTCACCTGGCAGCTGGCCGAGGTCCGCTTCCTCGACGTGCTCATCGGCAGCTCGATCGGCATCGTGTGCGGGCTGCTCGCCTGGCCGCGCGGGGCCCAGGACGAACTGGGCCGGGCGGTCGCCGGGATGCTGCGCGCCTGCGCCGACGACGTCGAGTCGACCACTGCCGTGGTCACGGCGCCGGGGCGGCCCGCGGAGCCGCCCGGAGACGAGGAGCACCGGGTCCGGGTCACGCTGGTGATGGCCGAGTCGGCGTACGCCCAGTACCAGGCCGAGACGCAGCGCCCGGCGGGTCCGGGCCCCGACTGGCAGGCCGCGCTGATGACCGGGCATCACGTGCTGTGGGGCGGCGGCCGGGTGCTCGGCAGCGCGGACGGGACACCGCTCGCCCGCGGCGAGGCGGCGGGGCTGCAGGAATACGCGGGCCGCGTCGCGGCCGGACTGCGCCGCGCGGCGGCGGTCGCCGACACCCCGTACAAGAGCCGGGAGGTCCGCCCACCGGGCGGCTCGGGAACCCTCCTGCCGGACGCACTGCCCGCGCCCGGCGAGGCGGCGCCGCCCGACGCCGGGCTCGCGTACTTCGCCACGACGGCCTGGCTGGACTCCCTGACGGCGGACCTGGAGCTCATCGACGCGGGCCGCGCCGCGGCCCGCGTCCCGGGGTGAGCGTCCGGGCCGCGCCGTTTCGGCCGTTTCCCGGCCGCCCGCCCGGGCAGAACCTCCACGGCGTCCGGGCCGGCCGGGCGGCGCAGATCACGGAGCGAGGGTGACGGTGGGGGAGCCGAACAAGCGCGGCACATCCGCGGCGGAGGTCTTCGACGAGGTCGGCGGACGGTACGAGGAGGTGTTCGCACGCGTCCCCGGACAGCTCGCCGCACTGGACTGGCTCACCGCCCGCCTCGCCCCCGGCGCCCGCGTACTGGACGTGGGCAGCGGTACGGGCCGGCCGACCGCCGAGGTGCTCGCACGGGCGGGCTGCGCGGTGACCGGCATCGACGTCTCGGCGCACATGGTCGACCTCGCGCGCACCCGGGTCCCGCAGGCCCGCTTCGAGCAGGCCGACGTCCGCACGTACACGCCCGCGGAGGGCGGCTTCGACGCGGTGTGCTCCTTCTTCCCGCTGCTCGTGATGGGCCAGCGGGAGGTGGCTGCGGCCCTGCCGCGGATGGCCTCATGGGTGGCGCCCGGCGGGTTCCTCGTACTGGGCACCGTGCCGGGGGACATCAGCGACCTCGACATCGTGTGGATGGGCCACGAGGTCACCGTCAGCAGCCTTTCCCCGGCGGAGCACCTGCGGCTGCTGGGCGAGGCCGGGCTGGAGGTGGTGGAGCACCACACCGCGCTGTTCCGCCCCGAAGGCGCCGAGCCGGAAGAGCACTTCTTCTGCCACGCCCGCCGCCCCGCCTGAGCGGGCGGGCGCCGGGCGCTGGTCCGTTGGCCGCGGGTGGCCGAAAAATACCCTCCGGTACTGGGCCAATGGACCAGTGATGCGGAGCTGTGTTGAGCCAGTGGGCCTCCGGATGCTTATCTGTGTCGTATCCATGTACTTACGGCGCCGCGCAGCGCCGGGCGGCAACGAGGCCGGTCCGGAGCGCGGTGCCTTCGCCGTGCCCGCCTGCCGCCCACCACCCCCGGGCGGACGCCGGGCCGGCGCGCACCACTGCAAGGGGGGCGGCACACCGCCGTGAAGAGGATGTTCGTGGCTCCGGATCCGGGGCGCCTGAGAATGCGGAACTCGCTGCGGGCCGTGCTGGGCATCGGGCTCGCCGTCGCCGTGTCCGAGGTCTGCGGCCTCTCCCTCACCGCCTCCATCACCGGTGGACTGGCGGCCCTGCTGACCCTGTTCACCGTGCTCGACCCGACCGTGCGGGCCCAGCGGGTGACCAGCGCCCTGCTGCCCGCCGCCGGATTCCCCGTCCTCGCGCTGGCCACCACCCTCCACGGGACGCCGCTCGCCCGGGACGCCGCCTTCCTCGCCGTCGTGTTCGCCGGGGTCTACGCCCGCCGCTGGGGGCCGCGCGGGCACGCCCTCGGGATCTTCGGCTTCATGATGTTCTTCGTCACGCAGTTCCTGCACGCCGTACCCGCCCAGCTGCCCGAGCTGTACGCCGCCGTAGGGCTGTCGCTGCTCTCCGCCGGAGCGGTGCGGTTCGTCTTCTGGCCGATCGAGCGGCGTACCCCGCCGCCGGCCGCGCCGCCGGGCCTGCCCGGCACCGGCCTGGCCCGGCCGACCACGCGGCAGGCCTTCCAGGCCACCGCCGCCTGTGCCTTCGCGCTCGGCATCGGCCAGGCGCTCTCCGACGACCGCTGGTACTGGGCCGTCGGCACCGCCTGGTGGATCTTCGTCAACACCGCCTCCCGCGGCGAGACCCTCGTCCGCGGGTTCCGCCGGGTCGTCGGCACGGTCGTCGGCATCGCCGCCGGGCTGCTGATCGCCGTACCCCTGCACGGCGCGCCCGCGCCCACCGCGGCCCTGGTCGCCGTATGCGTCTTCGGGATCTTCTACACGGCGGCGCCCTCGTACTCCTGGATGATGTTCTTCGTCACCGTCATGGCCGGACTGCTCTACGGACTCCTCGGCGTCCTCCACCCCGGCCTGCTGCTCCTTCGCTTCGAGGAGACCGCGATCGGCGCGCTGGGCGCGGCCCTCGCCGTGGTGCTCGTCCTCCCGGTGACCACGCACGCCGCCAACGACGCCTGGATCCAGCGCGCCCTGCACTGCGTACGGGCCTCCACGGCGGCCGCCCTCGACCGCCTCGCCGGGGACCCTGACGCCGACCCCGCCCCGCACGCGGCCGAACTCGAACTGCTGCTGGCCCGGGTGCGCATGGCCCTCGCGCCCCTCGTCCACCCGCTGAGCCCGCTGCGCGCCCGCAAGGCCCGGGCCCGCCAGGTCCTCGCGCTGCTCGACGACTGCGCCCGAGAGGTGCGCGGACTGGCGGCCGTCGCCGCCGACCCGCAGGCCTCGCACGACGCCCGCCTCGCCGCCGCCTGCTGGCGGGTGGAGACCGCCGTCGAGGCGCTGACCGCCCCGCGGGCCGCGACGGAACGAGCCGTTCCCGTCCACCCCCGGCCGGCCGGATCGGAACCGGCCCTCGCGCACCTGCACGGCCTGGAGCACGCCCTCGCCGCCCTGCACACCCCCCTGCGCACCGACCCGCGCGCCCCCCTCGCCGTCGGCGCCTGACCCCGCCCCGCGCCTGATCCACGAGGTCAGGGCCCTGATGGCGGCGGATCTTACGCCCTGTCAGGCCCCCTCCGCAGGGCAATGGCCCGAAGATCACCCGGTGGAGTTGTTCCGGCCGCACGTGCGGTATCCCGCTGACCTGCGGCATGTACAACGGGTGTCTGTTGGTAGCACGTTCATCCGGCACGCAAGGGTGGATCTGGTCGGACAGGGGGTAACCGCCCGGGATGGAAATACTTCAACAGCGCTCGACCACAGCCCAAGTGTGGGAAGCGGCCGAGGAGTTCATCCGACTCTTCCACCGGGAGAGTCCGCAGGCGGGTGATCCGCGGGCCCGGCTCGCCGCCGTACGGGCCGAGCTCGCGGACACCGGAAGCTACCGGCACACCCCGCAGGAGCTCGTCCACGGGGCTCGTGTCGCCTGGCGCAACAGCAACCGCTGTATCGGCAGGCTGTACTGGAACTCGCTGCGGGTGCGCGACCGCCGCGATCTCACCGACGCCGACGAGATAGCCGCCGAGTGCTTCGAGCACCTGCGCGACGCGACCAACGGCGGCCGGGTCAGACCCACCATCACCGTCTTCGCCCCGGACGCCCCGGACCGCCCCGGCCCGCTGATCTGGAGCGAGCAGCTCGTCCGGTACGCCGGCTACGGCGACCACCACTCCGTCACCGTGGGCGACGCCCGCAACGCACCGCTCACCAGCGCGCTGCTCGGCCTCGGCTGGACCGGGGGCGCGGGCACCCCCTTCGATCTGCTGCCGCTGGTGGTCCAGGGCGCCGACGACAAGCCCCGCTGGTTCGACACCCCCGCGGACGCCGTGCTGGAAGTCCCGATCGAGCACCCCGACGACGCCGGCTGGGCGGGCTGGGGGCTGCGCTGGCACGCCGTACCCGCCATCTCCAACATGTGCCTGGAGATCGGCGGCATCCACTACCCGGCCGCGCCCTTCAACGGCTGGTACATGGGCACCGAGATCGGCGCCCGCAACCTCGCGGACACCGACCGGTACAACCTCCTCCCCGCCGTCGCCCGGCGCCTCGGCCTCGACACCGCCAGCGACCGCTCGCTGTGGAAGGACCGCGCGCTCGTCGAGCTCAACCGGGCCGTGCTGCACTCCTTCGACCGGGCCGGGGTCACCATCGCGGACCACCACACCGAATCCCGGCGCTTCCTCAGCCACATGGAGCGAGAGGAGCGCAAGGGGCGCGAGGTGGGCGCCGACTGGTCCTGGATCGTGCCGCCGATCTCGGGCTCCGCGACCCCGGTCTTCCACCGCACGTACGAGGACCGGCCCAGCTCGACGGCGTACGTGCACCACCCGGGTGCGCAGGAACGGGCCCAAGGACGGGATCTGGTCTAGACCCTTCTGTTACCGTCGGCTCCGCACGGATCGATCCGGACGGTGGAGAGGGGATCTTGTGGACGGCACCGAAGGCGCGGACGGCAGGGGCCGGAGCGGCGGACTGCGGGCCCACATCGGCTCGTTCACCTCGGGAGGCGGCCGCGGCATCACCACCGCGGCCGTGGACCCGGCGACCGGTGCGCTGACCCTCCTCTCCGCCACCGACGCGGTCGCGGACCCCTCGTACCTCGCCCTCGACCGGGCCGCCGGGGTGCTCTACGCCGTGAGCGAGACGGAGCGGGGCGCGGCCGCTGCCTTCCGGCCCACCCCCGAGGGCCTCACCGCACTCGGCCCCGCCGTCCCCGTCGGCGGCTCCGGACCGACCCACCTCAGCGTGGCCGGACGCCGGCTGCTGACCGCCAACTACAGCTCCGGCAGCGTCAGCAGCCTGCCCCTCGCCGCGGACGGCAGCCTCTCCGGGCCCCCCTCGGTCCTCGCGCACGAGGGCTCCGGCCCCGACACGAGCCGCCAGGAACGGCCGCACGCCCACCAGGTGCTGCCCGATCCGAGCGGCCGCTGGGTGCTCAGCGTGGACCTCGGCACCGATTCGGTCCGGGTCTGCGCGCCGGACCCGGCCACCGGGGCGCTGCGCCTGCACGGCGAGACCGCGCTGCGCGCCGGGACGGGCCCGCGCCACCTCGCCTTCCACCCGGGCGGCGAGGTGGCCTACGTGCTGCACGAGCTGGAGCCGCAGCTGACCGTCTGCCGCTGGAACGCGGACTCCGGGCAACTGGAACCGATCGTCGAGGTTCCGGTCGCGCCTGTGGCCCCTCCGGGGGCCGTACGGGCCTACCCCTCGGCCGTGGTGGCTTCGCCCGACGGCCGCTTCGTGTGGGCGGCCGTGCGCGGCGCCGACGCCATCGCCACCCTCTCGCTCGCCGACGGGGCCGGGAAGCCGCAGCTCACGAGCAGCGTGGACTGCGGCGGCAGCTGGCCGCGGGACCTCGCCGCCGACCCCTCGGGGCGCCGGCTGTACGCCGCCAACGAGCGCTCCGGCGACGTCACCTGGTTCGACGTGGACCCGCTCACCGGCAGGCCGCGCCGGGCCGGCTCGGTGGCGGTGCCCGCCGCGGCCTGCGTGGTCTTCGCCTGACCCGGCCGTACGCGCAAGCACGGACGAGGGCCCGCGCCCCGGGAGTCGAAACCCGGGCGCGGGCCCTCGTACGAGCGGATCCGTGCGGGATCAGTGGGCGGCTGCGCCCTGGGCGAGGCCGAGCGCCGCGGAGTACTGGGTGACGACCAGCTTGCCGAGCGCCGAGTAGGCCCCGAGCACCTCGGCGGCCGCGCAGTCGGCCTCCTTGCAGGCCGTGTCCAGCAGCCCCTCGGCGGCCTCCGGGCCGATCAGGTAGGGAGCCAGCGCGAGCTGCGTCGAGCCCTCGCTGCGCAGCTGCTCGGCGACCGCGGCCACCGAGCCCTCCTGGTCGAGCGCGGCGGCCTTGACCGGCACCGCGAGGCGCGCGGCCAGCAGCATGCCGGTGACCGCGGCGGCCTGGACGGCCTCGTCGCCACCGGTGGTGGCCACGATGATGCCGTCGGCGGCGGTGGTGACGGTGAACAGCCGGGCGCGGTCGGCGCGGGCCAGACCGGCCTCGGAGAGCCGTACGTGCAGGCCCTCGGCGAGCAGCGGGTGCGGGCCGAGCACCTCGGCCAGCTCGACGGCGGCCGAGGAGTCCATGACGGCCTGGCGCATCCGGCGCAGCAGGTCGGCGTCGGTGCCGGCGAGCAGCGGGACGACCACGGCGTCCGGGCCGGTCGGCGCGGGTACCTCGTGGCCGGCGGCGCGCGCGAACTCCGCGCGGGCGATGCGCTCGGCCGCGACCGAGGTCAGGACACGGGAGAGGGCCGGGAACTCGGAGCCGTCGGCGTCATCGCCCTCGAGGAAGCCGATGCGGGCGTCGAGGCCCGGCAGCTCGGAGCGGCCGATGCTGACGATCTCTTCCGCGAGCCCCCGAGAGGCGGCGGAAGGGGCACCGGGCACGGCGAGCACCAGCGCGGGCGCGCCCTCGGGCGCCACCGCGGGCTCGGGTCGGCGGTGCCGTCCGGCAGGGCGGGGACGCGGCATTCGTACGGGCAGGCCATTCGCGGGCCCAGTGGGGGAGCTCATGGCGCCGCATGCTACTGGCTTATCGGAACCGAGTGTTCGGGCAGGGCCTCAACGGGCGGCTTCTGTCCGTATTTATCCAGGGAATGTCGTATACCGTTCAACCGAAAGGTCAACCTGCGGCCGGAAGCCGCCAGTCCACCGGCTGGGCTCCCTGGCGGACCAGCAGGTCATTGGTCTTGCTGAACGGCCGCGAGCCGAAGAAACCGTTGGCGGCGGACATGGGGGAGGGATGGACGGACTCCACGGCCGGCAACTCGCCGAGCAGCGGCCGCAGATTGCGGGCGTCCCTGCCCCACAGCACCGAAACGAGCGGCTTCCCGCGCGCGGCCAGCGCCCGGATGGCCTGCTCGGTGACGGCCTCCCAGCCCTTGCCCCGATGGCCCCCGGTCTTGCGCGGGGCGGTGGTCAGCGCACGGTTCAGCAGCAGCACGCCCTGCCGGGCCCACGGGGTCAGGTCCCCGTTCGCCGGGCGGGGCACCCCGAGGTCGGCATACAGCTCGCGGAAGATGTTGTCGAGGCTGGGCGGCCACGGGCTGACCTCGGGCGCCACGGAGAAGGACAGGCCCATCGCGTGCCCCGGGGTGGGGTACGGGTCCTGGCCGACGATGAGCACCCTCACCTCGTCGAAGGGCTGCTGGAAGGCGCGCAGTACGTTCGCCCCGGCGGGCAGGTACGTCCTCCCGGCCGCGATCTCGGCGCGCAGGAAGTCGCCCATCGCGGCGATCTGCGTCGCCACCGGCTCCAGAGCCCGGGCCCAGCCCGGCTCGACGATCTCGTTCAACGGTCGTGCTGCCACGGCGAGTCACTCTACTGGCCGATCGGGCGCGGGACGACCGCCGCCCGGACGCACAGGACGTCGGGCAGGTGCTCGGCCATGAGCCGCCAGCTGTCCCCGTCGTCGTGGCTGGCGTACAACTCGCCGTTGCGGTTGCCGAAGTAGACCCCGGCCGGGTCCCCGTCGTCCGTGCACAGGGCGTCCCGCAGCACCGTCCCGTAGTGGTCCCCGGCCGGCAGCCCGCGGGTGAGCGGCTCCCAGGTCGCGCCCGCGTCCCGGGTGCGGAACACCCGGCACCGGTGCTCCGCCGGGACCCGGTCGGAGTCGGCGTTGAGCGGGAAGACGTACGCGGTGTCGGGCCGGTGCGGGTGCGCCGCCACCGCGAAGCCGAAGTCGGAGGGCAGGCCGGCGCCGATGTCGGTCCACCGGGCCCCGCCGTCGTCGCTGCGGTACACGCCCCAGTGGTTCTGCAGGTAGAGCCGCTTCCGGTCCCCGGCGTCCTGGGCGACCTTGTGCACGCACTGGCCGAACTCCGGATGCGGATCCGGCAGGAACACCGCCGAGACGCCTTCGTTGGACGGGGTCCAGCGGGCGCCGCCGTCCCGGGTCCGGAACACCCCGGCGGTGGAGACCGCCACCATCACCTCGTCGGGGTCGGCCGGATCCGTCAGCACCGTGTGCAGCCCCTCACCGCCGCCGCCCGGTACCCAGCTCCCGCGGCTCGGGTGCTCCCACAGGGGCCGGACCAGCTCGAAGGACTCCCCGCGGTCCGTCGAGCGGAACAGGGCGGCGGGCTCGGTCCCCGCGTACACCACGTCCGGCGCCTCGGGGCCGGCCGGATGCAGCTGCCAGACCCGCTCCAGGGAGGCCCCGGTGTCCTTCGGGAACTTCACGGCGGGGGCGGCGGGCTCGTGCCAGCTCGCCCCGAGGTCGTCGGAGCTGAACATGGAGGGCCCCCAGTGCGAGCTGTCCGCGCCGACGAGCAGCCGGGGTACGGGGCCCCGCCGGTCGACCGCGACGGCGTACACGGCCTGGGCGTTGAAATGGGGCCCGTCGAGCTCCCAGGGGCCTTCGCCGCGCCTGCGGCCGATGAACAGCCCCTTGCGGGTCCCCGCGAGCAGGATCACATCCGACATGATCGACACCTCCGGACTTCGTCGTCCCGGCCGTCGTGCTGCGTACCGTTCCCGCCAGTCTGCACCCGGCCACCGACAGCGGCCGGTCCGCCGATCCGGTGCTCCGAGCAGTCGGTCGGCATCGATCAACAGGCGTATTCAAAGGGTGGCTACTTGATCGTAGGAGGCCGAAAGGGGTTGACTTCCACCTCTGCCACCGCACGCGAGAGGCAATACGTGCCCACCGAGCACCTGTCACCGCTCGACCTCGCCTTCTGGCGGATCGAATCCGCCGCCCACCCCATGCACCTCGGCGCCCTCGTGGTCTTCGAACCCGCCCCGCAGGACGCCGCCGGCGCCGGTCCGGGCCCCGACGCGGGCCCGGACCCCGCCGTCCGCGCCGCCGCACTGCTCGCCGCCCGCTGCGCCACCGTCCCCGGCCTGCGCCGGCGCATCCACGACGTGCTGCTGCCGATCGGCGCGGCGGCCTGGTCGCCCGACGCGGACTTCGACGCCGCCCGGCACGTGTTCCTCGTCCGCACCCCCGACCCGCGGGCCGCCGCCGGGCCCCTCATGGCGCGGCCGCTGGACCGGGGCCGGCCGCCCTGGGAGGCGCACGTCCTGGCCGGACCCGATCCGGGCTCCTTCGCGGTGCTCTTCAAGTTCCACCACGCCCTCGCCGACGGACTCGGGGCCCTCGCGCTGGCCGCCATGCTCTTCGACGAGGGCCCGGCCGCACGGGGTCCCGCGCGCCCGGTCCCGGATCCGCAGCCCACGGCCGGCTCTGCCCTGCGCAGCCTCCCCGGCATGCTGGCGGCCCGGGTCCAGGACGTCGGCCAGGCCCTGGAGATCGGCGCCTCCGTGGCCCGCGCCGGACTGCCCCTCGGGGTCCCGGCGGCCCTGACGGCCGCCCCGGCGCGGACCGGCACCCGCGCGGTCGCCGGCCTCGCGCTCGACCTCGACGACGTCAACCGCATCCGGAAGGTAGCCGGGGGCACCGTCAACGACGTGCTGATCGCCCTCGTGGCCGGCGCCCTGCGGCGCTGGCTGCTGGGCCGCGGCGACCCGGAGCCCGAGGGGCCCGGCCCGCGCGCCCTGATACCGGTATCCCGCCGCCGGCCCGGCGGTGCGGCGAAGTACGGCAACCGGCTCTCCGGCTACCTGCTCCGGCTCCCGCTCGCGGAGCCGGACCCGCTGCTGCGCCTGGACCGGGTGCGGCTCGGCATGGACCGCAACAAGGAGGCCGGACCCGCCCGCGGCGCCGGAGCCGTCGCCCTGCTCGCCGACCACGTCCACCCGCTCGGCCACCGGCTCGGCGGCCCCCTGGTCGCCCAGGCGGCCCGGATGCTCTTCGACATCCTGGTCACCAGCGTCCCGCTGCCCGGCTTCACCTTCTCGCTCGGAGGCAGCCGGGTCCGGGAGGTCTATCCACTGGCCCCGCTCGCCCGCGGCCACTCCCTCGCGGTCGCGGTCTCCACATACAAGGGCACGGTCCACTACGGCCTGGTCGCCGACGCGGCCGCCGTACCGGATCTGGCGGCCCTCGCGGAGGCGCTGCGCGCCGAGCTCGACGAGCTTGTACGAGAGGTCTCGTAGTACGGAAGGAATCGTAGTACGCTGACTCTCGTACAAGTCGCCGATCCGCGGCGTGCCCGGCCACCTCCGGAGAGTCCTTCATGAGTGCTGCCCCCATCGCCCCCGCCACCCACGCCGAGGCCCTCTTCGCGCCCTTCGCCCTGCGCTCGGTCACCGCGCCGAACCGGGTCTGGATGGCGCCGATGTGCCAGTACGTGGCCGAGGCCTCGGGTCCGGACGCGGGCGTGGCCCACGCCTGGCACTTCGCCCACTACGCCGCCCGCGCGGTGGGCGGCACCGGGCTGATCCTCCAGGAGGCCACCGCAGTCTCCCCGGAGGGCCGGATCTCGCCGTACGACCTCGGCATCTGGAACGACGCGCAGGTCGAGGCGCTGCGCCCGATCACCTCCTTCATCAAGGCCCAGGGCGCCGTCCCGGGCATCCAGATCGCCCACGCCGGGCGCAAGGCCTCGACCGGCCGGCCCTGGGAGGGCGGCGGATACGTCAGCCCCGAGGCGGGCGGCTGGCTGCCGAGCGCCCCGAGCCCGGTGCCGTTCGCCGAGGGCGACCCGGTGCCGCACGAGCTGACGGCCGCCGAGATCCACGAGATCACCGGCCAGTTCGCGGCTGCCGCGCGGCGCGCGCTGGCCGCCGGCTACGAGGTCGTCGAGATCCACGGCGCCCACGGCTACCTCATCGGCCAGTTCCTCTCCTCGCAGATCAACCGGCGCACCGACGCGTACGGCGGCTCCTTCGAGAACCGGGCCCGCCTCGCCCTCGAAGTCGTCGACGCCGTACGGGCGGTGTGGCCCGAGGAGCTCCCGCTGTTCTTCCGGATCTCCGCCACCGACTGGCTGGAGGAGACCGGCTGGACCTCCGAGGACACGGTCCGGCTGGCCGCACTGCTGCAAGGCCGCGGCGTGGACCTCCTGGACGTGTCCACCGGCGGCATGGCCCCCAAGGCGGACATCCCGGCCGCGCCCGGATTCCAGGTGCCGTTCGCGGCCGAGGTCAAGGCCCGGACCGGCCTCCCGGTGGCCGCCGTCGGGCTGATCACCGAGCCGGGGCAGGCCGGCGGGATCCTGGCCGACGGGCAGGCGGACGCGGTCCTGCTGGGCCGCGAGCTGCTGCGCGACCCGTACTGGGCGCGCACCGCGGCCGCCGCCCTGGGCGCCGAACGGGCCCTCGAAGCGGGCGCCGGGGTACGGGTGCCCGTCTCGTACCACCGCGCCTGGTAGCCGGGCCCGCTGCCGGTCCTTCGGGTGGCAGTCGATGTACTACGGTGGCTCTCGTACAAGCAGGGGAGCCGGGCGAGACGAGGGCAGACGTGACGGATACGGCCACCACCCGCACGCTCGCCCATCCCGGGCTCGCCGAGATCCGGCTCGAAGCGGTGCTGCACGCGCTGTCGGACCCGATCCGGCTGTCCATCGTGCGGGACCTCGCGGCCACCCCGGACGAGCTGGCGTGCTCGTACTTCGACCTGCCGGTCACCAAGTCGACGACCACGCACCACTTCCGCGTCCTGCGGGAGGCCGGTGTGGTCCGCCAGGCCTACCGGGGGACGGCGAAGATGAACGGCCTGCGCGGCGCGGAGCTGGAGGGCCTGTTCCCGGGGCTGCTCGACAGCGTGCTCGCGGCGGCCGCCGCGGAAGAGGCCCGCCGGGCCGGCTGAGAGGTGTCCGCGAGCACCGGCCCGGCCCGGTTCAGGCGCCCGCGGCCGCGTTCGCCGCGGCCAGCAGGCCCGGCCAGTCCGGGATCTTCACCGAGCGGCGGCCCAGCGAGCGCCCGAGATCGGCCTCCGCCGTCTCGATCGCCAGCCAGCCCGGCCACTCCACCGGGTGCAGCCCCGCCGCCCGCAGCGCGTCCAGCGGGTCGCCCGGCAGCTCCCGCCGGGCCAGCGCCGGCGCGTCCTGGAGCAGCGAGGACGCCGTCTCCTTGGCGCAGGGCCGGTTGGTGCCGATCACCCCGGTCGGGCCGCGCTTGATCCAGCCCGCCACGTACTCGCCCACCGAGGCCCGGCCCTCGCGCAGCACCCGGCCCGCGGCGTGCGGGACCGTGGCCCTGACCGGGTCGAACGGCAGACCGGGCAGCGGAACCCCCTGGTAGCCCACCGAGCGCAGCACCAGCTGCGCCTCGACGTCCTCGTACGCGCCCGTCCCGGTGACCCCGCCCCGGCCGTCCGGGGCGGTCCGCTCGAAGCGCATCCCGGCGACCCGGCCGCCGGGGCCGGCCAGCACCTCCACCGGGCGCAGGTAGAACCGCAGGTCGATCCGGCGCTGCGCCGCGCCAGGGTCCTGCCCGGCCCAGCCGCGCAGCACCTCCAGGTTGCGCCGGGCCACCGCGGGCAGTGCGGCGGCCGCGCCCTGGTCGGCGTACGCGGGGTCGAGTGCCAGCTCGGCGGGGTCCACGACGGCGGCCACACCCGGCAGCGTGCCCAGCTCCCGCAGCTCCTTGGTGGTGAACTTGCCCTGCGAGGGCCCCCGTCGGGCCACCATCGACACGGACTGCACCCCGCTGTCCGCGAGTGCGCCCAGGGCCGGCTGCGGCATGTCGGTCGGGGCCAGCTCCGGCTCGCCCCGGGCCAGCATCCGCGTCACGTCCACCGCGACGTTGCCCGCTCCGACGACCACCGCCGAGCCCACTCCGGGCAGGTCGAAGGCCTCGGCCACGGCGTCCGGATGCCCGCTGTACCAGGCGACGAAAGCCGTCGCGGAGTGCACTCCGGCCAGCTCCTCGCCGGGGATGCCGAGCAGCCGGTCGCGCGCCGCGCCCACGCAGTACACCACCGCGTGGTACAGCTCCAGCAGCCGTGCGGTGCTCAGGTGCTCCCCGCCGACCTCGACGTTGCCGAGGAAGCGGATCCGTTCGTCCTCCAGCACGGTGCGCAGGCTGCCCTGGAGCGATTTGATCTTCTCGTGGTCGGGGGCCACCCCGTAGCGCACCAGCCCGTACGGCGCCGGCAGCCGGTCCAGTACGTCGACGCGGACGCCGGGCACCTCACGCTGCTGTACGAGTGTCTGAGCGGCGTAGACCCCGCTGGGGCCCGAACCGACGACGGCGACACGAAGCACGGCGGAGCTCCTCCCGCAGGTGCTCCCAGCATGCCACCGGGTCCGGCGGCCGTCAGCCCATCGCGCGCATCCGGTGGATCTCGGCGGTCTGGGTGGCCACCACCTCGTTGGCCATCTCCTCCACCGCGCCGTTGTTCCCGGCGGCCAGCGCCTCGCCCGCCATCTTCACGGCGCCCTCGTGGTGGGCGGTCATCAGGGTGAGGAAGAGCCTGTCGAATTCGGGGCCCTTCGCCGCGGCGAGCCGGCTCAGCTGCTGCTCGGTCGCCATGCCGGGCATCGCGCCGTGGTCGTGGTCGTGGTCGTGGCCGGCGGCCGGGGCCCCGGAGGGCGCCGGGTAGCGGGCCAACCATTTCTCCATGGCGCCGATTTCGGGCTTCTGGGCGGCCGAGATGCGCTCGGCGAGCCGTTTGACCCCGTCCGCCGAGGCCCTCTCCGGGGCCAGCGCGCTCATGGTGAGGGCCTGCCGGTGGTGTTCGACCATGTGCCGCACGTAGGCCCGGTCGGCCGCATTGGGGCTGTCGTCCGGCTGCGCCTTCGCGGCTTCCCCGGGGGAGAGGGTGCGGGCCTTCTCGCCCGGTCTGCCGGGGGCGATGACCGCCGCGCCGCCGTCCTTCGACCCGCCGCCGCCGTCCCCGCCGTCGCAGCCGGCCAGGGCGAGCAGGATCCCGGCGGCCACGGCCGCCGCGGTCGTCCGGCCGAGTGACCCTTTTGCCATGTCCATGAAGGGAACATACTGCCGGGGTCCGCTCCAGTACCCCGGCGGGCACGTTCCCGTCACGAGCGGAACCGATCGGATTCCCCTGGGAGGGCGCAGTGACCTCGAAGCACACCACCAGAGTGCGGCACAGGAGCCTGGGAGCGGCCGTGGCCGCGGCCGGGCTGCTGACCACGCTGTTCGCGGCCGGTCCCGCGGCCGCCACCCCCGATCCCGGGGAGTTATCGCCCGGCAGCGCTTCCGTGCGGGGCGCGGACCCGGCGGCGGGCGGCCGCGTACTCGCCCCCGGTGAGATCCCCGGCCAGGACGAGATCGTGCACAGCGCCAACGTCAAGCACCTGGCCAACATCCCGAGCACCTATCCGGGCGTCATCAACACCGACCTGGCGTTCCAGGGCAAGTACGCCTACGCCGGCAACTACAACGGCTTCACCATCTACGACATCGGCAACCCGAAGGCCCCGAAGACCGTCAGCCAGGTGCTCTGCCCCGGCGGCCAGAACGACGTCTCCGTCCAGGGGGACCTGCTCTTCCTCTCCACCGACTCCTCGCGCAGCGACGACTCCTGCAACAGCGTCTCGCAGCCCGCGACCGAGAAGTCCTCGTGGGAGGGCATCAAGATCTTCGACATCAAGGACAAGAAGAACCCCAAGTACATCAAGTCCGTCGAGACCAACTGCGGCTCCCACACCCACACGCTGGTGCCGGGTGAGCGCGACATCTACCTCTACGTGTCCTCCTACTCGCCGAACGAGGCGTTCCCCGACTGCCAACCGCCGCACGACGGCATCTCCGTGATCAAGGTCCCGAAGAAGCATCCGACGCAGGCGGCCGTCGTGGCCTTCCCCGTCCTCTTCCCGGACGGCGGCAACCCCGGCGGGGCCGCCAACCCCGGGGTCACCAAGACCACCGGCTGCCACGACATCACCGTGTTGCCGTCGAAGAAGCTGGCCGCCGGCGCCTGCATGGGCGACGGCATCCTCTTCGACATCAGCAAGCCCGAGCAGCCGCGGGTGATCGACCGGGTACAGGACAACGTGAATTTCGCGTTCTGGCACTCGGCGACCTTCAACGAGAAGGCCGACAAGGTGGTGTTCACCGACGAGCTGGGCGGCGGGGGCGGCGCCACCTGCAACGAGGCCACCGGCCCGAACCGCGGGGCCGACGGCATCTACGACATCACCGGCCGCGGCGACCAGCGCAAACTCGTCTTCCGCAGCTACTTCAAGATCCCGCGCCTGCAGGCCGACACCGAGAACTGCGTGGCCCACAACGGCTCGCTGATCCCGGTCGGCGGCGGCCGCGACATCATGGTCCAGTCCTGGTACCAGGGCGGCGTCTCGGTGTGGGACTTCACCGACTCCGCCCGGCCCAAGGAGATCGGCTACTTCGAGCGCGGCCCGCTCACCACGGACCGGCTCGGACTCGGCGGGTCCTGGTCGGCGTACTACTACAACGGGTACGTCTACTCGAACGACATCGTCAAGGGCCTCGACGTGCTGCGGATCGACGACTGGCGCACCGAGAGCGCCAAGTGGGTGTGGATGGACCGGCTGAACGTCCAGACGCAGCCCGAATACCACTGACCCGAGGTGCACTAGCCCGCCGAGGGACCCGCCGAGGGAAACGCTGCGCCGGGCGGCCCGCCGTCCGGCGGGAAGCCGAGCTCCCACTCCAGCCCGTACCGCTGGAACAGCTCCGCCCGCAGCCGCGCCATCGGCATCGGAGCCCCCGGCAGCAGGACGGCGACCACCGCGCCCATCAGCAGAGCCCGCAGCAGCGGGTAGTCGGTGTCCACGTCCGCCGATCCGTACCGCGTGACCGTGTCCCGGAGCAGCTCCGCCAGCCGCCGCTGCTCCGGGCACTGCACGAAGCCCTCGGCCTGGAGGATGCCCGCCATGTGCGTCCGCATCAGCAGCGGCTCGTCCCGGGCGAGCCCGAGGATCGCGTCGATCGCGCGGGCGAGCCGCTCGCGGCCGTCGTCGCTGCGCGGCTCGCGCTCCAGGGCGGCGTCCAGCCTCAGGTGCATCAACCGGTGCACCGCCGACTGGAGGAGCTGGCGTTTGCCCGGGAAGTAGTACGAGACCAGGCCGCGGGCCGCGCCCGCCCTGTCGGCGATGTCGCCGAGCGTCGTGGCCTCGTAGCCGCGCTCGGCGACGAGTTCGACCGTGGCCTGGAGCAGCCGCTCCCGGGAACGTCTGCGCAATTCTTCATTGACCGATGCGCTGCGCGGGGACATGCTTACTCCTGCGTTGACTGGCTCCCAGCCAATATACTCAGCGCACGGGGTCGCCTGCTCTGGGTGACGCGGGGGATCACCCAGAGCAGGGACTTCCAAACCTCGGGGCAACGACCGCTTTCGGCCTGTCCGCAACCGGGCGGGCGCGAGCGGGCCCGGTGGATCGCGAGCAGACCCGGTGGATCAGGCGAGCGCGCTCAGGCCCGGCATCAGGGCCACCACCAGTGGGACGGCCGGGACCAGTGTGGCCAGTGCCGTGAGGCGAAGCCGACGGCCCGCCGACAGCCGCGGCGCCGCCGACAGCAGCCGCCGCACCCGCTCGGACACGTGCGGCTGCGGGCTCGGGCAGGGCCCGAACACCCCCCGGTCCTCGTTGAGCCCGACCAGCGCCAGCGCGATCGTCAGCCTCCCGAACCGCCGCGAGGCCACGTCGTCGGCGGCCAGCTCGACGAGCCGGTGCATCTCCGCCTCGAACGCCGCGAACACCGGCACCTGCGGGAATCCCCCGGCCAGCGCCCGCGAGCAGTGCAGCAGCCAGTCGTGCCGGGCCTGCGCGTGCCCCTGCTCGTGCGCCAGTACGGCGTCCAGCTGGCTCCCCTTGAGCCGTCCGAGCGCCGCCGTGGTCACCACCAGCTGAGGGGCGGCGCCCGGCAGCCACCACGCGTCGGGCCGCTCCCCCTCCAGGACCACGAGCCGAGCCCCGGCCGGGTCCTCCCCGGGCAGCAGCGGCGCCCGTACGAGCAGTTCGGCGCCCTGCGCCCGGCGCCGGGCCCGGGCCCGCAGCACCTCCCCGGTCAGCCGGGCCCCCGTCCACAGCCCGCCGCCGGCCAGCACCAGCGCGGTCCCCACGGCCCACGGGCCGCCGGTCGGACCCAGGGCGTACGCGTCGACCACCCCGTGCGGGGCCGCCGCGAAGAGCCGGCCCCGGACCGCCAGCCAGGCGGCGGCCGCGCTCAGCAGCATCGACAGGGCGAAGCACAGGAGCACCGAGCCCACCACGCACTGCCACACCCACAAGGCGACGACGGGCTCCCGCTCGGGCCAATCGGCCCGGGCCAGCAGACGGGGAGCGAGCACCGCGGTCAGTGCGCCGAGCAACAGGAGTGCGGCGGGGACCATCATGTCCGCCAGCCTATGAGCGCGGGGCTACCTGCCGGTACGGCCTTTCGGGATTGGTGACGCAGGACACGTTTGTCCACCCCGGCCCGGAGCTTCACAGACTCAGGAGCATCGCCAACATCCCGATCCCCATGGCGAGTCGGCACGCCCGCGTCAGCTCCGCGGGCTTCACGGACGGCCCGCCCGCGACCGGCTGCGCACCCCCGCCCTCCGTCACCAGCCGGGCCCCGCCGAGCAGCACGTACCCCGCGAAATAGAGGAGCAGTGCCCCGGTGACGAGCGGCGGCCCACCACCGTGCCCGTGCCCGGCGGTCATCGTCAGCGCCATGTACGCCATGGCCAGCGAGCCGACCAGGTGGTGTGCGTGGTGCACCCCGCCCCGCAGCAGCCACAGGGCGTGCAGCACGGCCCCGCAGAAGACGGCCAGCAGGATCCCGGGCCCCCACGGACCGACGCCCGGAGGCACGGCCATCACCGCCATCCCGAACCCCATCAGCGCCTCGCCCGCCGCCCCGCCGCGGGCCTCCCGCTCCGCTCTGCCCGCCCGCCGCAGGCAGTACGCACCGCTCGCCGCGCACAGCAGGACGAGCAGCCACGCGGAGAGGGAAGCGGGAAGGGACATGGCGGGACCGTGCACGGCGGAACCTCCCGGTTCGTCGGCGTCACGGGAAGAGATGCCCCGGCCCGGACGCCCGCACGCCGCCCCGGGTTAGGCTCTCCTTGCCGCACCGGGCATGTCATATGCCGCTGAGCTGAACGGAGCCCCCCGATGTCGACCGCTCACCCCACCGCCCTGAACTTCCGCAGTGCCGTGGAGGCGGACGTACCGGACCTGGTGGCTCTCGTCGAGTCCGCCTACCGCGGAGACGCCAGCCGCGCCGGCTGGACCACCGAGGCGGACGTCCTGGACGGGCAGCGCACCGACCCCGAGGGCGTCCGCGCGGTCATCGGCGGCGCCGACGGCGTCCTGCTCGTCGTCGAGCGCGCCGGCGAGCTCGTCGCCTGCTGCCAGCTCGAACACCGCGGCGACCACGCCTACTTCGGGATGTTCGCGGTCCGTCCGGGGCTGCAGGGCGGCGGCCTCGGCAAGGAGATCCTCACCGAGGCCGAGCGCCGCGCCCGCGAGACGTGGGGCGCCAAGGAGATGCGGATGACGGTGGTGAACGTACGGGAGGAGCTCATCGCGTACTACGTGCGGCGCGGCTACCGCCGCACCGGCGAACTGAGCCCCTTCCCCTACGGCGACGAGCGCTTCGGCGTCCCGCTCCGCGACGACCTGGCCTTCGAGCTGCTGGTCAAGCCGCTGTAGCGCGGAGAGGGAAACCGGGAGCGGGACACCGGGGCAACCGGATCCCGGCTCCGGGCGCGGCCGTCAGGCCAGGAACCGGCCCGTGCTGCGGATCTCCGGGAAGTCGGTGGCCGCGCCGTCCAGTTCGAGGGCCCGGGCCAGCCGCAGCTGCTGCAGGGTGTTGACGGTCCAGCCGGTCACCCGCAGTCCGGCCGAGTGGACCGACTCCACCATGGCCAGGGTGAGCTCGCGGATGCCGAGGGCGACCGTGTTCGCTCCCACGGCGAGCGCCCGGTCCTCGACGGACCTCGGGTGGGTCATGCGCAGGTCCGCGTAGAGGGTGGTCCGTACGCCCGGCAGCAGCCGGGCCGTCGCGGCGAGCACCGCGTCGTCGAAGGAGGCGACCTCCACCCGCGCGCTCAGGTCGTGGCGCAGGACCAGCTCCGCGAGCGCCGCGGCGGTCGGCCCGTCCTGCACCGATGCCTGGAGCGGGGTCCGGACCGCGTCCAGGACCTCCTCGAAGACCGGCACGCGCTCGCCGTGGCCGGCGTCCAGTTCGCGCAGCGCGGCCAGGGTCAGATCGGCGACGGCTCCGGAGCCGTCGGTGGTGCGGTCCACCTCGGCGTCGTGCAGGACGACGAGCACGCCGTCCTTGCTCAGCTGCAGATCCAGCGCGATGACGTCCATCCCGGAACGTTCCGCGCGGACGAACGACCGCAGGGTGTTCTCCGGTTCGACACCCATGACCCCGCGGTGACCGATGGTGAGGAAAGTCAAGGTTCTCTCGCTTCCGTCGACGGCGGCTCCCCGCACGGTCGCGGTGTCCCTACCGGCCGGGCGGTGAGGACGCATGCTAGTGCGCCGGGGATGCGATGGGACCGCCCGTGCAGCGCCCGGAACGGGGCCTTCGGCCGGTTCCCGCCAGGGCTGTACGCCGCCGCGCGCGCCGCGGGGGTCCTGCCGCGTCACCCGGGCGTGGGCGCGTCCCCGCCGCCTTGACGATCCGCGGCCGGGGCTCCCTCAGGGGCTCCCGCCAGGGCTTTCGTGCCGGCCGCGGCCAGCTCCGCGAGATCGGCCAGCAGGGCTTCGCCGAGCTCCAGTTCGGCCAGGTGCTGCCGCTCGCTCCAGCGCAGTGCGAGCGCGGGGAATGCCCACTCGGCCACCTCGCCCGCCCGCGCCATGGCCTCCCGGACGGCGGCAAGTTCGCCCCGGGTGCGCTCCAGGTGCTCGCCGACCATCGCGCGCAGCAGCTCGGGCTCGGCGAGGTGGCCGAGCCAGATCCGCAGCAGCAGCCCGTGCTTGAGCACCGGGGGTCCGGCCTCCGCGGTGTCCGAGGCCCAGCCGGTGAGGGCGGCGCGGCCGGCGTCGGTGATGGTGTAGCGGCGCTTGGCCCGGGCCTCCTCCGGCCCCGAGCGCGCGGAGGCCGCGTACCCGAGCTCCTCCAGCCGGCGCAGTTCGGCGTAGATCTGGCTGATGGCGGGGGACCAGTAGAAGAAGCGCAGGGAGGAGTCCGCCCACTTCTTCAGCTCGTACCCGGTGCGCTCCCCGGGGAAGGACAGCATCCCGAGCACGGCCCACGCGGTCGCCGGCAGGTCTTGCTTCTTCGACGTCTGACTACTAGTCATATTCCGAATTGAAGTAAGGCCGGGCACGGGACGCAACCCTGGAGGCATCGTGAAATTCTCCGTGATCTTCGAAGCTCAGCTCGCCGACCCGACCGTGGAGCGGGAGCACCAGGTCATCCGCGACTGCGTGGAGCAGGCCGTGCTCGCCGAACGGATGGGATTCGACCGGATCTGGGCCGTCGAGCACCACGCGCTGAAGTGGTACGCACACATGTCCGCCCCGGAGATCTTCCTGACCTGGGTCGCGGCCCGGACGCACACCATACGCATCGGCCACGGGGTCGTCTGCATGCCCTTCAACTTCAACCACCCGGTCCGGGTGGCCGAGCGGGCCGCCATGCTCGACCTGCTCTCCGGCGGCCGCCTCGACCTGGGCGCCGGACGCGGCGGCACCGAGCAGGAGACCTCCCTGTGCGGGGTGGACCGGGAGCGCACCGCGCAGGAGGTGGAGGAGGCGCTGCGGATCATCGGCAAGGCCTGGCAGGAGGAGGAGCTGGAGTACCACGGCGAGCTGATCGACATCGACCCTCACCCGATCCTGCCGCGGCCGCGACAGACCCCTCATCCGCCGCTGTTCCTGGCGTGCAGCCGCGCCGAGACCCTCGTACAGGCCGCCGAGCTGGGCGTCGGGGCCCTGGTGATGGGCTTCGCCGGGCCGGAGTCCATCGCCACGATGCGGGCCGTGTACGACGGGGCGGTGGCCGGCCGGGACGGCGCGCGCTTCGTCTCCACCGCGGTCAACGACCACTTCTCGGTGCTCTGCCCGACCATCGTGCTCGACGACCCGGCCGAGGCGCGCCGGATCGGCATCCGCGGCCAGCGGTTCTTCGCGCAGTCCATCGGCCACTGGTACGGCGGCGCCGGCGTTCCGGACGAGGCGGTGGTCGCGGGCGCCGACGAGGTGGCGCAGATGCGCAGCGCGGCGGAGCAGGTGGTGGCCCGGCTGCACGAGCAGGCCATCCCGGTGCGTCCCACTTCGACGGCGACCTTCCACGCCGACCACGCGTACGGGAGCGCCGACGACGCCATCGCGTACGTGCAGCGGCTCAAGGAGGCCGGGGCCGACGAGATCATGTGCCTGATCCAGATGGGCACGGTGCCGCAGGAGGCCTGTCTGGAGACCCTGCGCCAGTGGGGCGAAAAGGTCATTCCGCATTTCCGTACCGCCTGAGTGACCGACGTCACCCGTCGGCCCCGCGGGCGGCCGCCCGCGGGGCCGATGAGTGCGGGCGGCGGTGTGCGAAAGGGGCGAAGCGCTCGCTCGGACGGTGGACGGCGGGAAGAATTACGGTGCCGATGGGGGTCGCGCAGGATAATTTCCCGCACAGGCCCTTGAGCAGGACAGGCTCGCACGCATACGCTGTGTTGACGCGAGGTTCTCCTGTGGAGGAAGTGACATGACGGAAATTCTTGTGCCGGGTTCTGGCGGTGCGGTGATAGCCGCCGGTGCGCGGGTGGTCGACCACCCGGCGTGGCCCGAGCTCAAGGCCGCCGTGGAGGAGATCCGCCCCTGGCAGGCCAAGGACGGTTCGATCGACTTCGAGGCCGCGGACGCCCCGGCTCCGACCGAGGTCGCGGCCGCCGTCGATCGGGCGGTCGCCGCCGTGGAGGCGCTGTCGCCGCTGCTGCCGCACGCCGCCGCCTACCACCAGGCGCTCGTCTCCGACCTGCGCAAGTGGGTCGCCGACGGCTTCAGGGTGCCGGACTTCCTGGACTCCCTGCTGGCCTTCCACCCGGCCGCCGAGCGTGCCGACGGGCTCCAGCACCTGGTCGTCTTCCCCATGTACACGCAGAACGGCAATCTCGACCGCAACTTCGAGGCCGTCGTCCTGAAGATGGTGTGGCCCGAGTGGCTCTCCGAGCTGGAGCGCACCCGGTACGACAACCCGCTCTTCCTCGGCATCACCTTCGAGGACTTCACCCCCGGCTACGACACGCACTCCGCCGTGCTCTTCCCGGAGACCATCGCCGTCCGCGAGGCCCCCGAGCGCTTCACCTGGGGCGGCATCTTCTGCGACCGCGAGGCCGCCCGCTACCGCAAGGTCACCGAGGCCGCCGTCGACATCCTGGGCATCGAGCTGCCCGAGGACATCGCCCGCATGGTCGAGGACCAGGAGCGCTGCGAGAAGGCCTTCGTCCTGTGGGACATGGTCCACGACCGCACCCACAGCCACGGCGACCTGCCGTTCGACCCCTTCATGATCAAGCAGCGCCAGCCGTTCTGGATGTACGGCCTGGAGGAGCTGCGCTGCGACCTCACCGCCTTCAAGGAGGCCGTGAAGCTGGAGTCCGAGGGCAACGAGCACGGCCGTGACGTGCAGTACGCCGTCCTCTTCGACCGGATGTTCCGCTTCCCGGTCTCGGGCGACCGCAACCGCAACTACGACGGCCTCGGCGGCCAGCTGCTCTTCGCGTACCTCCACAAGCACGACGTCGTGCGCTGGACGGACAACAAGCTGAAGATCGACTGGATGCGCGCCCCGCAGGTCACCAACCAGCTGTGCGCCGAGATCGAGGACCTCTACCGGGCCGGCATCGACCGCCCGAAGCTCGTCCACTGGTTCAAGGCGTACGAGCTCGTCTCCACCTACCTGGCCCCGCACCCGGGCTCCAAGTGGGCCAAGGGCCCCGACGCCCTCGACCTCACGCAGCCGCCGCGCAAGCTCGTCGACGACGTGCTTCCCGACGAGTTTCCGCTGAGCATGTTCTATGAGGCGCTCGCCAAGAAGCTCAAGGGAGTGATCGCCTCCACGAAGGGCATCACTGCAGTGAACGCCGATTCGGCCGAGCGGGTCGCCGCGTGAGCGCTCGCCCACAGGAGGCTGCACAGATGAACAGCGCTGGAAAGTCCGGGAACGGCATGCTCCACGGTGCCGTGGTGGCGGTCGCCGGGGCCGGCGGCCCCGCCGGGCGCGCCGCCCTGCTCCGCCTCGCCGAGGCCGGTGCCGTCGTCGTCGCGGCCGACGCCGACCCGACGCGCCTCGCGGAGTCCGTGGACGCGGCCCGCTACGCCCACGGCGGCGCCACCGTCACCGGTGACACCGTCGACCTGCTCGACCTGGAGGCCACCAAGGCCTGGGCCGAGCGCACGGAGAAGGAGTTCGGCCGCATCGACGGAGTCGTCCACCTCGTGGGCGGCTGGCGCGGCAGCAAGACCTTCACCGACGTGGACCTCGCGGACTGGGACTTCCTGGAGAAGCTCCTGATCCGCACCGTCCAGCACACCTCGCTCGCCTTCCACGACGGGCTGCTGCGCAGTGACCGCGGCCGCTACGTCCTGATCAGCCAGTCCGGCGCGCACAAGCCGGTCGCCAACAACGCCGCGTACAACGCCGGCAAGGCGGCCGCCGAGGCCTGGACGCTCGCCCTCGCCGACTCCTTCCGCAAGGCGGGGGGCGAGGACGGCCCGGGCGCCGCGGCTGCGATCCTGGTGATCAAGGCACTGGTGCACGACGCGATGCGCGCCGAGCGCCCCAATGCGAAGTTCGCGGGCTTCACCGACGTCAAGGAGCTGGCCGAGGCCATCGCCGGCGTCTGGGAGCGGCCCGCCATCGATGTGAACGGACAGCGTCTGTGGCTCACTCCGCAACCGTGAAGACCGATGCCCGCCGCCACCACGATCCGGCGGTGCGCGGATTCGCGAGCGACAACTACGCGGGGGTCCATCCGGAGATCCTGGAGGCCCTCGCCCTGGCCAACGGCGGCCACCAGGTCGCCTACGGCGAGGACGAGTACACCGAGCACCTGCAGAAGATCATCCGCAGCCACTTCGGCCCGTACGCGGAAGCCTTCCCGGTCTTCAACGGCACCGGCGCGAACGTCACGGCCCTCCAGGCCCTGACGGACCGCTGGGGTGCGGTGATCTGCGCGGAGTCGGCGCACATCAACGTCGACGAGGGCGGCGCCCCGGAGCGGATGGCCGGGCTCAAGCTGCTCACCGTCCCGACCCCGGACGGCAAGCTCACCCCCGAGCTCATCGACCGGCAGGCCTGGGGCTGGGAGGACGAGCACCGGGCGATGCCGCAGGTCGTCTCGATCACCCAGAACACCGAGCTCGGCACGGTCTACACGCCGGACGAGATCCGGGCGATCTGCGAGCACGCGCACTCCCACGGCATGAAGGTCCACCTCGACGGGGCCCGCATAGCCAACGCCGCGGCCTCGCTCGACGTGCCGATGCGCACGTTCACCAACACGGTGGGCGTGGACGTGCTGTCCTACGGCGGCACCAAGAACGGCATGATGTTCGGCGAGGCCGTGGTGGTCGTCAACCCGGACGCGGTCCGGCAGATGAAGCACATCCGCAAGATGTCGATGCAGCTCGCGTCCAAGATGCGGTTCGTGTCGGTGCAGCTGGAAGCGCTGCTCGCCAAGGACCTGTGGCTGCGCAACGCGCAGCACTCCAACGCGATGGCGCAGCGGCTGGCGGCGGGCGTGCGCGAGACCGACGGCGTGGAGATCCTCTACCCGGTGCAGGCCAACGCGGTGTTCGCGAAGCTGCCGCAGGAGGTGACGCGGCGGCTGCAGCAGCGCTACCGCTTCTACTTCTGGGACGAGGCCGCCGGCCACGTGCGCTGGATGTGCGGCTTCGACACCCAGGAGGAAGACGTGGACGGCTTCCTCCAGGCGCTGAAGGAAGAGCTGTCCCGCTGAAGATCTGAATAGATATACCCTCGACCGTAAATTAATTGATTCACGGTCGGGGGTATGTCTATGCTCCGGGCCATGCAGCTGATCCCGCAAAGCCCGCAGATTGACGCCTATCTGGCGGCCGATGAGGTCATCGACCACGACCACCCGCTTGTGAGCGAGACCGCCGACGCCCTCTGGACCGCCACCGGCGACGCATACTCATACGCCAAGGTCGCCTTCGAGTTCGTCCGCGACACCGTTCCCCACTCCGCCGACTCGGGGGACCTGCGCGTCTCCTGGCGCGCCTCGGACGTGTTGCGCACCCGCAACGGCATCTGCTTCGCCAAGTCCCATGCCCTGGTCGCCCTGTTGCGGGCCCGCGGCATCCCGGCCGGCCTCTGCTACCAGCGGCTCACCGATGACGACGGCTCGAACCCCGTCGTGCACGGGCTGATCGCCCTGCGGCTGCCGGGCGCCGCGGACTGGGCCCGCCAGGATCCGCGGGGCAACAAGCCGGGTGTGGACGCCCGGTTCTCGCTCGGCGCCGAGCGGCTCGCCTTCCCCGTGCGCCCCGAGCTCGGCGAGGTCGACTACCCCGAGCTGTACGCCACCCCGCATCCGGCCGCGCTGGGGGCCCTGCGGGAGTCGGCCGACCGGCCGGCGCTCTGGCGCAACCTCCCTACGGAGATAGGAAAGTTTCCTGTCGGATAACGTTGTCAACTTGGCATGCCCATGGGTACTTTCGGCGGCAGAACATCCCCGTTCCCCCCACCCCCGAACGGAAGGTGCTCCATGCGCTACGGAGTTCCCGCCGGACTTGCCGCCCTCGCACTCGGCGTGACCGCGGCCCTGACCCTCACCCCCACCGCCCAGGCCGGACCCCGACCGGCCCCCGCCCCCGCCCCGGCAGCCGCCGCCCCCGCGCAGTTCGCCCACCCCGGAGTCCTCAACAGCCGGGCCCAGCTGGACTTCGTACGCACGAAGGTGCAGGCGGGGGAGCAGCCGTGGAAGTCGGCGTTCGACGCCTTGCTCGCGAGCCCGTACGGCTCGCAGTCGCGTACGCCCAAGCCGCGCGCCGTCGTCGAGTGCGGCTCGTACTCGAACCCCGACAACGGCTGTTCCGAGGAGCGCGAGGACGCCATCGCCGCGTACAGCGACGCCCTCGCCTGGTACGTCACCCGGGACGCCAAGTACGCGAAGAAGTCGATCGAGCTGATGGACGCCTGGTCCGCGAAGATCAAGGACCACACCAACAGCAACGCCCCGCTGCAGAGCGGCTGGGCGGGCTCCACCTGGCCGCGCGCCGCCGAGATCATCAAGCACACGTACACCGGCGGCTGGCCGAACCAGGGGCGCTTCGCCACCATGCTCCGCGACGTCTACCTGCCCGAGGTCGTCAACGGGAAGCCGAACAGCAACGGCAACTGGGAACTGATCATGATGGACGCCGCCATCGGTATCTCGGTCCACCTCGACGACCGTGCGAGCTACGACAAGGCGATGGCGATCTACCTCGGCCGGGTTCCGGCGTACTTCTACCTCGCCTCCGACGGGGCGCAGCCCGCGTACCCGCCGCGCTCCACCATCGACACCAGAAGCGAGCTGGTCGAGTACTGGCACGGCCAGAGCACCTTCGTGGACGGCCTGGCCCAGGAGACCTGCCGGGACTTCGGCCACACCGGCATGGCGATCGCCGCGACCATGCACGTGGCCGAGACCTCACGGATCCAGGGGCTCGACCTGTACCCGCGGTTCAAGGACCGCTTCCGGTACGCGCTCGGTTTCCACGCCCAGTACGAGCTCGGCGCCAAGGTGCCGTCCTGGCTGTGCGGCGGGAGCCTGGCGAAGGGCATCGGCCCGTCCACCGAGGTCGGCTACAACGCCCTGCACACGCGGCTGGGCGTCAGCATGGAGAACACCCGCAAGCTCACCGAGGGGCGGCGCCCGGCGGGCACCGAGAACCACTTCGAGGCGTGGGAGACACTGACCCACGCCGAGAACCCCAACTGACCGCCGGGCGGGTGAGGCACCACGGGCGCGACACCGCGGCCCCGCCGTGAACAGCGGGGCCGCACGATCACCCGGACCGGTGGTACCCGATCAGCCCGCTTCCTTGACCTGGGCGGCCGTCGGCGCGGTTCCGCCCAGGTGCGCCGGCACCCACCAGGTGTCCTCGGGGCCCTTGGGCTTGCCCGGGTAGGCGCTCTGCGCGGCGTCCAGCAGCTCCTGCACCCGCTCGCGCAGGCGGCGGGTGATGGCGCCGGCGTACTGGTCGGTGGGTGCCTCGATGGGCTCGCCGATCCGCATCGTCACGGGGATGTGGCTGCGCTTGAGGTTCTTCGGGCGGCCCTTGGTCCACAGTCGCTGGGTGCCCCACAGCGCCACCGGGATGAGCGGGACGCCGGCCTCCTGGGCCATGCGCGCTGCGCCCGACTTGAAGCTCTTGAGGGTGAACGACTGGGAGATCGTCGCCTCCGGGAACACGCCGATGATCTCGCCGGACCGCAGCGAGTCGAGGGCGTGCTGGTAGGCCGTCTCACCCTGCTTGCGGTCGACCGGGATGTGCTTCATCGCGCGCATCAGCGGACCGGACACCTTGTGGCGGAAGACCGACTCCTTCGCCATGAAGCGGACCAGGCGCTTCTGCGGCCGCGCGGTCAGACCGGCGAAGATGAAGTCGAGGTAGCCGATGTGGTTCGACACGAGAACCGCCCCGCCCTTGCGCGGGATGTTCTCCGTGCCCTTCATGTCGATACGGATGTCCAGCGCCCGGAAGAGGGTGTGCGCGGCGCCGATCACCGGAGGGTAGACGAGCTCAGCCATGAGGGGGAGACCCCGCTTTCTGCCTGGGGAGGTGCTCCCGGCCGGAAGTTACGGCTGCGTAGGTACGCTGCCCTTGGGGATCGTGCCCCATACGCGGGCTGCTGGCCAGCCCAGACGACCGTGCCCGAGGAGATTCTCGTCACGCCGGGAATGCGGTGCGTAGCCGGGGCGCTCGGATCACCGTACGAACGCAATTCAATGATGCGGCAACGAGGTCCGCGGCGATGGGAGCAGTGTGCACCGGGACGAGGACGGGCAGGCCACGGGCCTGGCACGGCTGGGCGCGGCCGAACTGGGCGCATCGCCCGGACGGCGGGCCAGCCTGGTGCAGTTCTCCAGCGCGTTCTGCCAGCCCTGCCGGGCCACCCGGCGGATCCTCGCCGAGGTGGCGGGCCTGGTCGAGGGCGTCGAGCACATCGAGATCGACGCTGAGGCGCGTCTCGAGCTGGTGCGGGCCCTGGGCATCGAGAAGACGCCGACCGTGCTCGTCCTCGACGCGGGGGGCCGGATCGTGCGGCGCGCGGTGGGGATGCCGCGCAAGGCGGACGTGATCGCCGCGTTGGGCGCCGCGATATGAGGGGTTCGGCGGCCGGTTCGGCGGCCGGGCCGTCGGCCGGCGTCATGACCGGCACGCCGGTGCATGCGCCCGCACGCAGCGTGACGCGCCTCGCATCTGCCCGATGCGGCTTGACTGTGTACACGGGAGATCGCCAGGCTGGCGGCATGCGGTATGAACTCCTGCTTTACGGGCGGGTCCATGTGGACCTCGTCCGCTACGCGAGCGCGCGTTGTCGGGGCCACTGAACGACCCCGGTCCCCGACCCGATCGACCTGATCCCACCGCGCCCGTGCCCGCCGCCTCCGCGGCAGAAGGAAGCACCTCCATGACGGCCCCGACCGCTCCCACCGTCCAGACCGCCGCCCCCGGCTCACCCGACCTGCTGCGCTCCGTCTTCCGCCGCCACGCCGCGGGAGTGGCCGTGATCACCGCCGAGGACGGCGGCAGCCCCGTCGGGTTCACCGCGACCTCGCTCAACTCGGTCTCCGCCGATCCTCCACTGCTGTCGTTCACCATCGCCACGGGGGCCTCCAGCTGGCCCGCGATACGCGACGCCGAGCACCTCGGCGTCCACATACTCGGCGAGCACCAGCGGGACCTCGCGGGGCTGTTCGCCCGCAGCGGAGCGGACCGCTTCGGTCCCGGCACCGGTTGGGCCCCGGGTCCGTACGGGGTCCCGGTGCTGGACGGCGTACTGGCGTGGCTGGTGTGCCGGGTGGTGGCGCGTGTGCCCGCCGGGGCGCATCGGGTGATCATCGCGGAGGCGGTGGCGGGGGACCCGGCCGGGGAGGGCAGGCCGCTGCTGTACCACCAGGGTCGCTTCAACGCGCTGCGCGACTGAATCGTCCCTGCTGGGGCGGGTTCGTGCGGCGTTGGACAGATCACAGTTCACCGGCCTTGCCACCGTGGAGGACCCACGGTGTACTGACGAGTAACATTCCCTTCGGAGCGCGGGCCGCCCCGACCGGGATCCGCCCGACAAGGCGCCTATGCTGCCTGCACAAGGCGGTATCAGAAAAAAGACGATGCGGTAGGAGAGCCGGCGTGAGCCTGAGGATCGTTGTCTGTGTGAAGTACGTGCCCGACGCCACCGGCGACCGGCACTTCGCCGATGACCTGACGGTCGACCGCGACGACGTCGACGGTCTGCTGTCGGAGCTCGACGAGTACGCCGTCGAGCAGGCGCTGCAGATCGCCGAAGACGCCGACGACGCCGAGACCACCGTCCTGACGGTGGGCCCCGAGGACGCCAAGGACGCGCTGCGCAAGGCGCTGTCCATGGGTGCCGACAAGGCCATCCACGTCGAGGACGACGACCTGCACGGCAGCGACGTCATGGGCACCTCGCTGGTGCTCGCCAAGGCCATCGAGAAGGCCGGCTACGACCTGGTCATCACCGGTATGGCCTCGACCGACGGCACCATGGGCGTCCTCCCGGCGATCCTGGCCGAGCGCCTGGGCGTCCCGCAGGTCACCCTGCTCTCCGAGGTCAAGGTCGAGGACGGCACCGTGACGGGCCGCCGCGACGGCGACTCCGCGAGCGAGCAGCTGGAGGCCTCCCTCCCGGCGCTCGTCTCCGTGACGGACCAGTCGGGCGAGGCCCGCTACCCCTCCTTCAAGGGCATCATGGCCGCCAAGAAGAAGCCGGTGGAGTCCTGGGACCTCGAGGAGCTGGAGATCGAGTCGGACGAGGTCGGCCTCGAGGGTTCCTGGACCGCGGTCGACTCCGCGACGCAGCGCCCGGCCCGCACCGCCGGCACGATCGTCAAGGACGAGGGCGAGGGCGGCAAGTCGCTGGCCGAGTTCCTGGCCGGCCAGAAGTTCATCTAAGAGCTTCGGCCGAAACCCGCTCGATCGCCCCCTGACTACTTCGCATTCGCAGGAGCATTCCCATGGCTGAAGTCCTCGTCTACGTCGACCACGCGGACGGTGCCGTCCGCAAGCCCACCCTCGAGCTGCTGACGCTGGCCCGCCGCATCGGCGAGCCCGTCGCCGTCGCCCTCGGCGCCGGTGCGGCCGACACCGCCGCGGTGCTCGCCGAGCACGGTGCGGTCAAGGTCCTGACCGCCGACGCCCCCGAGTTCACCGAGTACCTCGTGGTGCCGAAGGTGGACGCGCTGCAGGCCGCGTACGACGCCGTATCCCCGGCTGCCGTACTCGTCCCCTCCTCCGCCGAGGGCAAGGAGATCGCCGCCCGCCTCGCGGTCCGCATCGGCTCCGGCATCATCACCGACGCCGTCGACCTGGAGGCCGGTGACGAGGGTCCGGTCGCGACGCAGGCCGCGTTCGCCGCGTCCTTCACCACCAAGTCGCGCGTCTCCAAGGGCACGCCGGTCATCACCGTCAAGCCGAACTCGGCTCCGGTCGAGGCCGCCCCGGCCGCCGGTGCCGTCGAGGCGCTCGCCGTCACCTTCGGCGCCCTGGCCACCGGCACCAAGGTCGTCTCCCGCACCCCGCGCGAGTCGACCGGCCGCCCCGAGCTGACCGAGGCCGCGATCGTGGTCTCCGGCGGCCGCGGCGTCAACGGTGCCGAGAACTTCGGCATCATCGAGGCCCTCGCGGACTCCCTCGGTGCCGCCGTCGGCGCCTCGCGCGCCGCCGTCGACGCCGGCTGGTACCCGCACTCCAACCAGGTCGGCCAGACCGGCAAGTCGGTCTCCCCGCAGCTGTACATCGCCTCCGGCATCTCGGGCGCGATCCAGCACCGGGCCGGCATGCAGACCTCGAAGACCATCGTGGCCATCAATAAGGACGCCGAGGCCCCGATCTTCGACCTCGTCGACTACGGCGTCGTGGGCGACCTCTTCGCGGTCGTGCCGCAGCTGACCGAGGAGATCAAGGCCCGTAAGGGCTGACCTGCGTCGATGCTGTGACTCGGGGCCGCGTGGTGACACTCACCACGCGGCCCCGAGGTGTTTCCTGCAACCATTGACTAGACAAGAACCCCTCATTAAATTCTGCTATGCGGATCTAAGCTTCCGTGAAGCGGAAAAAGAGGAGAGTGCACGATGGGTCAGCAGGAGAAGGTGGCGACGAGCCTCGCAGGCGCGGTCAGCGAGGGAATCAGCGCCTCCCTCGCGCCGGTGGACGCGGAGCTCGCGCGCCACTACCCGGGCGACCCCGGCACCCGCCAGCCCATCCACACGGTCTACGTCCCCGGTGACGTCTTCGCCGCCGACACCATCCGCTCCTGGGGCGACCAGGCCCTCGCGGCCCTCGACGAGCACGCCCCGGACGCCGCCACGTTCGCCGAGGTCCTCGGGATCAGCGACGAGCTCGCCGTACCCGTCTACGAGCGGGTCCGCGCCAAGCTCCTGCGCGAGCCCATCGAGGACCTCCGCGTCGACTTCGAGGACGGCTTCGGCGTCCGCTCCGACGAGGAGGAGGACCAGGCGGCCGCCCGCGCGGCCCGCCTCGTCTCCGAAGCCTTCTCCAACGGCACGAACGCCCCGTACATGGGCATCCGCATGAAGTGCATGGAGTCCAACGTCCGCGACCGCGGCATCCGCACCACCGACATCTTCCTGTCCGGGCTGCTGGAGCACGGCGGGCTGCCCGAGGGCCTCGTCCTGACCCTCCCGAAGGTCACGTACGCCGAGCAGGTCAGCGCTTTCGTCAAGCTGCTGGAGGCCTTCGAGACCGCCCGCGGCCTGCGCCCGGGCCGGATCGGCTTCGAGATCCAGATCGAGACCAGCCAGTCGATCGTCGCCTCCGACGGCACCGCCACCGTGGCCCGGATGATCGAGGCCTCCAAGGGGCGCGCCACCGGCCTGCACTACGGCACCTTCGACTACAGCGCCTGCGTCGGCGTCTCCGCCGCGTACCAGTCGAGCGACCACCCGGCCGCCGACCACGCCAAGGCGATCATGCAGGTCGCGGCCGCCGGCACCGGCGTACGCGTCTCCGACGGCTCCACGAACGTCCTGCCCATCGGCAGCACCGAGCACGTCCACGAGGCCTGGAAGCTGCACTACGGCCTCACCCGCCGGGCCCTGGCCCGCGCGTACTACCAGGGCTGGGACATGCACCCGGGCCACCTGCCGACCCGCTACGCGGCGGTGTTCACGTTCTACCGCGAGGGCCTCGAAACGGCCGCAGCGCGGCTGAAGGCGTACGTCGCGAAGATCGAGGGCGACGTGATGGACGAGCCGGCCACGGCCAAGGCCCTGGCCGGCTACCTGGTCCGCGGTCTGGACTGCGGCGCGGTGGGTGCGGAGGAGGTCACGGCCCTGACCGGCCTCTCCCGCGCCGAGCTGGACGCCTTCGCGATCCCGCGCCGCTCGGCGACGCTGACGGCGACCACCTGATCCGTCCCGCGCCGAGGAGGCCCGGCCGGGGATGTCCCGGCCGGGCCTCGCGGCGCTTCACACCGGGCCGATGACCCACCGGTTCAAGGTCCCGTCCCGGCCCGCGGTGACGAGCAGGCTCCCGTCGGGGGAGAAGGCCACGGCGTTGACGGCCTCGGCGTGGCCGGAGAGTGGTCCGCCGACGCGGCTGCCGGTGGCCGGGTGCCACAGCAGGACGACGCCGTCTTCGCCCGCCGAGGCCAGAAGCTGCCCGTCCGGGGAGAACGCCACGTCGTGCACCGCGGAGCGGTGGCCGGTCAGCGGTGTGCCGACCGGCAGGCCGCCGCCCGCATCCCACACCCGTACGGTGGCGTCAGCGCCTGCCGTGGCCAGAAGGGCCCCGTCCGGTGAGAACGCCGCCGACCACACCGCGCCCCGGTGGCCGAGCGAGACCTGGTCGGGCAGCAGCGGCCTGCCGGGATCCCGCCACAGCACCTGGCCGTCGGCGCCGGAGGTGACCAGGCGCCGCCCGTCCGGGGCGAAGGCGAGTCCGACGACCTCGTTGGTGTGACCGCCGAGGGGCTCACGGGAACGTGTGCCGGTGGCCGGATTCCACAGCTCCACGGTGCCGTCCGTGCTCCCCGTGGCGAGCAGTCGACCGTCAGGGGAGAACGCGAGCCGCTTCAGGGGTCCGCGGTGGTCGGTCGGCAGCTCCCGGACCCTCGTGCCGGTCGCCGGATCCCGCAGATAGACGGTCCGGTTGGCGGATGCCGTGGCGAGCACGGCCCCGTCGGGGGAGAAGGCCAGGCACCAGGGCAGGGTGGCGAGCTTGGCCGCGGGCGGACCGACGGGCCGCCGGGTGACCGGGTCCCACACGTGTACGGACCCCGCACCGGTGGTCGCCGCGACGAGGCGGCCGTCGGGCGAGAAGGCCACCCGGACGAGGGCGGCCTCGGCCTGTACGGGCGGCAGCCGGACCGGCTGCCGTTCCCGCAGGGCGACGGCCAGGGCCTCGGCCGCGAGCGGTGTCGTACGGGGGCGGCCGGAGCGTTCGTACAGCATCACCGTCTCGTCGGAGGACGCGGTGGCCAGCAGCCGTCCGGTCGGAGAGAAGGCGATGTCCTCGATCCGGCCGCGGTGGTCGCTCAGCGGCGGGCCGACGGGCAGGCCGGTGGCCGTGTCCCACAGGCGTACCGTCGCGTCGTCGGAGCCGGTGGCGAGGAGGCGGCCGTCGGGCGAGAAGGCCAGGGCGCAGACCGGTCCGGCACGGCCCCGGAGGGTCAGCGCGCCGCGGCCGCCGGCCGCCTCGCACACGGAGGTCCGGCCGTCGCGGTAGCCGAGGGCGAGCAGCAGTCCGTCGGGGGACAGGGCGATCACGTCCGGATGGCCGGCGGACACGGTGCGGGGCAGCCCGGCGAGGCCCCCGCCGAGCAGGTCCCAGACCCGTGAGCTGCGGGCGGCGGCGAGGAGCCGGCCGTCACGGGCGAAGGCGACCGCGCCGATCGGGTCCGTGCCGCCGCCGTGCGTGACGACGACCGGGAGGCGGCCGACGGACAGGTCGCAGAGCCGTACGGTGCCGCCGAGTTCGAGGGTGGCGGCCATGTCGCCGGTCGGTGCGCAGGTGATACCGGTGACGGGGGAGGCGTGGCCGGTGAGGGGCGGGCCGTCGGGGCGGCCGGTCGCGGGGTCGATCCGGTGGAGCAGGGAGGGATCCCTGGCATCCGCTGCCAGCAACCGCCCTTCGGGGGTGAACGCGAGGGGGTGCGTCGCGGTGAAGGGGGTGATGGTGCCGAGCCCTGACGTGGTGTCCCAGAGCTGGACGGTGTCGCCGCCGGCCGAGGCCAGCAGGCGGCCGTCGGGGGAGAAGGCCAGGTCCCGGACCGGTGCGAGGTGCCCGACGAGGCGGTGCCGGAGGGCGTACGGGGCCTGCCCGGCGGGCGGGGTCGCGGGCGGCGTGGGAGCCGGCCCGGGATCGGGTCCGGGGTCCGCTGCGAAGGTCGGTGCGGAGGTCGATGCGGGGTCCGCGCCGGCCGCCGCGCCGGCCGCCGGTTCGGGATGCCAGGGTGTTCGCGCCCGTTCGGCCGGGCCCGCGGAACCGGCGGGGGCGTGGAAGCCGTCGAGGCTCGCGATCCGGCCGGGGACGCCGTACACGGGGGCTTCGCGGGCTGGTTCGGGCGCGCGGTGCCCGGTGGCTTCGCGCGGCTCGGCAGCCCTTTCCCCCGGGCCCTCCCGCACCGCTTCCCCGCTCGTGCTCGTGCTCGTACCCGCGGCCTGCGCGCCGCGGGCCGCGCGGGCACGCGAGTGCCCCGGAGGCTGCAGCACGGCGAGTTCCTGCCAGCGCCGCCGCCAGACGGCGAGTTCGGGTGCGGCGTGGGACGGGACGGCGGCCGGACGACCGTACTCGTCGTACGACAGCAGGATCCGCACCAGCGCCATGAACGTGTCGGCGCGGACGAGCCGCTTGCCGTTGAAGACATCGCTCTGGGTGGCCACCGGCAGCCGGATCCCGGTCAGGGAACCGGCCGCGCGGGCTTCCAGATCGCGGTACGAGGGCCTGCCGCGCTCGATCCGTAATCGCGTCAGGTCACCGGCGAGCGCGCCGAGTCCCTCCTCGAAGGTGCCGCGCGGCCGCGGCTCCACATCCCCCATGTCCCCCCTCGGCCATGCGTGGCCGCCCAGGTTAGAACGCCGTGGGCGGAACAGTCCCGAACTTTCCCGAACAGCCGGGAACAGTCGCGGTGTTCCGCCGGACAACCGTGTCGTTCAAGGGACTTCCGGGGCGATCGGCCGGGCCCGGATTCGTTCCGTACGTGCCTGCCGGCCGCCTCGGCGGGGGTCTGATCGAGCCATGACCACTCCACGTGAAACGGACCAGCCGTTCCTGTCCCTGCACACCGCCGTCGTCCTCGTCATCGCCTTGCTGATCGGGTGCGCCGTCGGCGGGCTGAGCTTCATGGGCGCAGTCCCCGTCGCCCTCTCCGTGCTCGCCGGGCTCACCGCCGCAGGCGGGGCCGTACCCGTACTGCGGGGGCTGATCCGCTGAGGCCGAACCCTTACGGAGCCGGGGGGAGTTCGCCCGAGCCGCGGGGGATCAGCCGGGTCGGGAGTTCGATGCGGGCCGGGGCCAGGGCGGCGCCCGCGAGGCGCTGGAAGAGGCGGTCCGTGGCCACCCGGCCCAGGGCCGCCGCGTCCTGGGCCACCACCGTCACCCCGGGCCGCAGCAGGTCCGCCAGCTCGAAGTCGTCGAAGCCGACCAGGGCCACCGGCCGGGGGTGTTCGGCCAGGACCCGTACCAGCGTCACCGTCACCCGGTTGTTCCCCGCGAAGACCGCCGTGACGGGGTCGGGGCCCGCCAGCATCGCCCGGGCCGCCTCCCCGACGCGGTCCGGTGTCGTCGAGCCGAGGGAGACCCAGGGCTCCGCCACCGGCAGGTCCGCGTCCGCCATGGCCGCGCGGTAGCCGCGCAGGCGTTCCGTCGCCGTGTGGATGTGCGGGTGGTCCCCGATGAAGGCGATCCGGCGGTGGCCGCCCCCGATCAGGTGCGCCACGCCCGCGCGGGCACCCCCGAAGCTGTCCGACAGCACCACGTCCGCGTCGATCCGGCCCGCCGGGCGGTCCACGAACACCGTGGCCACCCCCGCCCGGATCTCCGGCTCCAGGTAGCGGTGGTCGTCCCCGGCCGGGATCACGATCAGCCCGTCCACCCGGCGCGCGCACAGCGCCAGCGCCAACTCCCGCTCCCTGTCGGGGTCCTCGGCGCTGGACCCGTTGATGAGCAGCGCCCCGTGGGCCCGGGCCACCTCCTCCACGGCCCGGTTCAGCGGCCCGTAGAACGGGTCCGCGAGGTCCTCCAGGACCAGTCCCACGGTGGCCGTACGCCCCTTGCGCAGCACGCGGGCGCTGTCGTTGCGGCGGAAACCGAGCGCCTCGATCGCCTCCTGGACCCGCCGCACGGTGTCCGGGGTCACCCCCGCCTCGCCGTTGACCACGCGCGAGACCGTCTTGAGGCCCACGCCGGCGCGGGACGCCACGTCCTTCATGGTCGGCCGGTTGCCGTAGCGGGGGTCGGACGGGCGGCGGGTCTGCTGCACGGGACGGAAACCTCCGGAGGTGGTGGGGCGGGCGGGGCCGGGCTCTGACCTTGAGGATAAGCACTGGGCCGGGGAGTGGGTTTCCGTGACAGGGTGTTGCGGGCAAGCCACTGGGGGCTCCGGACGAGCCATGGGGAGAGGTGTAGACGTGATTGTCTGGATCAACGGCACATTCAGCGCCGGGAAGACCAGCACGGCCCGCGAACTGACCAGGATCCTGCCGGACAGCACCCTGTACGACCCGGAGCTCGTCGGGGACTCACTACGCCAACTGCTGCCGCGCAAACGCCTCGCGGAGGTCTCGGACTACCAGGACCTGCCGAGCTGGCGGCGCCTGGTGGTGGACACGGCCGCCGCGATGCTCGCGGAGCTGGGCGGGGTGCTCGTCGTGCCGATGACGCTGCTGCGGCAGGAGTACCGGGACGAGATCTTCGGCGGGCTGGCGGCGCGCCGGATCCCGGTGCGGCATGTGCTGCTCGCCCCGGAGGAAACGATCCTGCGCGAGCGGATCGCGACGCGTGAGGAGCCGGGGGACCCGGCAGACGTGGACGTGCGGGTACGGCAGTGGGCGTACGAACACATCCCCGTCTACCAGCAGGCGCTGGGCGGCTGGCTCGCGGCGGACGCGCACGTCATCGACAACGGCGCCCTGAGCGTGCGGGAGACGGCGGAGCGGATAGCCGAGGCCGTACGCACGGACGCGGCCCGCGTCTGCGACATCGTGCAGACGCCGGAGCCGACGCGGGAGACGGTGGCGGCCGGGGTGCTGCTGTTCGACGACGAGGACCGGGTGCTGTTGGTCGATCCGACGTACAAGCCGGGCTGGGAGTTCCCGGGCGGGGTCGTGGAGGCGGGCGAGGCGCCGGGGGGCGCGGGCGTGCGGGAGGTCGCGGAGGAACTGGGCCTGGAGCTGGACGCCGTACCGGGGCTGCTGGTCGTGGACTGGGAGCCGCCGGTGCCTCCGGCGTACGGGGGCCTGCGGCTGCTGTTCGACGGGGGCCGCCTCTCGCCCGCCGCGGCGGCGCGCCTGCGGCTGCCGGGTCCGGAGCTGCGGGAGTGGCGGTTCGTGACGGAGGAGGAAGCGGCGAACCTGCTCCCCCCGATCCGCTACGAACGCCTGCGCTGGGCCCTCCGAGCCCGCGAACGAGGCCGCCCCCTCTACCTGGAGGCGGGCCGCCCGACACCGTAGCCGGGTCGGGGCGGTCCGCCGCCGGGGCGGACCCGCGCCCACGCCGCAGCCCCGACAGGGCGGCCGGGCCGCCGCCGTCGGCCGGGGCTGCGGCTAGGGGGTGTCTTGTGGGTCAGGCCGGTCCGATCGGCAAGACACCTCCCAGGGGAGGGCCGGTTCCGCGGCTGCGGCCGTGCGGAGGGCGGCCGCCGTGCCCTCGGTCAGCGGGTCTCCGTGCCCGAAGCAGGCCACGGACGGGGACAGCGCCGCCAGGCGCCGGAACGAGGCCCGGGCCTGCCCGCGGTCCACGTTGAACACACCCGGCATCACCTGCCCCACGGCGGCGATGCAGTCCCCCGCGAACAGCACACCGTGGCGCGGCAGGTGGATGCCGATGCTGCCCGGCGTGTGGCCCGGGGCATGGACCACCACCGCGCCGCCACCGAACGGCAGCACCTCACCGTCCTCGACCTCCAGGTCCACCCGCGTCGGCGGCGCCTGTGGCACCGTCAGGCCGTGCTCGTACAGCGGGAGTTCCCAGTCGAGCAGGTCGGGATCCGGGACCGGGAGCTCGCCCCGGACCACCGGAGCGTCCAGCCGGTGCGCCACCACCTGCGCACCCCAGCGGCCGGCGAGTTCCTCCGCGGCGCCGACGTGGTCGCGGTGGCAGTGGGTCAGGACGATCCGCTCCAGCCGTCGCGGGTCCAGTCCGAGGGAGCGGACGGCCTCCTCGATCACCGCCGCGGAACCGGCGTATCCGGCGTCGACGAGGGTCAGGGCCTCCCCGTCCTGCCAGAGGTAGGCCTGGCCGATCGGGAAGCGGAGCATGTGGAGCCGCTGCGGGAGCACTTCGACGAGATCCATGCCCCGAACGTACTTCCGCCGGCTCCGCTCCCGGCACGCCTTTCACCGGGAGCGGAGTTCGCCCGCAGCGCAGGTCAGCCGCGCTTGGACTCCGCGTAGTTGACGAGGAACAGGGCCTCCGCGACCGACAGCCGCTCCAGCTCCTGCGGCGACACGCTCTCGTTCACCGCGTGGATCTGCGCCTCGGGCTCGCTCAGCCCGATCAGCAGCATCTCCGCCTCCGGGTACAGCGAGTTCAGCGTGTTGCACAGCGGAATCGATCCGCCCATGCCACTGACCTGCATCTCCTGGCCCGGGTACGCCTCCTGCAGGGCCGCCGCCATCGACGCGTACGCCGGGCTGTCCGTGTCCGCCCGGAACGGCTGGCCCTGGCCGACGACCTCGAGTTCGAGGCGCGCCTGCCACGGGGTGTGCGCCACCAGGTGCGCCTCCAGCAGCTTGACGGCGTCGGCCGTGTCCACGCCCGGCGGCACGCGCAGGCTGATGAGCGCGCCGGCGCCCGCGTGCACCGAGGGGGTGGCGCCGACGACCGGCGGGCAGTCGATGCCGAGCACGGTGACGGCCGGGCGGGCCCACAGCCGGTCCGCGACCGTGCCCTCGCCGATCAGCTCGACCCCGTCCAGTACGCGGGCATCGGCGCGGAAGGCCGCCTCCGGGTACTGCAGGCCCTCCCAGACGGCGTCCGAGGCCAGGCCGTCGACGGTCGTCGAACCGTCCTCCGCGCGCAGCGAGTCCAGCAGCCGGATCAGCGCGGCCAGCGCGTCGGGGGCCGCGCCGCCGAACATGCCGGAGTGCAGGTTGCCGCCGAGCGTGTCGATCTTCACCTTGATCAGGCACATGCCGCGCAGGGTGGCCGTCACCGTCGGCAGGCCGAGCCGGAAGTTGCCCGTGTCGCCGATGACGATCGTGTCGGCGGTCAGCAGCTCCGGGTGCGCCTCGGCGTACTGCTGGAGGCCGCCGGTGCCCTGCTCCTCCGAGCCCTCGACGATCACCTTCACGCTCACCGGCACACCGCCGTTGGCCTTCAGCGCGCGCAGCGCCAGCAGGTGCATGATGAACCCGCCCTTGCAGTCCGCGGCACCGCGCCCGTACCAGCGGCCGTCGCGCTCGGTCAGCTCGAAGGCGGGCGAGATCCAGGCGGCGTCGTCCAGCGGCGGCTGCACGTCGTAGTGCGCGTACAGGAGGACGGTCGGCGCACCCTCCGGGCCGGGCAGGAAGCCGTACACCGACTGGGTGCCGTCGGGGGTGTCGAGGAGGGCCACGTCCTGGAAGCCCTCGGCGCGCAGCGCGTCGGCCACCCACTCGGCCGCACCCTGGCTCTCGCTCTGCGGGAACTGCGCCCAGTCCGCCACCGACTGGAAGGCCACCAGCTCGGTCAGCTCCTGCTTGGCGCGGGGCATCAGCGAGGTGATGGTCTCGGCGATCGGATTCTGGGACATGGGCACGCTCCTCTTGGGTGCGACGTTGTGTAGGTGTAGGCCGTGTATGTGTGTACTCGGCGGTACGTGTATGCCGCCCGTATCCGCGTGGTGGGCGTATGCCGGGTACGGCGAAAGACAGTCCCGATCCTCGCACAGCAGGACGGGCCGGACTCGCGCCGTAGGATTTCCCTGCATCGGAGCAATCGCATGATCAGGAGCAGCAGCACATCGTGAGCAGCGACGACAGCACCGTCGGGGGACCCGACTCAGCAGCAGGGCAGGCCGCTCAGGGGGCGGAGGACGGGGTGGCCGGGGTGCCCGGGGGCACCGGTGAGGTGTGGGACGTGGTCGTGGTCGGGGCCGGGCCGGCCGGCGCCTCGGCCGCGTTCGCGGCGGCGACGGCAGGGCGGCGGGTACTGCTGCTCGAGAAGGCCACGCTGCCCCGGTACAAGACGTGCGGCGGCGGAATCATCGGTCCTTCGCGCGATGCCCTCCCGCCCGGATTCGTCCTGCCCCTCAAGGACCGCATCCACGCGGTCACCTTCTCGCTGAACGGGAAGCTGACCCGGACCCGCCGTTCGCGGCAGATGCTCTTCGGGCTCGTCAACCGGCCCGAGTTCGACGCGGCGCTGGTCGCCGAGGCCGAGAAGGCCGGGGCCACCATCCGTACGGGTACGGCCGTCACGCGGGTCGAGCAGCACGGGGCGGCGGTGCCCGACCGGCGTACGGTCGCCGTGGTGCTCGCCGACGGCGAGACCGTCCTGGCGCGCGCGGTGGTCGGCGCGGACGGCAGCGCGAGCCGGATCGGCGCGCACGTCGGCGTCGAGATGGACCAGGTGGACCTCGGCCTGGAGGCGGAGATCCCGGTTCCGGAGACGGTCGCGGACGACTGGAAGGGGCGGGTGTTCCTCGACTGGGGCCCGCTGCCCGGCAGTTACGGCTGGGTCTTCCCGAAGGGCGACACCCTGACCGTCGGGGTCATCTCGGCGAAGGGCGACGGGGCCGCGACCAAGCGGTACCTGGAGGACTTCATCGCCCGTCTCGGACTGGCAGGCTTCGAACCCGCCGTCTCGTCCGGGCACCTGACCCGCTGCCGCAAGCCCGAATCCCCGCTGTCACGGGGCCGGGTCCTGGTCGCGGGCGACGCGGCCGGGCTGCTGGAGCCGTGGACCCGGGAGGGCATCTCCTTCGCGCTGCGCTCGGGCCGGCTGGCCGGGGAGTGGGCCGTGAAGATCTCCGAGGCGCCCGACGCGGTGGACGCGCGCCGCCAGGCCCTCAACTACGCGTTCGCGGTCAAGGCCGGACTGGGCGTGGAGATGAGCGTCGGCAAGCGGATGCTGACCGCCTTCGAGGCCAAGCCGGGGCTGCTGCACGCCGTGATCACCGGCTTCCGCCCGGCGTGGCGGGCGTTCGCCCGCATCACCCGGGGTGCGACGACACTGCCGGACCTGGTGCGGACGTACCCGCTCGCCCGCAAGGCGCTGCACGTCCTGGACGGCAGGCAGGCACGGAGCCGGGCCGAGCGTTCGGAGCCGGAGCAGGGGCAGGAGATGGAGAAGGCTTAAGGGCTTCGGGCTTCGGGCTTCGGGGCCTGGGGCTCCGGGGCCCGGGGCTGTGGCCCGGGCCGGGGGAGCCGGCAGCGCCGCAGGCGCCGACCGGCCGGAGCCGGGTCTGGGGAGTGGGCGCGGCGGCAGGGCTCTTCCCTGCCGGTGTGCCGATGATGGTGGCGGTCTTGCCGGGTGTCCGGGCAGGGCTGCCGCTGCTTTTGTGCGGGGCGGGGTGGGAGGCGCGGTCGGGGCAGCCGGGGCGGCAGGGGTGGACCCGGACGGGGTGCGGCGCGGGGTGCGGCCCGCGGGGCGCCGGATGCCCGGGTGTTACTTCGACACGGTGATGCGGAAGACCGGGTGGTCGCCGGCGGTGGCCTGGAGTTCCGCGTCGGTCGACCGGGCGGTGACCCCCTGGAAGAACCGGTTGACCTCCCAGCCCCACTTCTCCAGGTAGGTGCGCAGCAAGGCGGCCTTCTGCACCGGATCGGTGATCTCGGTGACCGTGAAGGTGCGCACCTTGCGGCCCACGCGCAGCTCACCGCCGCCCGCCACCCGCATGTTGCGCACCCATTGGGAGTGGCCGCGCGCCGACACCAGGTACTGCTCGCCCTCGTACGTGTGCGGGTTGACCGGGATCCGCTGCATCTGGCCGGACTTGCGGCCGCGCACCGACAGCTCGGCGGAGCCGGCCAGGCTGATCCCGAGCCGGGCCAGCTTCCCGAAGAGGGAGTTGAAGCGGGTGGCGAGCGGGCTTGCCTGGACGTAGTACGGGGTGGGCGCGTTCATGGCTTGCTCCGGGGTTGTCGGGAGAGCGGTGCTCTCGCTTGAGATCAGTGTGCACGGATTGCCGCTCCAAAACAAGAGCAGTGCTCTCGAAATGGAGCGACGCTCTGATTTTTGGGCAGTGCTCTGACTTCTGGCACACTGCTCGTATGAGTACCGTGCGCGGGGCCCGGGAGCGGGCCCGTATCGAGGTCACCGCCGCCATCAAGGACGAGGCGCGCCGCATGCTCGCCGCCGAGGGCGCCGCCAAGCTCTCGCTGCGCGCCGTGGCCCGCGAGCTGGGCATGGTGTCCTCGGCCCTCTACCGCTACTTCCCCAGCCGTGACGAGCTCCTCACCGCGCTCATCATCGACGCCTACGACAGCGTCGGCGCCGCCGCCGAGCGGGCCGACGCCCGCGCCCACACCGCCGGCGCCGCGCCCCGCGAGCGCTGGACGGCCGTCTGTGAGGCCGTCCGCGCCTGGGCCCTGGATCACCCGCACGAGTACGCGCTCATCTACGGCTCCCCGGTCCCCGGCTACAGCGCCCCCGCCGACACGATCGCCCCCGCCTCCCGTGTCGGCAACACGTTCATCGGCATCGTCCGGGCCGCCCACGCCGGCCGGGGTCTCGCGCTGCCGCCGCTGCCCGCCGCCCTGCGCCCCGAAGCCGTTCGGATGACCGCGGACTTCGCCGAAGGGCTGCCCCCGGAGGTCACCGCAGCCCTGGTCGCCGCCTGGGCGCAGTTGGTCGGCCTCATCTCCTTCGAGCTGTTCGGCCAGTTCAACCGGGTCGTCGAGGACCGCGCCGCCTTCTTCGCGCACGCCGCGGGCCAACTGGCCCACGCGGTCGGGCTGCCCGCCGTGTGACCGCCCGCGCTGCCGTCCGTACGGCGGCCCGCGGGGCTGCCCGTACGGCCACGTGGTGCACGTGGTTCACGTGATGAGGTGACGGATCGCTTGTCTGTTCCTCACATCAATACGAGTGGTTCGGCTTTCACCGAACGGGCGCCCGTCTAGTGTTCGTCGGGTCGTGCTCCCTGCCCCCGCCCCTTGCCGGAGGAACAGCCGTGGCCCGCGCCGTGAAGGCCCTGTACGCCGTCCTGGTCACCTCCTTGCTGGCCGCCCCCGCGCCCGCCGTGCCCGCCTCGGCCGGCACCGTGGCCGAGGACGCCGTCCCGGCCCCGAGACCCCGGACAGCCGGCGTGCGGGGCCTGGAGATCGGCGTCCCCGCGTACGCGTGGGCCGGGGACCGCATGCTCGGCGACCTCGTCGCCGCCACACCCGCCGCCTCCGTGGTCGTCCTCAACCCGGGCAACGGCGACGCCCCGTTCGACGCCCGCTGGCAGGCCCGCGCCGACGCGCTGCGGGCCGGGACCACCGCCACCGGCGAGAAGACCAAGGTCCTCGGTTACGTCCACACGGACCACGGCAACCGCGACATCGACGCCGTCAAAGCCTCCGTCGACAACTACCTGAAGACCCGCGACAGCCGCCTGCACGTGGACGGCATCTTCTTCGACGTCGTCAGTCGCGACTGCGGCCCCGGCAACGCCACCCGCGACCACTACGCGCAGCTGCGCGAGTACGTGCAGGACACCATGGACGCCGCGGACCCCGCGGCGGCCGAGCTCGTGGTCGACAACCCGGGCACCGCGATCGCCGACTGCTACCTGGAGCCGGGCCACCGCACGGCGGACGTCTTCGTCACCTTCGAGGACACGTACGCCGCGTACACGGGAGACGGTTGGCTCGGAGGGAACGTTTTCTCGGAGTCGGGCGGCTACCGCGCCGGTACGGAACTCGACCCGGCCGGCACCGCGTTCTGGCACCTCGTCCACGCCGTCCCGGACACGACCGCCATGCGCTCCACGCTCCGCACGGCCTTCGACCGCGGCGCGGGCTACGCGTATGCGACGGGCACGCGGATGCCCAACCCCTGGGACGAGTCGCCGAGTTGGAAGTACCGCAGCCAGACGCTGTACGCAGCCGGCCTGGGCTGACGCGCGGGAAGGCCCGGCGGCCGGGAAGCCCAGAGGCCGGAAGCCCGGCGGCCGGGCCGCGGCGATCCGTACGAGGGGGCGCGGCGGTCAGCGTTCGTCGTTCTCCGGGCGGCGGGCGAAGCGCCACAGGACGTGGGTGATCCGGAACAGGAACACCGCCCCCGCCAGGACGCCCGCCGCCACCTTCAGCGCCGCGTCGGCGGTGGGGGAGAGCTCGAAGGCCAGGGCGGGTCCGTACACCGCCCCGAAGACGAGCGCGGCAGCGACGCATCCGCTGACGAACGCGTAGCCGATCTCTATCGTGATCGCGTCGCGATCCGCCTGCGTCCGTCGCCCCATGAACGCAGTGTCACAGCCCGTACCGCTCCGTCACAAGGGTGCCTTGAGCCTCCTTCGACCGCCCGCACGCCGCCCACCGCCCGCACGCCGCCCACCGCCCGCACGCCGCCCCCGCACGCCGCCCCGCCCACCGCCCGCGTGCCGCCCTCCGCGGACGACGCGGCCCCGGATCCCGTCAGCCGATGCCGGCGGTCTCCACCCACCGCCGGGCCAGTGCCTCGTCCCCGGTCACGCCCGGGCCCATCAGCGGAAGCCGGTTCCACAGCGCCTCGTACAGCCACGAAGCCGTCCCGGTCACCTCGCAGTCCGCCGGGTCGCCCGTATCGCCCGCCACGGTGCGCGGCGGCTCCGCCGAGAGGTGTACGGTCCACACCGCTCCCGTGTCGGCGGCGCGCACCCGCAGTACGCGCGGCTCCTCCGTCCGCATCCGGCTGCGCGGCCGCGCGTGGAAGCCGGTCAGCAGCTCGTCCACCCCGTCCTCGGCGAACTCCGGTGCCACCGGGGAGTAGGCGACACCGAGCGCCGCCTCCGCGTCCATCCGGTGCACGGCCGTCTCGTGCGCCTGCCGGCGCGCCCAGAACGCCAGCGGCGACGGCGCGGCCGTCGGCAGGAAAGTCCAGCACTGCACGTCGGCCGGCGCCTCGGTCAGCGTCCGGACCAGGGCCTCGTGCCCCTCCCGGTACCAGGCCAGCAGCTCGGCGCCGGCCAGCTCGGGGGCGTCCGGGAACGGGCCCGGCTCCAGGACGGCGTCCCCGACGTACCCGGTGGCCCACCGGTGCACCGCGCCCGTGTGCCGCAGCAGATCGGTGACCCGCCACCCCGGACAGGTCGGCACGGGGGCCTCCGTACCCGCCCGCTCGGCCGTCTCGGCGAGCAACTCGCCTTCCCGCGCCAGGGTCTCCACATACTCCGAGATCTTCATGCGGGCAGTGTCGCACCGGCCGCCGACAATGCCGGTGAGAATGGAGCCATGGACGGGGAACTCTTCCCGGCTGACGGGGAACTCTTCCCGCGCGAGCGGACCGAGATCGCCCCGGGCGCCGTGCACGTGCCCGACTGGCTCGGGCCCGGGCTCCAGCGGGAGCTGCTCGACGCCTGCCGCGCCTGGGCGCGCCCGCCCGCCGGCCTGCGCACCGTACGGACACCCGGTGGCGGCACGATGACCGCCCGCCAGGTGTGCCTCGGGCTGCACTGGTATCCGTACGGCTACGCCCGCACCGCCGTGGACGGCGACGGGGCACCGGTCAAGCCGATGCCCGGCCGGCTCGCGGAGCTGGGGCGGGAGGCGGTGGCGGCGGCGTACGGCGGGCCGTCGCCGTCGCCGTCGCCGTCCGGGACAGGGGCCGGGGTCAAGGCCAAGGCCAGGGCCGGGGACGCCGGCGCGGACACGGGGGCGCCTGCGGAGCCGGCCCCGTACGCGTACGACATCGCGCTGATCAACTTCTACGAGGGCGACTCCCGCATGGGCATGCACCGGGACGCCGAGGAGAAGTCGGGGGCTCCGGTGGTCTCCCTCAGCCTGGGCGATACGTGCGTCTTCCGCTTCGGCAACACCGCCTCGCGCGGCCGCCCGTACCAGGACCTCCGGCTGCGCAGCGGCGACCTGTTCGTCTTCGGCGGGCCTGCGCGGCTGGCGTATCACGGGGTGCCGAAGGTCCTGCCCGGCACCGCCCCGCCCTGGCTCGGGCTGACCGGGCGGCTGAACATCACCCTGCGGGTCGGCGGCCTCGGGACGGCCCCCGACTGATGTGCGGCGCCGTGCACACCGCCGATCATGCGAGGATCGCTGTCATGAACGGCAACGGGGCCCCGCCGCGGGTGGGGGATGCGACCACGGTGTCCGCGGCGTCTTCTGCGTCTTCGGCCGCGTCTTCCGCCGGGTCTTCGGCCGGGTCCTCGGCGAGGACCAAGCTGGAGCGGGGCCGCGGCGCCCTCGGTCCGGCGCTGGAGCTCGTCCACACGGGCCGGGCGCCGACCCGCGCCGTCCTCACCGCCGAGCTCGGCGTCACCCGTGCCACGGCCGGGGCTGTCGCCGCCGAGCTGGAGGCGCTCGGCCTGATCCGCGTCGACTCCCGCCCGGGCGGCGCAGGCGGCACCCAGGGCCGCCCCTCGCACCGGCTCTCCATCGACGAGAATGGCCCCGTGGCGCTGGCCGCGCAGGTGCACTCGGACGGGTTCCGGGCCGCGCTGGTCGGCCTCGGCGGCCGGATCGTGGCCACCGCCCCCGGCAAGGTCACCGTCTCCGCGGATCCGGCACAGGTGCTCGGCGCGGTCGTCGAGGCGGGCGCGGCCCTGCTCGCCGAGACCGGCCGCCGCTGCATCGGCGCGGGGCTCGCGGTGCCGTCGGCGGTCGCGGAGCCGGACGGTACGGCGCTGAACCCGCTGCACCTGGCCTGGCCGGCCGGGTCTCCCGTACGAGCCATCTTCACGGAGTGCGTGAAGGCGGCCGGGATCGACGGCCCGGCCCTGACCGGCAACGACGTCAACCTCGCCGCGCTCGCCGAGCACCGGCACGGCGCGGGCCGCAGCGCCCAGCACCTGCTGTGCGTGGCCACCGGCCACCGCGGGGTGGGCGGCGCGCTCGTCCTGGACGGCCGCCTGCACAGCGGGAGTTCGGGGCTGGCCCTGGAGGTCGGCCACCTCACGGTGAACCCGGAGGGCCGGCCCTGCCACTGCGGCAGCCGCGGCTGCCTGGACGTGGAGGCCGACCCGCTGGCCTTCCTCACCGCGGCGGGCCGCATTCCGGGTCCGGAGGTGTCGCTGCTCCAGCAGGCGCGCGACCTGCTGCACGGGGAGTACGCGGAGCCCGCGGTACGGGCGGCCGCCGAGGAGCTCATCGACCGGCTGGGCCTGGGCCTCGCGGGGCTGGTGAACATCCTGAACCCGGACCGGATCATCCTCGGCGGGCTGCACCGGGAGCTCCTGTACGCGGACCCGGAGCGGCTGCGCGCGGTGGTCGCGGACCGCAGCCTGTGGGGCCGCAGCGGGGGAGTACCGATCCTGCCCTGCACCCTGGACCACAACAGCCTGGTGGGCGCCGCGGAGCTGGCCTGGCAGCCGGTCCTGGACGACCCCCTGGGCACCCTGGGCGCTGCGGCCTAGTCCCTCGCGGACGCACCCTGGGGCAGCCGCAGGACGCCGTGCGCGGAGCGCGGTGGCGGGCGGGGTGTCCGCGGTCGGCCCCCGGTGCAGCGATGGCCGGAGCCGATGGCGGAGCACGCCCGCCGCCTCGCCCCGTGCCCGACGGCTGCGGTGCCGGGGTGGTGCCGGCCGGGGTGGTGGGCGCCGGGAGCGGGGGTGCGGCGGCCGGAGCCTACCCGGGCCTGGCGCCGACCGAGGCCGCTACCGGCATGACTGTCGGGACGGCGCTCGGGTCGACGGCCACCACCACCGTCGGCGCGGGTTCTCGTACGGGCTTGGAACCACTGCCGACCGGGACGGCGCGGAGCGAGAACCAGACCACCTTGCCGGGGCCGTCGGCCTGGTTCCGGGCGCCCCAGGCCTCGCTGACCGCCTCGACCAGTGCGAGCCCGCGCCCGCAGGTCTCCAGCGCGTCCGCGGCCGCCTCCCGCAGGACGGGAAGGCGCGGATCGCTGTCGTACACCGAGACCGTCAGCCGACCCAGCCGCAGCTCGATCTCGACCGTGCACGTCTTGTCCGGCTGCGCATGGCGGTGGACGTTGCTGAGCAGCTCCGTCACGCCGAGCGCAGCCCGGTCTATGAGCGGATCGAGCTGCCAGTGGCGCAGTTGCGCTGAAACGATCCTCCGGATCTGTCCGATCCGGGACGGCAAGGCCTGCAGTTCGACGACGCAGTGCCTGCGTGAATGACTGATCACGGCTGCGACTCCCCGACATGAGTGTTACGGGTGCTGCACCCTCGGTAATGCTCCACCAGGGTCACCCACGGTGCCCGTGTATGCAACCGAACGCGATCGAAAGCGATCCATATGGATACCCAAAGCGACTGTTTGTGCAGGTGAGGGAGGTACATTGCGAAAGCAGGGGGCGAAGAACCGCACGAAGGAGCCAGTCGCATGAGCACCACCCGTACCTCCGGTACGACGGCTACGACAATCGACGTCGACCGTAGCGACGCGGACTACCGCGCCTGGCTGAAAGAAGCCGTCCGCAAGGTCCAGGCCGATGCCAACCGATCCGCCGACACCCACCTGCTGCGCTTCCCGCTCCCCGAGGAATGGGGCATCGACCTCTACCTCAAGGACGAGTCCACGCACCCGACCGGCTCCCTCAAGCACCGCCTCGCGCGCTCGCTCTTCCTCTACGCGCTGTGCAACGGCTGGATCCGCCCCGGACGTCCGGTCATCGAGGCCTCGTCCGGCTCGACGGCCGTCTCCGAGGCGTACTTCGCGAAGCTGATCGGGGTTCCGTTCATCGCCGTCATGCCGCGCACGACGAGCCCGGAGAAGTGCCGGCTCATCGAATTCCACGGCGGCGAGTGCCACTTCGTGGACGACTCGATGAAGATGTACGAGGAGTCCGCGGAGCTCGCCGCCCGCACGGGCGGGCACTACATGGACCAGTTCACCTACGCGGAGCGGGCGACCGACTGGCGCGGCAACAACAACATCGCAGAATCGATTTACCAGCAGCTGCGGTTGGAGCGCTACCCCGAGCCCGCGTGGATCGTGGCGACGGCGGGCACGGGCGGTACGTCCGCGACGATCGCGCGCTACGTGCACTACATGCAGCACGACACCCGGGTGTGCGTCCCGGACCCGGAGAACTCCTGCTTCTTCGACGGCTGGACCAACAACGACCCGCACGCGAGCAGCGACTGCGGCTCGCGCATCGAGGGCATCGGGCGGCCGCGGATGGAGCCGAGCTTCGTTCCCGGCGCCATAGACCGGATGATGAAGGTGCCGGACGCGGCGAGCGTCGCCGCCTGCCGAGCCCTGGAACAGGCCATCGGCCGCAAGGCGGGCGGTTCGACGGGGACGGGCGTGTGGAGCGCACTGAAGATCATCGCGGAGATGGTGGCCGAGGGCCGCAAGGGCAGCGTGGTCACGCTCCTGTGCGACCCGGGCGACCGCTACCTGGACAAGTACTACTCGGACGAGTGGCTGGCCGGCCAGGGCCTGGACATCGCCCCGTACACGCAGACCCTCGAAACCCTGCTGGCGACCGGCGTCTGGCGCGAGCCGGCGGCCTGACCGGCGGCCTGACCGGCGGCGGCCCTGGCGCCGGTCCCTCCCGAGCCATCGGGCGGCGGCGGCCGGTCCTGCCCGGGAGTTCCGCCCTCCCGATCCGGACTCCGCGTCACTGACCGGCCGGGCGGCGGGCGGCCAGGCGGGCGTCGAGTGCGCGGACCGCCGACCGGAACGACTGCCCCAGGGCCGGACGGGCTGCGGCGAGGGCGAGCCGGAGCGGCGCCGGGCCGTCCGCCGCGAAGGTCCACCGGACGAGGGTGCCGGAGCAGGGGTCGGCGGGGGTGAGCCGCCACTCTTCCAAAAGGGCCCGGATCCCGGGGGCGTTGGTCGCGTCGACCCGGTACGCGTAGCGCCGCTCCGGCTCCGCGGCCATGATCGTCTCCTCGAAGCGGGTCCCGCCGACCAGCCGGACCTCCCGGCCCGCGCCCCCGTGCGTCGGCCGGGCCAGGGTCACCGCCCGGAACCACCGCGGCCACCCCTCGACGTCCTCGGCCAGCGCCCGGTACACGGCCTCGGGCCCCGCCGTCGTCCGCGCGGCGAAGACCAGGCGGGTCGGGGCGTTCTCGATGAAGTCCAGCTCCACGGGGCGGAGTCGGCGAGCCATGGCGGTTCCTCCTGGGGATGAGCAGTGGAACATGCGTCCGCGTACCTTAACTGCCGACCCGTCAGATGTCCGCCGCGCGACGGCCGCCACATCGGCCCGCGCGCGCGAGGCCCCCGGCCCCGAGTGTCGCCGCCCGTCGCCCGGACGGGGCCTAGGCAGGGGGGTCGGGGCGCGGGATGCTCGGAGGTGCGCCGATACCGCCCAGCGAGCGGAGGCCGTAGTGCCGGACCATCCCCAGCCTCCCCAGTCCCCCCAGTCCCCCCAGCCCCTCCATCCCCTGGCCCTCGAACTCCTCACACCCGCACGCCCCCTGGCCCTGGAACTACACGTGCACGGAGTCCACGGCGCACCCCCCGAGGAGCTGCTCGGTGATCCGCGCACCGTCCGGATCACCGGCGACTCCACCGCCGCCGTGTTCCGCCGCGCCGCGGACGCCGACGCCGAGAACCACCCCGAGTGCTACGCCGGCCGGCCCGTGGTCGAGGCCTACTGCTGGTCCCGGCTCACCTCCGGCAACGGCTCCCGCGCCCTGTGGCTGCTGCTCCTGCCGTTCATGGTGGTGAACCTCGCCCACTGGGCCCGGCCTGCCGCGCCCGCCACGGCTCCGGCGGCGCGCGCGGTGCGCACGTACGGGGTCCTCGTACGGGTCCTCGCGCTCAGCCTCACCCTGCTGCTGATCGCGGCCGCCTGCGAGGTCGCGCTCGACCTCCTCGCCTGGCAGTGCGCCGGGTCCGGGGCCTGCACGGGCTCACGCTCCTGGCTCGGCTTCCTGCAGCCGGGCGGCTGGTGGGGCCAGCCGGGGCGCCGGCTGGCGCTCGGCGCGCTGGTCCCGGCCGCACTGACCGGGCTGCTGTGGTACCTGTCGAACCGGACGTGGAGCGCGTACGAGTCCCAGCCGCCGCCGGCGGACGCGGCCGCCCCCGCGGCCGACCCGGACGGGACACCCGCCCTCGGCCGGCCCGGATTCTGGTACGGGCGGCGCATCGTGGCCCGGCTGCGCGCCGCGCACACAGCGGCCGGGCTGCTGATCGTCGCGGCCGCCGTCGCCGCGCCCACCGCCCGCTACGACCGCCGGGCCGGCGGCCCCGTACTCGAAGCCGTCGGCTGGGCGGTGGAGGCGGCGCTCGCCGCCGGGGCCCTCTCCGTCACCTGGGTCGTCTGCCGGCGCGGCCGTACCGAGGACCGCGCCGACCCCCGCCTCGACCGGGCCGCCGTCACGCTGATGCCCGGATCCGCCCTCGCCCTGCTCGTCGCAGTCCTGCTCTACGCCGGCTGGTCGCGCCCCGGGTGGATCTCCGGCGGGCGACTCCCCGGAGACTTCGCATTCGGCGTGCTCATGCTCGGCCAGGGCTGCTGCGTCCTGCTCCTCGCCGCCGTCGCGGTCCGCCTGTACCGGATGGCCCCCGACCCGGCGACCGCTCTGTACGGGCTCGGCGGTCCCGCCATCGCCATGCTCGGGTGCGCCCTCGGCGGGGTGATGACGGGCGGGGTCGCGCAGCGGGTCGCCGACTGGCTGGACGCGCCGGGGGTTCCCGGACCGGCCGGGGCCGCCGCCCTGTCGCCCCCGCCGCCCGCGCCGCCCGTGCTGCTGTCCTGGCAGGCCGCCGTACTGCCCCCGCTGCTCCTCGTACTGGCCCTGCTCGCGGCCTGGTTCGCCGTACGCGGGGTCCTCGCGCGGCGCCGGCTCGCCGCCGGGGTCGCCGCCGAGTACCCGGGGGCGCAGCCCGACGTGAACCGCAGCCGGCGGATCGCCGGGGCGCGGGCCGCCGCCGCGCTCACCGACTCCGCACCCTGGTTCGTGGCCGCCGTCTCCGGGATCACCCTGCTGCTCGGCGCGGGAGCCCTCGCCGGAGCCTGGCTGAGCGGTCAGGTCCCGGGCGAGGCGGCCCGAGGCGCCCACCCGCTGCTGGAGACCGCGGCCCGGGCGGCGCAGGACGCCGGGTCCTGGCTGATAGGACTCGGCATCGCCGCGTTCGTCGCCTGGGGCCGCCGCGCCTACCGGGACCCCGCCGCCCGCCGCACCATCGGCGTGCTCTGGGACGTCGGCACCTTCTGGCCGCGAGCCGCCCATCCGTTCGCGCCGCCCTGCTACGCCGAGCGCGCGGTCCCCGACCTGACCTGGCGGATGACCGGCTGGACCGGCCGCACCGGCGGCCGCCTGGTCATCTCCGGGCACTCGCAGGGCAGCGTCCTCGCGGCCGCCGCCGTCTGGCAGCTGCCGCCACAGGTCCGCCGCCGGGTCGCGCTGCTCACGTACGGCTCCCCGCTCCGGCGGCTCTACGGCCGCTGGTTCCCGGCGTACTTCGGCCCGGGCCCCCTCGCCGCGCTGCACGCCGACATCGACTGCTGGCGCAACCTCTGGCGCGCGACGGACCCCATCGGCGGCCCGGTCCTCCCACACCCCGCCGAGACGTCCCCGACCACGGCGCCGACCAACGCGACGGTTCCGACCAACGCGCCGGCGCCGACCAACGCGCCGGCGCCGACCAACGCGACGGTTCCGACCCACTCGCCGGCGCCGACCCACTCGCCGGCCCCGACCGGCACGGCGGGTCCGACTGCCCCGGCCGCCCGTGCCGACCGCGCTTCCCCGGCCGCTCCCAACGCTCCTACCGCCCCGGGCGACTCCGTCGACCGGGGGCCGCTGGCCGACCCGCTCGCCTATGGGCGCAGCGCCCGCCACCCGCTGCCCGCGCCGATCCTCGGGCACTTCGACTACCAGGCCGACCCGGCCTTCGCCGCCGAGCGCGACGCGCTCCTGGCCAGGCTGGCCGGACCGGCCCGCCGCGCCCGCTCCGCCGCGCTCGCCGTCCCGGCCCCGGCGCCACCGGCCGCTCCCGCAGCACCTGCCCCGGCCCCACCGGCCCCGGAGGCACCCGGCCTGCCCGGGCCCAGGGTCAGCGAGGCGTCGGAAGCGCCGGCAGAGTCGGGAGATCCTCCGGGAACAGGAGGGTGAGTTCGTCCGTGCCCGGGTCCGCCAACTGCGCCACGCGCCCCGCGTGGCGCTCCACCATCGACTCGAAGGTCTGGCGCGCCGTGCGGCCGTTTCCGAACGCCGGGCCCTTCGGCAGCTCCGTGAAGTACGTCAGCAGCGCCTTGGCCGTGCCCTCTCCGAGCCGGTACTCGTGCTCCTCCGCCTGCTGCTCCACGATCCGCAGCAGCTCCTCCGGCCCGTAGTCCCCGAAGGTGATGGTCCGGGAGAACCGCGAGGCCACACCCGGGTTCACGGTCAGGAACCGGTCCATCTCCGCCGTGTACCCGGCGACGATCACCACGACCGCGTCCCGGTGGTCCTCCATCAGCTTCACCAGGGTGTCGATCGCCTCGCGCCCGAAGTCCCGCCCCGAGTCCTCCGGGGCCAGTGCGTACGCCTCGTCGATGAACAGCACCCCGCCGCGCGCCCGGTCGAACGCCTCCTGGGTCCGGATCGCCGTGGAGCCGATGTGCTCGCCGACCAGGTCCACCCGCGAGACCTCGACCAAGTGGCCGCGCTCCAGGACCCCGAGCGACGCCAGGATCTCCCCGTACAGCCGGGCCACCGTCGTCTTGCCCGTGCCGGGGCTGCCCGTGAACACCAGATGGCGGCGCACCGAGGCCGCCTTGAGGCCCGCCTGCTGACGGCGCCGCCCCACCTCGATCATGTCGGTCAGTGCCCGCACCTCGCGCTTGACGCTGTCCAGGCCCACCAGCCCGTCCAACTGTCCCAGCACCTCGCCGGAGCCGCGCGCCGCCCCCGGCGACTCCCGGTCCGCCTCCTGCGCGGCGCGCGGGGCCGGCACCTGCGCCGCCTCCGCAGCCGGGCCCCGGACCTCGCCGACCGTACGGATCCCCGCGCGCTCACCCGCGAGGGCGCCGGCGCCGGTGCCCGAAGACTGGGCGGCGAGCCGCGACCCGGACTCGTCGCTGGTGCAGTCCTCGGCGACCGGGCCGTCCTCCGCGAACTCGTAGCCCCCGCGCGCGCAGCGCTCGGTGTGGCAGCGGGTCAGCGTGGTGCGGCAGCCGTCGATGACGTGGAAACCGAAACTGGAACTGCCCGTCACCCGGCAGGACTGGAAACTCCCGCGGCCGCCCGCCGACACGTAGAACCCCGCCTCGGAGGGGGAGCTGACCGTGCACCGCTCCAGCGTGGGATCGGCCCCCTTGGTGACGATCACCCCCGTCTGGACCGCGTCGATCGTGCAGTTGGCGAGGGTGCCGCCGCTGCCGTGGTCGCGGAACCAGGCCCCGGTCGCCGCCTCCCTGATCCGGCAGTCGTCGACCTGCACGGTGGCCCCGTCGCTCACAGAGACGGCCGTGTTGCGCACCTGGGAGAGATCGCTGTCGACCACGTCGGCGCGCGAGCCCCGGTCCAGGACGAACACCGCGTCCGGTACGTCGTGCACCCGGCAGGAGCTCAGCGAGGCGGTGGCCCCGTCGCTGATCCACACCGCCGGATAGTCGCCCGTACTGTCGTGGATCTCGCAGGACTCGGCATCCACCCGGGTACCCGGATCCCACACCGACAGGCCGTTGCGGCCGAACCGGCGGACGGTGGTGCGGCTGAGCGTGAGCACCGAACGGGAACGCAGGTCCACCGCGTTCTCCGGGATGTCGTGGATGTCGCAGCCGGCGAGCGTGAGCACCGCGTCCGTGTCGAGGGTGACCCCGTCCGTCGAAGTGCGGTGCACCGAGCAGTCGGTGAGACGGGCCGCCGCACGCGCGGCGATCTGCACACCCGTGCCCTTGATCTCGTACACCTCGCAGCCCAGCGCCTCCAGGCCCGAGCCCTCGCCGGTGACCGCGATGCCCGCACCTGAAGCGTGGTGGATCCGGCAGCGCTCCAGCCGTGGCCGCCCGCCGCCGCGGACGGAGACCCCGGTCTGCCCGGCGGCCAGCACCTCGCACTCCTCGAACACCCCGCCGCCGCCGTCCAGTACGGCGATCCCGACGCCCGCCGGATTCTCCACCGTGCACCGCCGCACCAGGGGTCTGGCCCCGCCGCGCACCTCGATGCCCGCCGCGGAGCGGGTGCTCACCCGCAGGTCGGTGAGCTCGGGCGAGCCCTCCTCTACCAGCAGCGCGGGCGCCGCCCGGTCCTGTCCCTCCAGGTGGAGGTCCTGGACCACGGCCGAAGCGCGCACCGTCAGCGCGACCCCGTCGAGCGGCGCGATCCGCACCGAGCCCACCGAGCCCTCCGGCCCGCGCAGGGTCACGGCATGGTCGAGCACCAGGTTCTCCCGGTAGGTGCCGGGGGCGATGGACAGCACGTCCCCGTCGCCAGCGACGGCGAGCGCGGCGGCCAGCGTCGGATACTCACCGGAGCGGCGGCGCCACCGCGAAGACCCGCCGTGCGTCACCTGGACCGTGCCCTGTGCCATGGTGCTGTCGCGCCCCCGCCCTCGTGCTCGTGCTCGTGCCATCGAAGCGGCGGAAACCACCGCCGCCGCCCACCGCCTTGGCGACGACCGACTCTGGCCGCTCCACCGTAGCGCGCGCGGAGCCGGTGAGATGCCAGGTCAGCTGCCCGCGCCCGCCCGGCCCCAGTCCGGTCCCGCCGCCGCCCACGCGCGGTCCAGCCGTATGTACCGACGATGCATGAGCCTTCGTACGACCAGCCGGCGAACCGTCTCCACCAGCGCGGCCGCGCCGAGAGCGGCGGCCAGGCCCACCATCCCCGCGTGAACGCTCGCCGAGCCCGCGTCGAGGGGCCGCCCCACGAGCCGGCCCTGCGTATCGGTCCATATCCGGAACCGTTCGCCGGCCTGCGGCGGTTCCTCCGCGGCCGGCACCGTGCCCTGGTGGCTGCTGCCGTCGGGCGCCGTCCAGGACGCGACGATCTGCGTGCGCTGCGGGGTCTGCCGCTGCGCCGACGGATCGGCCTCCGTCCCCGCGGGCGGCGCCAGGGCCGGCCGGACCACCACCGCCGGGACGAGATACCGCTCCTGCCGCTGCTCGCGCGCGGCCCGCTGCAGCGTGCCGTCCACCTCCAGGCCCGCGACCGTGCCGACGGCCGGAGCCACCAGCAGGAGGCACGCCAGCGCGGCGAACGCCACCCATGCCTCGAAGAGATCAGTCGGCCGGCGCAGTGGATTGCGCCGCCAACGCCACACACCCGTTGCTGTCCACACGGTCCGGCACCCCCTTTGCCTCCGTCTGCCTGCGGTCCAAGCCTCCCGCACCCCCCGGCAACGCGCATTGCGGGACGCGCGGCAGCCGTGTCACCCGATCCGGTGCAGGAAGCCCTGGGAGCGAGGCCGCAGCCCTGGCCGACGCCGAGCTCGCTCCCGCACCTTCCTGTCACAGCCGTCGCATACACCAACGGCCCGCCCACGGTGCTTGGTTCCAGAGTTCCCCCACAGCCCCTCGAAGGTGTCATTCCGAGGGGTCGGTGCCGCGGTCCCGCGGCCCTGCGGTCCCGCCCGCTACTCCAGGACGCGGACCTCGTCGCCCACCCGCACCGTGCCCGTCCGCACCGGCACCAGCTGCCGCCCGAAGGCCAGGGACTTGCCGATCCGCCGGTGCCGGGCCAGCGTCTTGAGGGGCTCCTTGCCCCGCTCCGCCGTCGCCTGGTCGGTGGTCGTGACGATGCACCGCCCGCACTCCCGCACACCGCGGAAGACGGCGTCGCCGATCGCCAGGCGCCGCCAGCCGTCCTCCGCCCACGCCTCGGCGCCAGCGACCACCACATTGGGGCGGAAACGGTTCATCGGCAGCGGACCCTCCTCGGGATGGTCCCCCTGCGCGATCAGCGAGTTGAGCGCGTCCAGCGACGCGAGGGTCGTGAGCAGCACCGGGTAGCCGTCGGCGAGGCTCACCGTCTCGCCCGGCAGCGCGTACTGCGGGTCGACGGGACGCCGCACGGCAGGGTCGTCCATGTGCACCAGCCGCGCCGGGACCCCCAGGTAGGCGCTGAACCAGTCGGCCGCGGCGCTCGCGGCGACCACGGTCTCGATCTTCTTGCCGAACAGGGTGACCGGCTCCAGCGGACCCGGATCCGGCACCTCCACGGTCAGCTCGGCCATGCCCGGCGCCGACAGGGCGACCGCGCCGCCCCCCAGCGGACGCGCCGCGGCCAACGCCAGCCGGGGCTGCTGGCGTTGGGTGATGACCGTGCCCCCGGTGTCGACCAGTGCCCACCGCCGGTCGCCGGACAGCCCCCAGGGCTCCACGGCCATCTCGTCGGGAGCTGTCCCCGCCACCGACTTGACGGGATGGATGTGGAGCGCCTGGACGTACAAGTTCGACATGGGAGCATCCTGCCAGGAGCTCCCGCGCCCGCCCTAGTGGGCGTCCCCGGGTCTGTCAGCACCGGGCCCGCCGGTACCGGGGTCTGCCGGTACCGGGTCTGCCGCTTCCGGATCCGTCAGTAGCCGCGCCCCTGGTACGGGCGGCCGTACGGGTCCTCGTACGAGGCGGCCGGAACCGGAGCCGGAACCTGCATCGGGCGCGGCGCGGCCGGACGCATCGCCTCGTACCCGGTGCCCGTGGCCACCGGCCGGGGCTGCTGCGGCTGGGCCTGCTGCATGTATCCCGCGCGGGCCACGGCCGGCTGCTGCTGCGGGATGTACGGAGCGGGCGCCTGCTGCAGGGGCATCGGTGCGGGCGCCATCTGCTGCTGGTACGGGTACCCGTACGCCGGGGCTTGCTGCTGCTGCGGCATGGCCGGGGGCAGCGCGGCCGGCAGGGCGGGCAGCGAGGAGGCGAGGGCAGGGAGGTACCCGCCGCTCGAGTAGCCGGAGCCGGGGGAGTCGTAAGCGGCCGGAACGCGGATCGGGGCGATCTGCGGGGTGCCCCGTTCGGCGACGAGGGAGTCGTAGATGGGGGTGTCCGGGAAGGAGGGCGCGGAGTAGTAACCGCCGCCATAAGTGGAGCGGGGGGAGGTCATGGGACCTAAGTTAAGCCCACGACTTCACCGGGTCCATAGCGAGGTGTGACGAACACCGCGCTGACCTGCATATTCGCAGGTCAGAGCCACACCCTTCACTTCCCGTTCAGGTGCACGTTTTCGCCACTTCCGCACCGGGTTGTTCCTACTCGTACTCACCGGTTGGCTGTTGCACCGACTTGCCGCTGACGCAGCGTCACAATGCGGTGACCTGGGATGACATCGATGAGGGGGGTGGTGCGGAGGGTGGCTTTTCGTTTCAGGCGTCACTGGGGCGGGCATAGGTACGGCCCTTCCAGGCGGCGCCGCGGCCGCGGTAGTGCTGAACGGCGGAGTCCACGGTCATCAGGAGGTACAGGAGGGCCGTGAGCGGAAGGAGTGGCGCGAGTGCTGCGGGCTGCCGGTAGTAGCGCAGTATCGGCAGATATGTGCCCGCCATCAGCAGCCAGGCGAGCCCGCCCGCCCAGGCGGTCGCGGCATGCCCGGTCGCCAGCCCCGAGAGGAGCGCGGCCGGGGGGACGAGGTAGACCAGCACGAGCCCGGCCACCGTCCCGGCCAGCAGCAGCGGCTGGTGGCGCAGTTGCGCGTACGCACTGCGCGAGATCATCCGCCACAGGTCCCCGAGCGCGGGGTACGGGCGCACGCTGTCCACCCGCTCCGCGAGCCCCAGCCAGATCCGGCCGCCCGAGCGGCGGACGGCGCGGGCGAGGGAGACGTCGTCGATGACGGCGTGCCGGATCGAGTCCGGCACGCCGGCACGGAGGGCGGCCTCGGTGCGCAGCAGCACGCAGCCGCCGGCCGCGGCGGCGGTCCGGCCGGCCGGCCGGTTGATCCGGCGGAAGGGGTAGAGCTGCGCGAAGAAGTACACGAAGGCCGGTACGACGAGCCGCTCCCAGGGGCTGACGGCGCGCAGCCGGGCCATCTGCGAGACGAGGTCGAGATCGGCGCTGGTCGCGGCCGCGACCAGCTCGCGGAGGCTGTCGGGCTCGTGCGCGATGTCGGCGTCGGTGAGGAGCAGGTACTCGGGCTCGGTGGCATGGGCGGTACGGCCGAGCGCGATGCCGTGGCGCAGCGCCCACAGCTTCCCGGTCCAGCCGGGGGGCGGGTCGCCCGGGGAGGTGACGGTGAGGGGCAGCCCGGGGTGCTCCCGGGCCAGCCGCCGGGCGAGGTCGCCGGTGCCGTCGGTGCTGCCGTCGTCGACCAGGACGACCTCGGCTTCGCCGGGATAGTCCTGGGCGATGAGCGAGGGCAGGCTGCGGGGCAGCACCGCGGCCTCGTCCCTGGCCGGGACCACGATGGCGACGGACGGCCACCGCCCGGGGGCGCTGCGCGGCGGGAGCCGCACGTCGGTCCGCCAGAACATGCCCTGGGCGAAGGTGAGCCAGAGCCAGGCGAGGAGGGAAGCGCAGGCGGCGCAGAGAAGGCCCATGCGGGCAGTGTGCCGAAGGCGGAGGGGGGTGTCGTGGATTTGGGCGGAGTGGGGCGGGGCGAGGTCGGAGGGGGCGGGGTCCGAGCGCGGGGCGGGATCCCCGGTCGGCGGGGTTCCGTTGTCCGGCGTCAGGGGTGCGGGGCGGGATCCTCGGCCGGCGGGGTCTCGTTGTCCGGGGTCGGGGTGCCGGCCGGGATCCTCGGCTGGCGGGGTCTCGTTGTTCGGGGTCGGGGGTGGTTCGGGGGTTTCCCGGCAGTCGACTGTCCTTCCGTGTCGGTCCGGGCCGTCAAGGGCGCTCCCTTTGGTCGCGTCGCTTCGCGATGTCGCTGCGCTCCACCCTTGACTGCCCGGCCCGCCCCGGAATGCCATAAGACTGCCGGGAAGCCCCCGAAGGAACGGTCACGGGGGACAGGTCCACACACGGGCCCTCAAGGATGCCGACCTCCCGGTTCCGGGAGGCGAGGCTTCCCCAAGCAGTTCCGTCCCTCTTGCCGCACCACGGCAGCCCACCCCCACCAGGCAGCGACCAGATGCCCATCCCGCGCCGATGGGACCGGAACGCGCATCAGTTCGCTACGTGCTCCTCACGTCTCAGCGACCGACGACCGTCTGTGGCCGGACATAAGCCGCCCACACATCGCGGACGAAAGGCCCTTTCGGCGCCTGCACGTCGCCGGAGGACGCCAATGGACCCTCGTGGGCCGCTCGCGGGCGTCCGCGGACCGTCCGAGGACGAAGAACGGGCGAGAGGGAGTCTGATGCCGGATTTCCCAACCTCTCACTCCGGCAAGGCGGTTCGTGGGTCCCGACCGGCCACCAAAAGGGACAAACTGCCCGCAGGCGCCCTATCGGAGCGGTTGATGCCGGTCGTGGGCGGCTTATGTCCGGCCACAGACGGTCCGGTGACGCCAAACCGTGAGGAGCGCGTAGCGATCTGACGCGCCCTGTCGTCATGGCCGGGGATGGTGGTCCCGGGACGGGAACAGGACCGGCCAAGAACACCGGTCGGCATCGCTGAGAGCCCGTCCCTGAACATGAACCTCCCGGCCATTCCTTCGGGGGCTTCCCGGCAGTCTGTTGTCTTTCCGGGGCGGGGCGGTCGGTCAAGGGTGGAGCGCAGCGACATCGCGCAGCGACGCGACCGAAGGGAGCGCCCTTGACGGACCGACCCGACACGGAAGGACAGTGGACTGACGGGACGCCCCCGGACACACCACCGACCCCGAGCACACGAGCCCCGCCCCCGAAGCCCCGGACCAGCTCGTCCGCCCGCCCTCGATCGGCGGACCCCGCCGGAGCCCCCACGCCCCTCCGACGCCCCCCGACGCCCCTCCGACTCCCCCCTCCGACTCCCTCCGCCGCGCCCGGCGCCTCCGGCCCCCGCGCCCCAGCCTCCCGGCCCCCCAGCACCCCCCGGCGGCCTCCGCCCGCCCTCGGTGGCGTCCCTTCCATTAAGGTGACCAGGTGAAGATCGCCCTCATGGACTCCGGAATCGGCCTCCTCGCGGCGGCTGCCGAGATGCGGCGGCTGCGGCCCGACGCCGATCTCGTCCTCTCCTCCGACCCCGTCGGCATGCCCTGGGGGCCCCGTACGCCCGCCGATCTGACCGGGCGCGCCCTCGGTGTGGCCCGGGCCGCCGCCGAGCACCGGCCGGACGCGCTGATCGTGGCCTGCAACACCGCCACCGTGCACGCCCTGCCGACCCTCCGGGCCGAGCTCGAGCCCGGGATCCCGGTGATCGGGACCGTGCCGGCGATCAAGCCCGCCGCCGCCCCGGGTGGCCGCATGGCCATCTGGGCCACCCCCGCCACCACCGGCAGCCCCTACCAGCGCGGGCTGATCCGCGACTTCGCCACCGGGGCCCGGGTCACCGAGGTGCCCTGCCCGGGACTGGCCGACGCCGTCGAGGTGGGGGACGACGCCGCCGTCGCGGCGGCCGTCGCCGCAGCCACCGCGCTGACCCCGGCCGACGTCACCGACGTCGTCCTCGGCTGCACCCACTACGAGCTCGTCGAGGTGGCCATCCGGGCCGCCCTGGCCGAGCGGACCGGCGGCGCCGAGCTCCGCTACCACGGCTCCGCCGAGGCCGTCGCCGTACAGGCGCTGCGCCGCCTCGGCGCCCTCCCCGAGCCGGGTCTGCCCCGTACCGGCACCCTGACCGTCCTGCTCAGCGGGCAGGAGGGCGCGCTCCCCGCGGCCGCTCTCGGGTACGCCGAAGGGCGGCTGCTCGCGGGCGAGGGCGCGGCCGTCGGGCGATGAGCCCGCCCGGCGTGCCCAGCCCGCAGCACCTCGCCCTCGTCGGGGCCGCCACCGATCCGGCGCGGACCCGCCGCCACGGCGACGAACACACCGTGGCAGCGGTGGCCGCGCCCGGGACGGCCGGACCGCACAGGGCCTGAACGTGTTCCACTTCCCCGGGGCCGCTGCACCGAGCTCGTCGTCCCAGGGGGTGTCCGCGGAGTCCCGCCTGCCCCGCGAGCGCGGGGTGCTCCCGCCCTGCGGCCGCTCCCGTCAGGCGCCGCTCGACCTCCGTCCCGGGCTGCAGGTCGTCCTCGGATCCGGCGGCACCCGGCGCGCCGTTCCCATGGTGGATCTGCCTCCCGAGCGCTACGTCCGCTCCGCAAGCGACCGGGCGAGCGCGCGCAGCCCGTCCGCGTCAAGTACCCGGTCCCCGAACCCGGGCAGCGGCACGTGCAGCGGAGCCGTCCACTCCGGCGGGATCGCCGCCTGGCCGTAGCGGGCCCCGGCCAGGGTGCCGGTGACCGCCGCCACCGTGTCGGTGTCCCCGCCCAGGTCCACGGCGGCCCGTACGGCCCCGGCGAACCCGGTGGTCGTCCGCAGTGCCCACACCGCGGAGCCCAGGCAGGGCCATACCGCCCCGTTGAACTCGGTGGCCAGCCCCGGATGCCAGTCGGGGCCGAGGACGTACGCGTACCGCTCGCGGTGGTGGGGGTGCACCGCGGCGAGCACCTCGGGGAGCGCGGCCAGCGGATCGCCCCCGACGAGCATCACCCGTACGAGCTCGTGCAGTACGGCCGTACCCTCCCAGGCCGCCCGGTCGCCGTGGGTCAGGGCGGCGATCCGCCGGGCGGCGTCCATCGTCCCCTCCCGCCCGTCGGCGGCGAAGTAGACCGCCGAGGTGGAGGCCCGCATCAGGGAACCGTTGCCGGCGGCCCGCGCGTTGATCTGGAAGTGCAGTGCGGCGGCGAGGTCCCAGGCCTCGCCGCTGGTCAGCACGTCCTCCGTCTGGAGGCCGATGTCCTTCGGCTGGGCGGCCGCCCAGCGCTGGAACCGCTCGAAGACGTCGGGTAGTTCGAGGCCGCCGTGCTCCAGGAGGGATTCGCCGACGATGACGGCCATCTGCGTGTCGTCGGTCGCCTCGCCCGGATCCCAGCCGCCGCCCCCGCGCATCTCCTGGCCGCGCGCGGTCAGTTCCCCGGCGGGTCCGAACTCGTAGGGCGCGCCGAGGGCGTCGCCGACGGCCGAGCCCAGAACCGCGCCCACGGCGCGGTCGAGTCGAGTGATCATGATTCCTCCTCGGGCGGTTCGGGGCATACGCAGGCCAGTACACCGCGTCCGAAGCCGTCGAGGTCGTCGAATCCGTCGAGGTCACCGAGGCCGGTGGCGGCGAGGGTGTCCGGTGTGCCGGCGCACGCCGGGCCCCTCCTGCCCGGCTGAGCCCCCCGGGTGCCGCGTCGCTCGGCTGTGCGGCCGTCGGCTGCGGCTGTGCCTATGCCTCCCGCGGGCGGGGCTGAAGGGCGTCCGGCGGGACGTCCTCGAAGTGGGTCAGGAAGATCCAGAGGTGGCCGAACGGGTCGCGCAGGATCGCGGTGCGGTCGCCGTGGAACTGGTCCGTCGGGGGCTGGAGCAGGTCCGCGCCCTGCGCCACCGCCGTGCGGACGAGCGCGTCCACGTCCGGTACGTACACGTGCAGCGCCGTCGAGGTGCCGCCCGGCGGCGACGGGGCGGTGAACGGGCCTTCGGAGACGTCCCCGAGCATCAGCACCGCCCCTGCTATCCGGATCTCTGCGTGCATCACCCCGCCCTCCGGGTGGGCGAGCCGGATGTCCTCGACGGCGCCGAAGGCCCGGCGGTAGAAGGAGAGTGCGGCGGGCGCGTCCGACACCATGATGTGCGGTACGACCGCCGTCCGGTAGCGCTCCGGGGCGGTGCTGCGAGGGGTGCCGTGCGTGTTCTTTCGACTGGTCATGCGGGCGACCGTAGAAGCTCAAGTTTGCTTGAGGTCAAGCTCGGGCAGACGCGTGCATGACGCGCCCGCGCCGAGTGGCCCAGAGGCGGTGCCGCACATGCGGAACGTGAGTACGCTGCTACACATGACGGTGCACCCCCCAGGTCCGCTGTGGACGGGACGGGCCTCCAACCGCGTGCAATGGCTGCTCGCCGCGGCCGGCGCGGCCTGTCTCGCGCTCGGTGTCCAGCTCGCCGTCGACTCGAACTGGACCTCCGGCTTCGTCCCGCTGCTGATGTCCGTGATCGGCTGCCTGGCCGTCGGCCTGCTGATCCTCTACGGCACGCTCGCCTTCGTGCACGTCACCGTCACCGTCGACGCCGAGGCGATGGAGGTCCGCTGCGGCCACATGGGGCTGCCCCGCCGCAAGATCCGGCTCACGGAGGTGGCCTCCGCCGAGTTCGTCCCCCGGATCACCCCCCAGCAGTGGGGCGGCTGGGGCTATCGCTGGCGACCCGAAAGGGGAACCGCCGTCATCGTCCGCCGAGGCGAGGGGGTGGAGCTGCGGCTCGACGACGGCAAGGTGTTCACCGTCACCGTCGACGACGCCGATAACGCGGTCCGGGTCATCCGCACCCACCTGCGCGCCCTTGCCCGCTGAGGGTCCTCCCGCCGCCGCGGGCGGGCACGTACACTCCGGCAGATGAGCAGCAGCGTCACCGCACAGCGCGGACCCGGCACCGCCGGCGATGCGGAACCCGGAACCACGGCCGCACCCGCCTGGAAGGGGTGGCCGCTGCGCGCCGCCCTCGCCATCGGCTCCGGCGTGCTGCTCTACCTGAGCTTCCCGCCCCGCCCCCTGTGGTGGCTGGCCCCGTTCGCCCTCGCCGTGCTCGGCGCCTGCCTCCGCGGCCGCCGCGCCCGCGCCGGCTTCGGCCTCGGCTTCCTGCACGGCCTGGGCTTCCTGCTGCCGCTGCTCATCTGGACCGGCGAGGGCGTCGGCCCGATCCCGTGGCTGGCCCTCGCCACCCTCGAAGCCCTCCTGATCGGCCTCACCTGTCTCGGGATCGCCCTCGTCAGCCGGCTCCCCGCCTGGCCGCTGTGGGGCGCGGCCGTCTGGATCGCCGGCGAGGCGCTGCGCGCCCGGGCCCCCTTCGGCGGCTTCTCCTGGGGCAAGCTGGCCTTCGGCCAGGCCGACGGCGTCTTCCTCCCGCTCGCCGCCCTCGGCGGTACCCCGCTGCTCTCCTTCGCCGTGGCCCTGTGCGGATTCGGGCTGTACGAGGCCCTGCGCGTCGGCGCCGACACCCGGCGGGCCACCGCCGCGCTGCTCGCCGCCACCGCCGTGGCCGCCCCGCTCGCCGGGGCGCTCGCCGCCCGGCCGCTGGTCTCCGACGCCGCCGAGGAGGGCACCGCGGTGGCCGCCGTGGTCCAGGGCAACGTCCCGCGCGCCGGGTTCGACTTCAACGCCCAGCGTCGCGCGGTCCTCGACAACCACGCCAACCGCACGCTCCAGCTCGCCGCGGACGTCAAGGCCGGCCGGGTCCCGAAGCCGGACTTCGTCGTCTGGCCGGAGAACTCCTCCGACATCGACCCGTACACGCAGCCCGACGCGTACGAGGTCATCGACAACGCGGTCAAGGCCATCGGAGTGCCGGTCGCGATCGGCACCGTGGTGGCCCCGGAGACCGGCCCGCTGCGCAACACGATGATCTTGTGGGACCCGGTGAAGGGGCCGGTCGACACGTACGACAAGCGCAAGATCCAGCCCTTCGGAGAGCGCATCCCGATGCGGTCCTTCGTCCGGCTCTTCAGCTCGGACGTGGACCGGGTGCAGCGCGACTTCGGCCCCGGCAAGGAGCCGGGCGTCTTCGCCATGGAAGGCAGCGCGGTCGGCATGGTGACCTGCTTCGAGGCCGCCTTCGACGACGCCGTGCGCTCCACCGTCCAGGACGGCGCGCAGGTGATCGCCGTACCGAGCAACAACGCCACGTTCGGCCGCTCGCAGATGACGTACCAGCAGCTCGCGATGGACCGGGTCCGGGCGGTCGAGCACAGCCGGACCGTGCTCGTGCCCGTCACCAGCGGTGTCAGCGCCGTGATCCGCCCCGACGGGCAGATCGTCCAGGAGACGAAGATGTTCACGGCGGACGCGCTGGTCGCGGAGATCCCGCTGCGCTCCACGCAGACGCCGGCCACCCGCTTCGGGCCGCTGCCGGAGTACGTGCTGCTCCTGGTCGCCGCGGGCGGCCTCGGCTGGACCCTCGCCCGCCGGATCCGGTCCCGCGGGTCGGCCGCCTGACGCGGGTCGGCCGCCTGACGCGCGACGGCCGCCCGACGCGGGTCGGCCGGACGGCCCGGCCGCGTTCACTGCCCGCGGCCTCGTAGGGTCGGAGGATGACCACACCTGAGTTCATCCGCCAGATCCGCGCCTCCGCCGGGAACCAGCTGCTCCTGCTGCCCGGGGTCACCGCCATCGTCTTCGACGACGACGGGCGGGTCCTGCTCGGCCGCCGCTCCGACACCGGCCGCTGGTCCGTGGTCGGCGGGATCGCGGAACCGGGGGAGCAGCCCGCGCAGACGGCGGTGCGCGAGGTGTACGAGGAGACGGCGGTGCACTGCGTCCCGGAGCGGGTGGTGCTGGTCCAGATGCTCGAACCGATCACGTACCCGAACGGGGACGTCTGCCAGTTCCAGGACATCACCTTCCGCTGCCGCGCCACCGGCGGCGAGGCCCGCGTCAACGACAGCGAGTCGCTGGAGGTGGCCTGGTTCGAGGTGGACGCCCTGCCCGAGCTGGAACCCTTCGCGGTGGACCGCATCCACCGGGCCCGCCACGATGCCCCCACCTGGTTCGCACCGATGCCGGGCCCGACGGTGGAGAACGCCGTGCCGGACGGGGACCCCGGCGCGCTGCGCGCCGAACTGGAGCGGGCGCGATCCGAGCGTGACGCGGCCCTGGGCGACCTCGGCCGGCTGCGGATCCAGGTCGAGTCCCTGACATACCCGAGCGAGGCCACGGCGGCGAGCTGGTCGCGGATCGACCACCTGATCCTCGGGAGCCGAACGATCCAGGCCGTGCAGAAGATCCGGGAGGAGTTCGGCGCGAGCCTGCAGGAGGCGGTCGAACTGCTCGGCAACCGCGTCGGGCGGCTCCAGGAGGAGCGGCCGGACGATTTCCACACGGACCCGGTCGACCCCGGGCAGCCCGCCGGGCGGGGCGGGGGTCAGCCTGCGGATACCGCCGCCTCGCGGTAGAGCTCCAGGGCCTGGTCGTCCATGACCGCGCTGTACGAGACCTCCGGGACCGTGCCGCCGCCCTCGTACCCGCCGAGGACGCCGACCAGGGTGCCGTCCGCCAGCCAGGGGCTGCCGCTCGTGCCGCCGCTGAGGTCGGGGCAGTCGATCCGGCGCTGCGTCTCGGAGAACAGGCTCGTGGTGTTCGCGCAGCGCAGCGGGGCCTCGTCGCTGCTGGGGTAGCCGAGGATCGTCACCGTCACGTCGTCCGGCTGCGCGGTGGCCACCGGGAAGCCGCCCACCGCGTCCTCGATGCGGGCCGTGCCGCCGTCCGCCGGGGCGACCGTCGCGAAGGCGATGTCCTCGTCCGGGTCCTTGCCGTCCGTCCAGCCCGGGGCGAGGGACACGCCCGTCAGCTTCCACGTCCCGTACGGGGCCTTGCCGTCCCGGTAGCCCGGCGCGAACACGGTGCTGTCCGGATTGTCCAGGCAGTGCGCGGCGGTCGCGATCACGTTGCGGTCGTCGCTGTGCACCACCGCCGCGGTGCAGAAGTGCCCGCTGTCGAGGGAGCCCGCGAACAGCGCGCCCACCCGGTTCGCCGTCGGATCGGACCCGGCCTCGGCGGTGACCCCCAGCGGCGGCACGGCCGCCGCGTCGGGCAGGTCCACGCTCAGCAGCGCGGCCATCGCGGCCAGCGCCAGCAGGATCCGGGACGCCCGCCGGGTGCGGGCGCTGTGGGCCGGTCGAGGAAGCATGCGGGGGATCATGCCCCGAGCCTCCCCACCGAAGCTATGGCCGGAGCCTCATATTCCATATGAATGTCCTGTGAATCCGGGCTCCGCAGGCGGCCGCCCGCCGCGCGGGCGAGACTGGCAGAGGCCGGCAGGGGGGTCCAGGAGGTGTGTCCCCCATGACCGCACAGCACCGCACGCCCGTGGTGTTCATCCACGGCCTCTGGCTGCATTCCACGAGCTGGGAGGGGTGGGCCGACGCCTTCAGGGAAGCCGGCTACGAACCCGTCCTGCCGGAGTGGCCCGGGGTGCCGGACACCGTCGCCGAGGCCCGGCGCCGCCCCGACGACCAGGCCGGGGTGGGACTCGTCGAGATCTCCGACGCACACGCCAAGGTGATCCGCGACCTGCCCGTCCGGCCCGTCCTCGTCGGGCACTCGGTCGGCGGGTTCATCGCCCAGCACCTGCTGGGCCAGGGCCTCGCCGAGGCCGCCGTCGCCATCTGCCCCGGGCAGATCAAGGGCGTCAGGGCCATCGCCCCGGCCCAGGCCAAGTCGACGTTCGCCGTCCTGCACAACCCGGGCAACACCCGCCGGTCCGTCTCCCTCAACCGTGAGCAGTTCCGCTACGGCTTCGCCAACGCCGTCTCCGAGGAGGAGTCCGAGGAGCTCTACGACGAGTGGACCATCCCGAGCAGCGCCCGGCCGCTGTTCCAGCTGGCCCTCGGCAACTTCACCCCGCACTCCCCGGCGAAGGTCGACACCGGGAACGAGACCCGCGGCCCGCTGCTCCTGCTGTCCGGCCGGCTCGACCACACCGTCCCGGACCTGCTGACCCGCTCGACCTACAAGCAGTACCGCCACTCGCACGCGACCACCGAGTACCAGTGCTTCGAGGACCGCGGCCACTCCCTGATCGTCGACCACGGCTGGCCGGACCTGGCCCGCGCCTCACTGTCCTGGCTGGACTCCCACACCGCCGCCGCGGCCGCCTGAACGCGCGCCAGGGGGTGTCCGCGAAGTCCCGCCTGCCCCGCGACGCCCGGCACGCGACCGCCCTTCGGGCGGCCGGCGCTACTTTGCGGACACCCCCTGGCGCCGCTCGTACACCGTCACCCGGCGGCCCCGGACCTGCCGGTCCTCCACCACCGTGAACCGCTCCTTCAGCACCGCGGCCTTCGCCGCGTCCCGGGCGGCCCCCGAGGGCTTCGCCACCTTCGCCGCGTCCGTCACCAGCAGCACCCGCGACCGCCCGAGCAGCGCTTCCCGGATCCGCGCCGGGTCCGCCTCCTCGCCCTTGAGGGTGGCCGAGGCCACGGGACTGCGCTCCAGGGCCACGTCCGCCAGCCCCGCGAAGGCCTCCGGCGACACCAGCGCCGTGTCCCGCCGGGCCGCCGGTACGAACACCACCGCGTCCCCGGGCCGCCCCAGCCGGGCCACCTCCCCGGCCACCGCCAGTACGTCGTCGACCCGGCTGGCCGGAGCCCGCTTGCCCAGCTCCACCGGGAGCAGCGCCAGTACCGATATCCCGATCGCACCCGGCACGAGCAGGCCGGCTCCCCTGGGGAACAGGGGTCGGGCGGCTCCTACGGCCGCTGCCAGCCCCGCCCCGATCAGCAGGGCCAGCCCCACCATGCTGAACAGCACGTACCGGTCCAGGAACAGCGGCTGGACCAGGGAGATCCCGATCAGGCCGAGCTGCGGGACCGCCAGCAGCGGCAGCCCCACGGCCGTCGCCGACAGCCGGCCCGCACGCGGCCGGTCCGCCAGGGCACAGACACCCCCGACCGCCAGCAGGATCGCCGGGCCGATCATCATGTGCCAGGTCAGCGGCGGTATCCAGGACACCTGGTCGGACTGGCTCCGGCTGAACAGCACCAGCGGCAGTGCCCCCGCGACCGCGCAGGCCCCGTACGCGGCCCAGCGCAGCCACACCCCGCGCCCGGCCCGCACCCACCACAGCGTCGCCGCGTGCGCGGGCAGGACCAGCAGCGAAAGCCAGTTCAGCAGCGCGCACACCAGCACCGCGACCGCGTACGCCGTCCACCGCGGCCAGGCCCGCCGCCCGCTCCGCCCGGTGCCGGGCACCTCGGACAGGAGCGAGACCAGCAGCAGCGTGGAGAGCCCGGCACCGGCCGCGACCAGCGCGTAGGGGCGGCCCTCCTGGAGGTAGAACTGCACGGCCGGCAACAGCGCGAGCGCCAGCCCGCCGCCCAGCCCCGCCCAGAACCCGGCCAGCCGTCGCCCGATCACGGCCACGCAGGCCGCGGCGGCCGCCACCGCCAGGACCGACGGCAGCCGCAGGGTCGTCGTGCTCGCCCCGAAGACCTCGAAGAGCCCGTGCATCAGCAGGTAGTACAGCCCGTGCACCGCGTCGACGTTGCCGAGCATGTCCACGATCTCGCCCGTCGAGCGCCCCGCCACCTGCCAGGTCGCCGCCTCGTCCCGCCACACGCTGTCCTGCCGGGCGAGCCCCCACAGACCGAGCCCGAGCGTCCACAGGGAGGGGATGAGCCAGATGAGGGGCCCGCGACGGGCCGCGGGTATGTGGCAATGCATGAAGGCGCTGGAATCCTAGGTCTGGCGTTCGGGCGGAAGGCACCAGTCTATGGACGACACGGACGGTTTCCGGACCGGCTGTTGTGCACCGCGGAGCGTGATCGCCGGACCCGCCCGCCCCTAGCCTCGCCGCAGGAGCACGAACGAGGGGCGGTACCCGGTGAACTGGCTCATCCACGACTACCGCGAGAGCGATCTCGCCGCGGTGGTCCATCTGATCGACACCACGGCCGAACTCGGCCAGGAGTCCGTCTTCTCGCTCGCCGAGTGCATCAGCGCCCTCACCGACCGGCAGCCCTGCGTGGTCGCCGTCCACCAGGGCGTCCCGATCGGCGCGGCCCTCGCCTGCGTCACCGGCGAGCGCGCCTGGGTGATGCGGATCGCGATCGCCGCCGGCTGGCGCGGCCGGGGCCTGGCCAGCGCCCTCCTCGTCGAGCTGGAGCGGCGGCTGATCGCCGCCCGCGTCGGGCGGATCGCGTACGTCCTGCCCGAGGAGGACCTGCTCGGGGAGGGCCTGCTCAACGCCGGGTACACGCGCCAGCCCGCCGTCGCCTACTTCGAGAAGACCGAGCCGCTGCACGGACCGGCCGCCGGCCTCCTCGACGACCTCGGCGGCCGTTTCCTCCAGGGCGACCTGTGGACCAAGGTCGCCGGCATGGAGCACGAGAAGGACCTCATAGAACGGCGCGTGGTCCTCCCGCTCGCCGAGCCCGAGCGGGCCGCCGCGCACGGGGTGCGGCCGCCGCGCGCCATCACCCTCTTCGGCCCGCCCGGCACCGGCAAGACCACCTTCGCCCGGGCCATCGCCTCCCGGCTCGGCTGGCCCTTCGTGGAACTGCTGCCCTCCCGCCTCGCCGGCGAGGGGAACCTGGCCGCCGCGCTGCGCGACGCGTTCGCCCGGATCGCCGAGCTGGAGCGGGTCCTCGTCTTCATCGACGAGGTCGAGGAGATCGCGCCCGTACGCACCGAGCCCGCGCAGCCCGGCGGGATCCACGGGGTGACCAACGAGCTGCTCAAGCTGATCCCCGGATTCCGGGAGGGTGACGAGCGGCTGCTGGTGTGCGCCACCAACTCCATCCGCTCGCTGGACCCGGCGTTCCTGAGACCCGGGCGCTTCGACTACCTGATCCCGATCGGGACCCCGGACGCCGGGGCGCGCGCCGCGATCTGGTCCCGCTACACGGCGGGCCGCACCGATGTGGACGTGGCGGCGCTGGTGGCCGCGAGCGAGCTGTTCACCCCGGCCGACATCGAACACGCGGCGCGGATCGCGGCGCAGGTGTCCTTCGAGCGGGACCTGGAGGCGGTGGGCGCGCGCGGAGCGGCGGCGGCCCAGCTCGGGGCCTCCACGCAGGACTACCTGGCGGCGGTCGCGCAGTGCCGGCCGACGGTGACGCCTGCGATGACGGGCGAGTTCGAGGCGGACATCACCGCCCACGCCAGGTTCTGAGACCCCGGACGGGGGCGGGTCCGGCCTGCCACGGACAGGTCGGCAGGATGGCCCGCAGCCACTCCCCAAAGCGGCTGCGGGCCTCCCGCGCGGACTGGCATCCGTGCGGGACGGCCGCGCTCCGGTTGGGGTGTTCGCCGGCTGGAACGTGACGCGCAGGGGCGCCGGAGGGCGTCCCTGAGCCCTCGTCAACGCCTTCGAGTCAACCAGCGGGCGGAGTGCGCGCGCTTCGGCCGGACGGCCACCGCCGGGTCTGCCGCCTCGGCCGGAAGGACTATCCGGCGCAGCGGTACGTGAACCGCGTCGACGCGGTGCGCTCCCCGGGCGAGACCAGCCGGAGCTCGGCCTCGGCCCCGTACGTCCCCCGGCCCTGGAAGGTCCACAGGAGGTGCAGCCGGGCTTCCTTCCTGCCGCGCGGCACCCGCTCGGTGAGCTGCTCCGACTGCGTGCCGTCGGAGCGGATCCACCGGTACGTGAGGGTCCCCGGCCGCCCGTTGGTCCGTACGACGGCCACCACGTCGGCGGTCGAATCGCAGCCGGGCCCCTGCGGGTCGGCGGTCGCGACCGTCACGTCCCGTACCTCGATGGCGGGTCCGTACCGCTGCCAGGCCAGGTACGCCAGTACAGCGAGCAGGATCACGGCGGCCAGGGTGTACCGCCGCCACTCCCCGCGCCGGCGGCGCGGCACCGGCTCCGCGACCACCACGGGGAACGGCGCCGGCATGGCGGCCGTCACCCCGGGGCCGAAGCGAAGGACCGAGCCCTCGACCCGGTCGGGCACGGCCTCCCGCGGCTGGACCCGGGTCTGCTGCTGCGTCGGCTGCGGCCCGCTGAACCAGTGGCTGCCGAGGACGGTGGCGCTGTAGTCGTCGTCGCTGTCGCTGTCGCTCATGAGATCGTGCACCGCCTGATGAAGACCTGGCTGGTCGAGGAACCGTTGCCGGCGGCGGGCCTGGTGGTGGCGCGCACGCCCCAGTAGCAGCCCGCGCCGGAGAACGTGTGGGTCTTGACGAGGGGTGCGGCGGCGCCCGGCTGGTACGTGAGGGTGTCCGCGGCGCCGTCCGCCTTGCCCAGCCGCCCCTCCACGTCACCCGTGAACCATTCGAGCACCACCGTCACCGGCGCGGTGCCCTTCGCATCGACGCTCACGGTCGCCTGGCCGACGGAGATTCCCGTCTGCCGGACGGTGACGGACACCGCGCCGACGACCACCGTCGGCTTCGGCGAAGGCGGCGGGGTGGTGGTGGGCGGCGGGGTGGTCGGCGCCGTGACGGTGGGTGTGGCCACCGGTGAGTAGCCCGGGCTCGGCGTGGACGAAGGCGACGCGGAGGCGGACGGGGAGAGGGAGGGGGAGGGGGACGGGGAAGCGGACGGTGAGGGGCTCGCCGACGTGCTCGGGCCCGGCGCCGGCGAGGGGCCCGTGGCGCCGGGGCTCGCACTCGACGTCGCGAACGCGTTCAGCGCGGCGGCCCCGCCGGCCTCCCCGCCGGCCGCGCTGTACGTGAGCGCCGTCAGCACGCCGAGGACCAGCGCGGCGCCGCCCGCGATCAGACCGCGCCGGCCCGGGGCCCAGCGCGAGGGCTGCGCGATCGTGGTCGTCGCCACTGCCGTGGTGCCCGCGGCCGGGGCGCCGGCGGAGGGGAACAGCAGCGGCAGCAGCGCGGCGAGCGCCGCCAGCTTGCGCTGCCCGCGCTCCTCCCAGTCGGGCCCGTACGCGGCCAGCGCCACGCCCTCCAGCTCGGAGACGAACTCCTCGGCGTTCTCCGGCCGCTCCTCCGGGGCCTTGGCCAGACCCCGCCGGATCAGCGGGCGGACCGGCTCCGGGGCCTCGGTCTCCGGGACGGGCGCCTCTATGTGCTGGACCGCGAGCTCCGCGAAGTTCTCCCCGGCGAAGGGCTTGCGGCCGGTCAGGCACTCGAAGAAGGTCGCCGTCGCCGCGTACACGTCGGCGGCGGGCGAGGCCGGGCGGCCCTGCCACTGCTCGGGGGCCATGTACGCCGGGGTGCCGGCCACCCCCGGGGTCGTACCGCGGCGCGCCGCGATGCCGAAGTCCACCAGCTTCGAGGAGCCGTCGGCGGAGACCAGTACGTTCTCGGGCTTGTAGTCGCGGTGGACCACGCCCGCCCGGTGCGCCGCGGCCAGGCCCAGCAGCGAGCCCTTGAGCACCACGAGCGCGGCCTCGGGATCGGCCTGCCCGGCCTGCTTCAGCAGGGCGCGCAGGGAGATCCCGTCGACCAGCTCCATCACGATGGCGGCGCCGGCCGGCGCCTCCGTGTGCTCGACGTATTCGTACAACCGGACCACGTACGGGGTGTCCAGTCCGCCGAGGAGGCGGGCCTCGGCCCGGAACTCCCCGACGAACGCCGGGTCCTCGCGCAGCCGGTCGCTGAGGTACTTCACCGCGACCGGCGTGCCCGTGGCCTCGTGGACGGCGAGTACCACGCGGCCGCTGCCGCCCGAGCCGAGCTCCCGGACCTGCGCATAGCCGGGCACCGTCCACGCGTTCTTCATCGTCATGCCCCCGTCCGTACCCGTGTCCCGTACCCGTGTCCCTGTGTCGGCCGCGTCGCCGCGCCCCGGCCCCGGGCGGTCCGCTCGTGCCGAGCGGCCACACCCAGGGACACGGTTTGCGCCACGGCCGGTTCCCAACCGCGCGGAGCATTTCACACGGTGGTCAGGGTGTTTTACGGGGGCCGTACACGGGTCTTCCCGGGGTCACGCCGCGGCCGCCGCCGCGCCGATCATGGTGTGCAGCCGGTCCGCGGCCGCCCTCCCGAAGTCCGGGTCGTTGATGTGGGTGTCGTAGTCGTAGAGCCGGGCGGAACTGCCCCGCAGCCCCTCGCGCAGCGCCGAGAACAGGGCCCGGTCCGCGTCCGGGTCATGGTAGGTGCCGCCCGGGGCGCCGAGCGTGGACAGTCCGCGGAGTGGGACGCACACGGCCGTGGGGCCGGTCGCGGCCCGGAGTTTGGCGGCGACCCGGCGGCCGAGCTCCGCGCATTCGGAGCGGGTCGTGCGGATCACCGTGATGGACGGGTTGTGTACGTGGACCCGCCGGTAGCGGGCCCGTTCGGGCAGGGTCTCCAGCGGGCCGAACTTCACCATGTCCAGCGCCCCCAGGCTCACCACCTGCGGAATCCCGGCCCGCCCGGCGGCGCTGAGCCGGTCGGGGCCGGCGCTGAGGACGCCGCCGCACAGGTCGTCGGCGAGCTCGCTGAGCGTCAGGTCGAGGACGCCCGCGAAGATGCCCTGGCCGGCCAGGGTCTCCAGGGTGCGGCCGCCGGTGCCGCTGACGTGGAAGACCAGTACCTCGTAGCCGAGTGCGGTCAGCCTCTCGCGCGCGGCGTCCACGCCGATCGTGGTGACGCCCGCCATGCTCGCCGCGATCAGCGGGCGGGAGCCGGCGCCCAGCCGGGCCGGGCGGTGCAGTTCCATGGAGGCCCGTTGGAAGGCCTTGGCCATCCCCGCGGCCGCCTCGGCCGCGTTCGCCATGACCGGCGCGGAGATGCTGTTGATCCCCGCGATGTCCACCACGCTGTACATCATCGTGATGTCGCAGGATCCGACGTACGGGGCCACGTCCCCGGACGCCATGGACGAGACCATCAGCTTCGGCACGCCGAGCGGCAGCGCGCGCATGGCCCGGGTGGCGATGGAGGTGCCTCCGCTGCCGCCTATGGCGAGCACCGCGTGCAGCCGGCCCTCGGCGTGCAGGCGTAAAAGCGTCGCCTCGGCACCTTTGGCCATCGCCGTCACGGCCGCGCCCCGGTCGGCGGCCGCGCGCAGTTCCGACAGTTCCGTCCCGGCCGCCCGGGCGACCGCTTCGCGCGGTACGTCCGCGGGCACCCGGGGATCGCCCATGATTCCTGTGTCGACCATGATCACCTCGACGCCGGCGCGCAGCAGCCTCTCGCGCAGCCAGCCGTACTCGACACCCTTGGTGTCCAGGGTTCCCACCAGCACGACGATCGTCATATGTGCAATGTCCATGCACGTGGGGTTTGTTGGCAAGTCAAGGTCGGGTCAACCTCACGAAAGCCCCAACAGCCTCTGCAGGAAAGGGATTTGAGAGGGAATCAGCTTGGTTTCGGCCACCGGGGGAGTGAACCAGGCCACCCGGTCCAGTTCGGGGAATTCCTGCGTCCGGCCCGAGTGCGGAGGCCATTCCATCGTGAAGGTCCCGGGCACCATCAGCGCCGGATCCAGGTCCGCCCGTACCGCCCAGATCGTCACCAGCTTGCCGCCGGGGATCCGCAGCTCGCCCAGCGGGAGGTACGGGCCCTCGGGCGGCGGCAGGCCGATCTCCTCGGTGAACTCCCGGCGGGCCGCGTCGATCGGGGCCTCGTCCTCCTCGTACTCGCCCTTGGGGATGGCCCAGGAACCGTCGTCCTTGTGCTCCCAGAACGGGCCGCCCATATGGCCGAGGAGGACCTCGATGCCCTCGTCCGGGGAGCCGGCCGGCCCGGCGGCGGTGCGGAACAGGAGCAGTCCGGCGCTGCGCTTCTGCGTCATGCGTCCATGTATGCCCCGTGCGAGGGCTCCTCAGTGGTCGTGCGGACCCTGCCGGTGCACCGGGCCGTGCGCGTCCGCGCAGTGCGGGTCGGCCGGGCCCTCGCCCGGGCGCCCGACCGTGAGCAGGGCCTCCTGCGCGTGGTCCACCTGGAGGGTGGTGTGCGTGATCCCGTACTCCTTCTCCAGCAGGCGCTCCAGGTCGCGGCGCACGGCGTGGCAGTCGCCGGCCGGTTCGACCAGGACGTGCGCGGACAGCGCCGCCTGTCCGGAGGTGATGGTCCAGATGTGCAGGTCGTGCACCTCGGTGACCGGAGGGTGCCCGACGAGCCGGTCGCCGACCGCGTCCGGGTCCATGTGCGCCGGGGCGGCCTCCAGGAAGATCCGGCCGGACTCGCGGACCAGCCCGTAGCCCGCCTTGACCATCAGCACCACGACCACGAGCGTGGCGATCGCGTCGGCCTGGACGAACCCCGTGGTCAGCACGATCAGGCCGGCCACGGCGGTGCCGATGAAGGCGAACAGGTCGTTCAGGATGTGCTGGTAGGCGCCCTCGACGGCGAGCGAGGAGCGGTTCGCCTTGGAGATGCACCACGCGGCGGCCACGTTCACGACGATGCCCGCGAGCGCCGTCACGAGGACCAGCCCGCCCGCCACGGGCGGCGGGTCGAGCAGCCGCCGGACCGCCTCGTACGCCAGCCAGACGGCGAGCAGGAGCAGGGTGAGCCCGTTGGCCTGGGCTGAGAGTATCTCCGCGCGCTTGAGGCCGTAGGTGAACCCGCCGCGCGCCGGGCGGGCCGCGAGCCGCATCGCGATCAGCGCGAGGACGATCGAGACGGCGTCGGTGAGCATGTGGGCGGCATCGGAGATCAGGGCCAGCGACTGGGCCACGACGCCGATGACGACCTCGATCGCCATGAACGTCCCGATGAGGCCGAGCGCGATGGCCAGCCAGCGGCGGTCGGCGTCGGCGGAGACGCCGTGGCTGTGCCCGCCGTGACCGCCCTGCCCGCCGTGGCCGTGATCGTGGCCGGCGGCGTGGTCGTGGCCGTGGTCGTGCGGCGCGTGGCGGTCGTGCGCGTGGTCGAGCCCACTCATGGCGTCCCCCGTGTGTTCGGTTCCGACGCGTGAAGTGAAGCGCACCGTGGCGCAATGGGCAAAGGCTGCAACGGGGACCGTTGTCATTACCCATAAGAGGCCGCTGACCTGCGGTGATGTAGATCGCTGCCGAGCCGGGCGGATCGTGGGAAAATCTCCACATGGCCCAGCGCCCCGGTGCGGCGACCGCGCCCGAGCTCGTCCTGGAAACCGACGCCGGCACCACCGCGATGGTCCCGGGACGGACGTACCACGTCGGCCGCGACCCCCTCTGCGAGATCTGCCTCGACGACGCCCGGGTCTCCTGGCACCACGCGATCCTGCGCCCCGACGGCGACCACTGGACCGTGGAGGACGAGGACAGCACCAACGGCACCTGGGCCGACGGCCACCGCATCCACGCGTGGAGCGTCGGCGAAGGCAGCGAGCTGCGCTTCGGCGCCGCCACCGACGGCCCGCGCGCCCTGCTGCACGGCCCGGCTCCGGCCGCCCCCGCCGCCCCGGCCGGCGGACCCGTCGACGCCCGGCCCTCCTCGGTGTCGTACCCGGCCCTCACCGGTACCTTCCGCCGGCCCACCACCGTGCGCCCGCTGCCCGCCCGTACCGCCGTGCGCATCGGCCGCGCCCCCGCCAACGACCTCGTCGTAGACGACCTCATCGTGTCCCGCCGCCACGCCGAACTGCGCGCCCTCGCCGACGGCACGTACGAGATCGCCGACCTCGGCAGCCACAACGGCACCTTCCTCAACGGCACCCGCACCGACCGCGCCCCCGTCACCGAGGGGGACATCATCGGCATCGGCCACACCGCCCTGTGCCTCGTCGGCGACCAGCTCCAGGAGTACGTCGACACCGGCGAGGTCTCCCTCGACGTCCAGGACCTCGCCGTCACCGTCGACCACGGCCGGAAGACCCTGCTCGACCACGTCTCCTTCCCCGTCGGCGCCAAATGCCTGCTCGCCGTCGTCGGCCCCAGCGGAGCCGGCAAGTCCACCCTCCTCGGCGCCCTCACCGGACTGCGCCCCGCCGACCACGGCACCGTCCTCTACGACGGCCGCGACCTCTACCGCGACTACGCCGAACTGCGCAGCCGCATCGGGCTCGTCCCCCAGGACGACATCCTGCACGCCCAGCTCACCGTCCGCCGCGCCCTCGCCTACGCTGCCGAACTGCGCTTCCCGCAGGACACCGCGCGCGCCGAACGCCAGGCCCGCGTCGACGAGGTGATCGGCGAACTCGGTCTCGGGCAGCGCGCCGACCAGCCCATCCACAGCCTCTCCGGCGGCCAGCGCAAACGCGTCTCCGTCGCCCTCGAACTGCTGACGAAGCCCTCCCTGCTCTTCCTGGACGAGCCCACCTCCGGCCTCGACCCCGGCATGGACCGGTCGGTCATGCACATGCTGCGCGGCCTCGCCGACGACGGCCGCACCGTCATCGTCGTCACCCACAGCGTGCTCAGCCTCGACGTCTGCGACCGGCTGCTCGTCCTCGCCCCGGGCGGGCGCATCGCGTACTTCGGGCCGCCCGAGGAGACCCTCGGCTTCTTCGGCTTCGAGCAGTGGCCCGAGGCGTTCGAAGCCTTCGAGAACGAGCGGGGCCGGGACTGGGCGGGGGAGTACCGCAGCTCCCCGCAGCACCGCACGTACGTACGGAACGCCGCGCGGCAGCCCCGGACGGACGGAGACCGGTCCGCGGCGGCCGCATTCGTCGCCCCGCCGCCCAAGGCCCAGAGCTGGGGCTCCCAGCTCTCCACCCTGATGCGCCGCTACGCCGCCGCCCTCAGCGCCGACCGCACCTTCCTCGCCATCATGATCGCGCTGCCGTTCGTCATGGGCGCCATGACCCGGGCCCTCGCCGGCAGCACCCTCACGGCGGAGACCGCGATCAACGCCCTGCTCATCCTGTGCGTCGGCGGCGTACTGACCGGCGCCGCCAACGCCGTACGCGAGCTGGTCAAGGAACGCGTCATCTACCAGCGGGAACGGGCCGTAGGCCTGTCCAGATCCGCCTACCTGATGTCGAAGGTGCTGGTGCTCGGCGCCGTCACCGTCGCCCAGGCCGTGGTGCTGACGCTGGTCGGGCTGTACGGAGTGGACACCAACGCCCCCGGAGGCAAGGGCGTCTTCATGCCGCCCCTGATCGAGATCACCCTCGCCGTCGCCCTGCTGTCCTTCACCGCGATGATGCTCGGCCTGCTGGTCTCCGCCCTGGTCCGGAAGGAGGAGGTCACCATGCCTCTGCTGGTCCTCCTCGCCATCGTCCAGGTGGTCTTCTGCGGGGCCCTGCTCCAGCTCGACGGCGTGCCGGTGATCGGACAGCTGGCCTGGCTGGTGCCCTCCCGGTGGGCACTCGGCGCCATGGCCGCGACCGTCGACCTCGGCGCGATCGTGCCCGGGAAGCTCACGGACGACCCGCTCTTCGCGCACAGCGCCGGGGTGTGGCTGCTGGACATGGGGATGCTCATCGCCCTGTCCGTCCTGTTCGGGGTCGTGGTCCTGCGGCTGCTGCGCCGCCACGAGCCCGCGATCATGCGGAAGTAGCCGCCGATGACCAGTACGGCCGGACCCGCCGACTTCCACCCCACCCACGTGGTCCCCCGGGAGGGGCTGCCCGCCTGGGAGGGGCCCGACCTCTCCCGGCCCACCGCGGCCCTGGACCCCTTCCTGCCCGTACAGCTGCTGTCCCGGCGCGGGGAGCGGGGGGAGATCCTGTGCGCCAACGGCTGGTCCGCCTGGGTGGACGGGCGGCTCCTGGTCCCCGTACCCGAACCGCCCCCGGCGACCGGTGGCCGGCCGCCGGAACGCGCCGAGGACCCGCTGCCGCTGCTCGCGCACGCAGCCGAGGCCCTGGAGCGCTACCGGCAGGCCGCCGCCGACCTCGCCTCGGGGCGGACCGGCACCGACGCGTTCCGGCGGGCGACGCGGGGGCTGCGGGCGGGCATCGTGGTCGACGGGGAGTCCGTCTGGCTGTACGAGGAGGCCGGCGGGCGCTGGATGTACGGGGACGCCACCGGCCTCGTGACGTACGCGGTCGGCGAGGCGGCCGGGGCCCCGGGCGAGCCGGAGCCCTCGGAGCTCTCGGAGCCGTCGGAACTCTCGGCGGCGTCGGCGCGGGAGGACCGCGGGGCCGGAGCCGACGTACGGGCGGACCCGGCACGGGCCGCCGCGGCCGGGCGGGAAGCCGGGCACGAGCCCACGCGGATCGTGACCCCGCCCGAGGGCGGAGGGCGGTGATGGCCGCCGAGCCCCTGGGCGGGCGCCCCTCCGACCTCCGCGGGAAGCAGATCGCCGGGTACCTGGTGGAGAGCGAGATCGGCCGAGGCGGCATGGCGGTCGTCTACCTCGCCCGCGACCTGCGGCTGGACCGGCCGGTCGCGCTGAAGCTGCTGGCCCCCGAACTCGCCCGCAACGACGTCTTCCGGCAGCGCTTCGCACACGAGTCCAAGGTGGCCGCGGCCATCGATCACCCGCACATCGTGCCGGTCTTCGAAGCGGGCGAGACGGACGGGCTGCTGTACATCGCGATGCGGTACGTCCCCGGACAGGACCTGCGCGCACTGCTGGACCGCACCGGGCCGCTGCCGGTGGAGACCGCGGCCCGGATCGCGGGCCAGGTGGCCTCGGCGCTGGACGCGGCGCACGCCCACGACCTGGTGCACCGGGACGTGAAACCGGGGAACATCCTGGTCGCGGAGGGGACGGACAGCGAGCACCCCGAGCACGTGTACCTGACGGACTTCGGGCTGACGAAGAAGTCGCTGTCGCTGACCGGGTTCACGAGCGTCGGGCAGTTCGTCGGCACCCTGGACTACGTGGCGCCCGAGCAGATCTCCGGCAAGCCCGTCGACGCCCGCTGCGACGTCTACAGCCTGGGCTGCGTCGTGTACGAGACGCTGACCGGGAGCCCGCCGTTCCGGCGGGACGACGACATGGCGCTGCTGTGGGCCCACCAGTTCGATCCACCCCCTGCGGTGAGCTCACGGCGGCCCGGTCTGCCGGCGGCGGTCGACGAGGTGCTGGCGAAGGCCCTGGCCAAATCACCGGACGACCGGTGGAGCAGCTGCCTGGAGTTCACGGGTGCGCTGCGCAGGGCCGGAGCCGAGTCGGATCCGCCGCCCGGCGCGCCGCCCCCGCCGCCGCGCTGGGCGCTGCCGGTGTTCCGGGGCGAAGACACGGGGTGACGGCCGGTCACCCTCCGACTGCCGTGCGGTCATCCTCCGGCGGCCGCGGGCGGCTTCTCGACGAGGCCGCGGCGGTGGACCGGGCGGGCCAGCAGCGCACCGAGGAAGCCCGCGAGCGCACCCCACAGCAGGGCCAGCCCGACATTGCGCCACAGCAGCGGGCGCAGCTCCACGGCACCGCCGAGCCCGCCGACATCGCCGATGCCCAGCAGCGACAGCCCGAACCGGGCCTGGACACCGGCCAGCAGGCACACCATCAAGGTGGCGAGCGCGAGGGCCACGGCCAGATGGAGCGCGTGCTGCCAGGCGCGGATGCCGGCCGGGGAGCGTACGGCGGCCAGGAAGCCCGTGGCGAGCAGCAGCACGGCGGCGACGGCCACCAGCCACCAGGCCCGGGAGTCGCGCGCGGCGAGCGAGGCCACGTCGACCCGGGACAGGTCGGTCCCGCGCAGCACCTCGTCCAGCAGCTGCGGCATCGGCAACCCGAGCGGCCCCTCCACCTTGCCCTCCCAGGCCCCGCCGAAGCCCAGGGTGAGCCCGAGCCAGACCAGGTTCGGCAGGCCGAGCAGGATCACGGCGAAGGTCCTGTCCGCGTGCCCCTGGGTGGCCGCCACCACCAGGCCGACGACGACGCCGAGGACCACGTACGCGAGGAGCAGGGCCACGGTGGCGAAGGCGGCGGGGCGCACCGCCGCGTGGAAGCGGACCAGCCGGGCCGGGAGCGGCGCCCGGCGCGAGACCAGCAGGGCGATCAGCAGCAGGCCCAGGATCCACAGCAGTCCGAAGCCGAGGGTCGCGGGCAGGGCGGCCCGGAAGCCGACCTTCGGGGAGGCGTCGAGGACCTCGGCGAGGTCGGCCACCGGGGAGTCGCCGGTGGCGATCCCGAAGGTCTGGCGGGCGAGGAGCGCGGCGCCGGTGAGGGCGAGCAGCCACAGCAGGACCAACGGGCCGGCCCGGGTCAGGAGTTCCCCCGGCCGGGCCACCGCCCGGTTGTGCAGGGGACGCAGGAAGAGGGCCCCGGCCGCCAGGGCCCCGGCGAGACTCACCGAGAGCGGGAGTACGGACAGACTCGCGTCGGCCTCGGCCAGGAAACCCGCCCCGCCCGTCACCTCGACCGATCCGCCGGCCGCCATCACGACGACCGCCGCGACGACCCGGGGGAACGCGCCACCCGGCAGACCGGTCGCCCCCGCGCAGGCCAGACCGGCCGCGGCGACGGCGGCCATCAGCGCGAAGCCCGCCACGACGGCGACCAGGGCGTCCCGCCAGGCCCGCGCCGACAACCCGGATGCCGCACCCGGTGCTGCCGGGCGCGGTGACGACGGACGCGGTGACGACGGACTGCTCGCACTCACGCTGCAACCGTAGGCACGCTCGGCTTGCGGCCACCACCGGGACGACGCACACAATGGTCCGCAGGGACCGGAACTCCGCCGCCTGGGAAGAAGAGCCCGTGACCACGCAACCTTCCGGCCCCGGCCAGGAGCCGCAGCGGCCCACGCAGTCCTCGCAGCCGCCTGCAGGCCGCCCCACCGGTCCTCCGTCCGGCCCCCTCTCGGGCGGCCGGCAGGGCCCGCCGCCGACTCCGCCGCCCGCTCCACCGTCCGGGGGCACGCCGCCGGGTCCGCCGGGGCCACCCGCCAAGGGGCCCTGGTGGCGATCCGTGCCCCGGCTGGCCACCGCACTCGTGGCGGTGGCCGCCGCCGTCGTCCTGGCCGTGGTGCTGACCCGGCCGAGCGGTTCCCCCTCCGCCCGGGGCGAGGTGTTCCTCCAGCCCGCCGCCGCCACCGGACCCGCCCCCTTCACCGAGTCCACCGTCACGCGGGAGGCCGTACCGCCGCCGCAGAGCCCGGCGCCGTCGGCGCGGAGCGCCACGCCCGGCACCGGCACCACCGCCACGCCCAGCATCAGCGGTTCGGCGCCGGGCCTGTACGGCGGCACCCGGTCCGTGGCCAGCTGCGACGTCGAGAAGCAGATCCGGGCGCTGTCCGCCGAGCCCGCCAAGAACGGCGCCTTCGCCTCGGCGCTCGGCATCCGGCCGGAGTCCGTACCCGGATACCTGCGCGCGCTGACCCCGGTGCAGCTGCGCACGGACACCCGGGTCACCAACCACGGCTACCGCGACGGGAAGGCCACCGCCTACCAGGCGGTGCTCCAGGCCGGGACGGCGGTGCTGATCGACGACCGGGGGGTGCCGCGGGTGCGGTGCGCGTGCGGCAACCCGCTCGGTGCCCCGGTGGCGCTGCCGGCCGACCCGAAGCGGCACGGGCAGCCGTGGAGCTCGTACCAGCCGTCGAAGGTGGTGGTCATCGCGCCGTCGGAGACGGTCGTCCACAAGTTCGTGATGTACGACCAGCAGGACCGGGGCTGGTTCGAGCGGGGCCGGGGCGACCACCAGGGCAAGCACGACAAGCCCGTGCCGCCGCCGGTGCTCCCGCCCGCGCCGGTCACGCCTTCGCACCCCGCCCCCGCGACCTCGGCGGAGCCCCCGAGCCCGCCGCCCCCCTCGCGCTCCCCGGCCGAATCGGCGTCCGTGTCCTCGCCCCCGCCGTCCTCGCCCCCGCCGTCCTCCGCGCCGCCGTCCGAGCCCGCGTCCGCACCGCCGTCCGAACCGGCGTCCGAGCCCGCGTCGAAGCCGGCGTCCGAGCCCCCGCCGGGGAAACCGGGGGACTCCGCCACACCGTCCGCGCAGGGGCCCGGCTGACGGGCGGGCGGCTTGTGCGGGCACGCGCAGGGGAACGGTGAGACCCTGGCTGCATGGCCGAAAGGGGAGCGAGCCCCGAGTTCGACTGGCCCGCGCAGCCGGACATGAGCCTCGCGCTCAACCGCATGGGCACCTTCGACTGGGACCTCGACAGTGGGCAGATGCATCTGGATCCCACCGCCCTCGAGGTCCTCGACCTGCGCCCGGAGGAGTTCACCGGCACCCCCGAGGGGCTGCGGGCGCGGGTGTCGCCGGGTGAGGAGGTCCGGCTCGACGCCCGGGTCGCCCAGGCGCTCAAGGACGGCCGCAGCCACTACGGGGCATACGTACGCACCCGCCTGCGCGACGGAACCCCCGTCTGGACCCACATCCAGGGCCACATCCTGCGCGAGGTGAACGGCCGGCCGTACCGGATCATCGGGATCCTGCGCGACGCCGCCCACGATCCCGGCGAGCCCGGCGCCGGCGGCGAGCAGGCCGAGGGACGCCGCCGGATGACCGGAGTCGTCGAGCGGACCAGCGCGATCCTGGCCCACGCCCGCACCGTCAACGACGTGACCGACGTCCTCAAGGACCCCGAGGCCCTCGGCCACCTCGGCGCGGTCAGCGTGATGCTCGGCATCGTCGACGGCGGCCGGATCCACCTCGTCGCGGAGGGGCAGCTCGGCAGTTACGTCCCGGAGATCGAGTACACCCGCATCGACGCGCGGCTGCCGATGAGCGAGGCCGTACGCAACCTCCAGCCGGTCTTCATCGCCTCGCGCGAGGAATTCCAGCAGAGCTACCCGGAGCTCTGGCCCTACATCGAGCCGCTCTCCGTGCGCAGCGGCGTCTACCTGCCGCTGATCGCGCAGGGCCGGGCCGTCGGCGCGCTCGGGCTGCTGTACACGCGGGACGGGGACTTCACCGCCGAGGAGCGGAACCTGCTCGTCGCACTCGGCAGCGGCATCGCGCAGAGCCTCCAGAGGGCCATCCTCTTCGAGCAGGAGCACGATCTGGCGGAGGGGCTGCAGCGGGCGATGCTGCCGCGCCGGATCCCGGAGGTGCCGGGCGCGCGGATCGCCGTACGGTACCGGGCCGCCCGGATGGGGCGGGACATCGGCGGGGACTGGTACGACGTGGTCCCGCTCGGCGAGGGCCGCGTCGGGGTGATGATCGGCGACGTGGAGGGGCACGACACGGACGCCGCGGCCGTGATGGGCCAGCTGCGGATCGTCCTGCGGGCGTACGTGGCCGAGGGGCACACGCCCGGCACCGCCATGGCGCGGGCGTCGGCCTTCCTGCGGGAGCTGGAGACGGACCGCTTCGCCACCTGTACGTACGCCGAGGTGGACCTGAACAGCGGCATGCTCCAGATGGTCCGCGCCGGCCACCTCGACCCGGTCGTGCGGCGTGGCGACGGCAGCTGCCACCGCATCCCGGTGGCGGGCGGACTTCCGCTCGGGCTGCCGCCCCGCGACGGGTCGGGAGTCGGCTCCGGCTATCCCGTGACCAGCCTCGAACTGCACCCCGGCGACACCTTGGTGCTGTGCACGGACGGCCTGCTCGAACGGCCGGACGGCGCCCCCGAGGCGGGGATGCAGGAGCTCATGGAGGCGGTCTGCGGCGGGCCGGCGGACGTGGAGGAGCTCGCCGACGTCCTGTGCGACCTCGTCGGTGACGCGGGGGTCGGCGACGACATGGCCCTGCTCCTGCTGCGCCGCCGCGGCACCCCCGCCGCGCGCGGCGGCGGCCCGCTGCGCCTGCCACTCCATCCCGGAGACCCCGACGGCCCGGCGATGGCCCGCCACCTGATCCGCGCGGCGGTGTCCGCGTGGGGAGCCGAGGACCGGGCCGACGAGATCGAACTGGCGGCGGACGAGCTGATGACCAACGCCCTCGTGCACACCGACGGAGGCGGCCACGTCAACGTACGGCTGACCTCGGAGGGCCGGATCCGGATCGAGGTCGAGGACACCAGCAGCGCCCTGCCGCGCCGGCGCGAGGCGGGCGACTGGGCGGTGTCGGGGCGCGGCCTGCTGCTGGTGGACCGGCTGACGGAGGAATGGGGCGTGGAGCCCCGGGGCGGCGGGAAGAGCGTGTGGTGCGAGTTCGCCGTCCCGGAGCATGCGGCGGCGTGAGCCGCGCGGGCACCGCCGGGCGGCGGGTCAGACCGCCGCGTACGGGCCCTGCTCCGCCTTCGTGGTCTGCATGGCCGTCAGCTTGCGGACGAAGACGATGGCGAGGACGGCCGCGACGACCGTGAGGAGGTCGGTGACCATCCCCACGGCGGACGCGTCGCGCAGGGCCTCGGGAGTCTGGGCCCGCCCGTACTGGGCACTGAACACCCGGTCGGACAAGGCCGAGAGGACCCACACGGCCCACCAGGCGTTGACGGGAGTGGCGGAGACCTCGCGGAACGAGCCGTCCGGTGCGAACTGGGTGCTGGCCGTCCAGATCTCCTTGGCGGTCCGGTAGGGCAGGAACAGATTGCCCAGCGGGATGAACCAGCCGCCGATGGCCCAGCCGCGTGTCTGGGAGAAAGCGTCGGGGCGCATGATCTCGCCGTTCACGCGGACGCGGTGGAACCAGATGATGAAGACGACCGCCGTCGCCAGCAGGATCAGGAACTGGAGGGATCCGGCGATCGCGGTCAGGGTGTCCGACCGGTCGAGTGCGTCGTCACCGACGCCCGCCGGGTCGGCTGTCAGCCGCTTCATGAGCGAGAAGACGTACCCGCTGATGGCTGCCGAGAACAGGTTCACCGCGGCGGCGACCCCCAGCAGTGCGGTGACCGCGACCGCCAGACCGCGCGGGGAGCGCAGCACGTCCGCGGGGGGCCACGGGGCGGCGTACGGCATGCCGGGGTACGCGCCGGCGGGGTGGCCGGGCTGGGGCTGTCCCGCGTACGGCTGTCCGGCGTACGGCGGGGCCGGGTAGGGCTGCGGGCCGGAGGGCTGGGCCGGGTACGCCGGTGCCGGGTACGGCTGCGGCGGTGTCGGCTGCTCCGGCGCAGGTGCCGCGGTCGCGACCGAGGCGTCGGTCTCGGTCGCGGGCTGCGACGCCGTCGGAGCTGCGGCCGGGGCCTGAGCCGGAGGTGGAGTCGGCGTGCCCTGCGGCTCGTTCGAGGACATGTGGTGTGTACCCCCCCACGGGAACATGATTCAGAGATGCGTGTGCCCGCCGACCTGCGGCGGACCCGCTCGAACCTTGCCAGCCGGGCATCCGGCCGCCAAATCCTTATCCGGGGCCGGATGCCGGGCGAATGGCTGAAACCGCGGGGCACGGACGGCAGTGCCCGCCGGGGGCGGTCCGAGTGGCCGATCCTGCCTGGGTGCTGAGCCCGCGCCCGCTGCTGCCCGTCCTGCTCGCCGTCCTCCTCGTCACCCCCGCCGCCGCCCCCGCGCGGGCCGTCGGCGTGGGGTCCGAGGGGATCGAGACCGCCCGTACCGGCCGGCAGATCGCCCCCGGGCTCCGGCTGGAATCGTACGACCGGCTGGAGGCCGACCGCTGGCTGCGGATCGACGAACTCCTCGTCGACCTCGGCGGGAGCGGCGGGGTGCGCGCCGAGTACCTGGGCGGCCGCGGCCCGGCCACCGTCGCCGAGTCCGCCGCCCGCCATCCCGCGGGGCCCGGGCGGCGCGTGGTCGCCGCCGTCAACGGCGACTTCTTCGACATCCGGGGTACGGGTGCACCGCTCGGCCCCGGCCTGGGCGGCGGCCGGCTGCTGCACTCCGCCGGCCCGGGGCCCGGCGCGGCGCCGGCCGTCGGCTTCGGCGCCGACGGCAGCGGCCGGGTGCTGCGACTCGGCCTCGACGGGAGCACCACCCTGCCCGGCGGGGTGGTGCGCCCGCTGACCGGCTACAACGCGGCCCGGCCCACCGCCGAGGGCCTCTCCGCGTACACCGCCGACTGGCAGGGGAAGCAGCTGCCCGCGCTGGGTACCGCCGTCGGGGTCCGGGACGGCCGGGTCACGGCCGCCGCCCCGCCCGTGCGGGGCCCGGTGCGCCGGGAGCGCCCCGCCCCCGGCACCGTCCTGCTGGCCGCTCCCGCCGGAGGCGCCGTCGCCGCCGAACTCGCCGCCCTGCGGCCCGGGGACGCCGTGGCCGTCTCCGCCCGGGCGGTCCCGGGTACGGGTCCCGTCCCGGTGGCCGCCGTCGGCGGGCGCGAGGCCCTCGTCGTGGCCGGTGTGCCGCAGAACCACGACGGCGAACCGAACGACACCGCCGCCCCCCGCACGGCCGTCGGCTTCTCGCGGGACGGGCGGCGGCTGCGGATCCTCGCCGTCGACGGCCGCCAGCGGGACAGCGGCGGTCTCACCCTGACCGCGCTGGGGGCACTGATGCACCGGCTCGGCGCGTACGAGGCCCTGAACCTCGACGGCGGGGGCTCCACGACCCTGCTCGCCGGGCAGAGCGGGGCGAGCGCGCTGGTCCTGGAGAACTCCCCGTCGGACGGACGGCCCCGGCCCGTGCCGAACGGGCTGGTCCTCACGGCCCCGGCGGGCTCCGGCCGGACCGCCGGGTACCGGGTCGAAGCCGTCGGCGGCACCGCCGAGGACCTCACCCGGGTCTTCCCCGGGCTCACCCGGACCCTCTCGGCCACCGGGTACGACGCGCTGCTGGGCCCGGCCCCGGGGGCACCGGCGTGGTACGCCGAGGGAGCCGGCAGCGTCGACTCCGCCGGGGTGTTCCACGCCGTGCGCCCCGGTCGTGCGACGGCGCACGCCCGGCGCGCGACGGCGCACGGCGCGCTCCCGCTCACGGTGCTCGGCCTGCTGACCCGGATCCGGCCCGGTCAGGCCCGGATCGGGCTCGCGGAGCGGGGGGAGAGCGCGGGGTTCCGGCTGACCGGGTACGACGCGCAGGGCGCGGCCGCCGTCGTGGAACCCCGGGACGTGGCCCTGGAGTTCGACCGGTCGCAGTGGAGCGTCACCGAGGACGGCCGAGGGGGCTTCACCGTCACCGCCCTCGTCCGGCAGGCCACGGGCCGGCTGCGGGCCACGGTCCGGCCGACGGGTGCGGCGGCTGCGGCCGGTGCCGCCGGTGCTGCGCGTTCTGCCGGTGCTCCCGGGGCCTCCGGCGCGCCCGCCGCCTCGGGGAAGCCCGGCAGGGCTGCCGTGCCCGGGGCCGGCCGAGCGGCCGCAGCCCCCCGCGCATCCGCCGACATCGCCCTCGGCGTCGGGTTGGTGACGCTGCCCGTCACCCCGATCTGGCCGACGCCGCGGACTGGGCCGGAGCGGGGGTCTCCGTGGCCGAGGGGCATGCGGGCGCCGGGCTTTCCCTGGAGCTGCCCGCGGCCGGAGCGCAGAGGAGCGCAGCCGCGCCCCGGCCCCTGCCCGTGCCCGAGCTGGCCCGGGCGCTCACGCTCCGGGTCGGCGGCGACGGCTCCGGGGCCCGGGCCGCCGTGGAACTGGCCGACGCCGACGGTGCCGCCGTCAAGGTGCTCGGGCCCGCCGCGGACTGGACCGGCTGGCGGGAGGTCACCCTTCCGCTCCCGGCCACCGCGCAGCCGCCGCTCACCGTGACCCGGCTCTCGGCGACCGGGGGGACCCGCCCCGGGAGGCTCGCGCTCGACACCCTCGGCGCCCGGACCCCGCCGACCGGACCCGCCGCCGTGCCCGTGGTCCGGGATCCGGTCGTCGCCACCGAGGCCCGGGTCCGGGCGCGGCCCTGGAGGTTCACCCTCGGGGCCGGGGCCCCCGGTGCCGACTTCGTGCTGACCGGCACCGACCGGCCGGAGTTCGTCCACCGCGGCGTGCGGTTCCTGCCGCTCGACACCGCCGAGCCCACCGTGCGCGGAGGCGGCCTGTCCCGGATGCGCGCCCTGCGTGAAGCTCTGGCGGCCGCCGCCCGCGAGCCGGGCACGGGCGCGCTGGCCGTCGTACGGGCGTACGCACCCGCCACCGTGGACCGCAAGGAGGATGCCCTGACGGGGCGTCTGCTCGCCGAGTTCCGCCGTACCACCGGCAAACGGGCCGCCGTCCTGACCCTCGGCGCCCCGCAATTCGCGGCCGACCGCTCCGAGGGCGTCCTGTCGATCACCACCCCCCGTACAGGCCGCACCCTGGTCGGAGCCGACGCCTTCGCCAAAGGCGACTGGCTCGCCGTCCGGTACGCCCCCTAGGGGGCGTCCGCGAAGTCCCGCCTGCCCAGCGGCGCCGAGCACGCACCGGACGCCGCGGGACCGCCCTCCGGGCGGACGGCGCTGCTTCGCGGACACCCCCTAGAGCTCCACGAGCGTCACCTCGGTCGCCTTCACGCTGGTCCACACCTTCGAGCCGTCGACCAGGCCGAGTTCGGACGCGGCCTCCGGGGTGATCTCCGCCACCAGGTCGGGGGCTTCGGCCGAGCCGATCAGTACGCGCAGCCGGCTGCCGACCGCGGTGATCTCCCGTACGGAGCCCTGCCAGACGTTGCGCGGGCTGCCCGACGGGCGGTCGCGGTGCACCGACACCGCCTCCGGGCCGATGATCGCCAGCGCCCGTGACCCCTCGGGCAGCGCCTCCGCCACCACCAGCCGGCCCCCGGCCGCGAGTACGAGGCCGTCGGCCGACGCGGTGCCGGGCCAGGCGTTGCGGCCGAGCATCCGGGCGACCCAGGGGGAGCGGGGATGGCGGGTGACCTCGGCGGGCGGGGCGTCCTGGAGGGCGCGCCCCTCGGCGAGGACGAGGACCCGGTCGGCGAGCGAAACCGCCTCGACCGGGTCGTGCGTGACGATCAGGCAGACTCCGCCGAAGCCGGCCAGGTGCGTGCGCAGGGTGTGCCGCACGCGGGCCCGCGTGGTCTGGTCGAGGGCGGCGAGCGGTTCGTCGAGGAGCAGCAGGCGGGGCCGGGCGGCCAGCGCGCGGGCCAAGGCGACACGCTGGGCCTGGCCGCCGGACAGGTGTGCGGGCTTGCGGGCGGCGAGGTGGCCGACACCGAGCCGGTCCAGCCACAGCTGCGCCTCGCGGCGGGCCTCGGTGCGCGGCACCCGGCGGGCGCGCAGCCCGTAGGCGGTGTTGGCCAGCGCGCTCAGGTGCGGGAACAGCGCGCCGTCCTGCGGGACCCAGGCCACCTGGCGCTCGTGCGGGGGCAGTGCGGTGACGTCGGTGTCGCCGAGGCGGAGCTCGGCGTGGGCGCGCGGGGTGAGGCCGAGGAGGGCGCGCAGCAGGGTGGTCTTGCCGGCGCCGTTCTCGCCGACGACGGCGATGGTGGTGCCGGGATCGGCTTCCAGGGTGAGCTCGTTGAAGCCGGTGACGGTGGCGTGCAGCGGCCAGCGGCCGCCGTCGGCGGGATCGGTGGAGACGTCCGCCGCCACCGGCGCGTCCGGCATCCGCCCGGTCTCGGCAGCCGCGGCCGCCGCCTCGTCCGGCGTCCCCGCGGCCTCGGCGGCCTTGGTGGCCTTGGTGGGCTTGACGGCGACCGGGGTCCCGGTCCAGCGGCCGCGCAGGGCGATCAGTACGGCCATGGCGATCACGAGCAGCAGCAGCGAGACGGAGGTGGCGGCTTCCGGCTCGTCCTGGAGCAGCAGGTACACCTGGAGCGGCAGGGTCTGGGTGGTGCCGGGCAGGTTGCCCGCGAAGGTGATGGTCGCGCCGAACTCGCCGAGCGCGCGCGCCCAGGTGAGGGCGGCGCCCGCGATCAGGCCGGGCGCCACCATCGGCAGGGTCACGGTGAAGAACACCCGGACCGGCGAGGCGCCGAGGGAGGCGGCGGTCTCCTCGTAGCTCTGCTTGAGGCCGCCCAGCGCTCCCTCCAGGCTGATGACGAGGAAGGGCATGGCGACGAAGGTGGCCGCCACGACGGCCCCTGACGTGTGGAAAGGCAGCGTGATCCCGAACGTGCCCTCCAGCCAGGGCCCGAGCAGTCCGCGCCGGCCGAAGCCCAGCAGCAGCGCCACACCGCCGACGGTCGGGGGCAGCACCATCGGGAGCAGCACCAGTGAGCGGACGAATGCCTTCCCCTTGAACGGGACCCGGGCCAGCAGCCAGGCCAGCGGCACGCCCAGGAGCAGGGAGAGGCCGAGCGCCCAGAGGGAGACGAAGAGCGAGAGGCGCAGCGCCTCGACCACGCCCGGGCTGGTCAGGTGGGTGCCCAGCTCGCTCCACTCGGTGCGGCTGAGGATGCCGACGAGGGGCAGCAGCAGGAACGCGACGGCGAGCAGCGCGGGGAGCGCCAGGGTCAGAGGGGGCCGGGTGCGGGTGCGGTGTCTGCTCATGTGGATTCCTGGCTGCAGCGTACGGGGGGTGGGGGGTACGAGGAGTGCGACGGGCACGTGTGGCTCCGGCGGGGGACACGCCGAAAGGGACCGCCTGTCCCCCCGGACCAGGCGGTCCCTCTCGATCCTTCCGGCTACGGCGCCGGTTACGCCTTCTGGAAGCCCGCGTCCTGGAGGATCTTCTGGGCCTCGGGGGTGCTCAGCCAGGCCACGAACGCGGCGGCGGCCTCGGCGTTCTTGGACGACTTGAGGGTGGCCGCCGGGTAGGAGGCGACGGCGTTGTCGGCGTCCGGGATGTCCACGACGGAGACCTTGTCACCGGACTTGATGGTGTCGGTCTTGTAGACGAGGCCGGCATCGGCCTCGCCGAGCTCGACCTTGCTCAGCACGGCGCGCACGTTGGCCTCCTGGGAGACCGGCTTCACCTCGATCTTCTGGGCGTCGAGGATCTGCTTGCTGTACCGGCCGACCGGGACCTCGGGCGCCGCGAGCACGACCTTCATCTTGGTGTCGGCCAGGTCCTTCAGCTCGTCGACCTTGAACGGGTTGCCCTTGCCGGCCGCGATGACCAGGCGGTTCTTGGCGATGATCGCCGGGTCGTTGGTCTCGGCCTTCAGGCCGTCCATGGTCTTGGTGTCGGCGGTGACCAGCGCGTCGGCCGGGGCGCCCTGCTTCACCTGGGCGGCGAGCTCCTGGGAGCCGGCGAAGGAGAAGGTGACCTTCGTGCCGGGGTGTGCCTTCTCGTACGCGGCACCGGCGGTCTTGAAGACGTCGGTGAGCGAGGACGCGGCGAGGACGGTGAGGTTCGCGGCCTTGGGCTCGGCTGAGGCGCTCGCCGAGGGCGAGGCCGCGGCGCCCGTGTCCTTGGTGTCCTTCGTGTCACTGCTGCCGCAGGCGGCCAGCGCGGGCACGAGGAGGGCGGTGGTCAGCGCGGCGGCGAAGGTGCTGCGGCGGGTCAGGATCGGGGACATGAGCTGGTGCTCCTCGGTCGGGTCGGCGGCCGGCCGGGTGCCGGTTCCGCGCGGTGGTGACCCGCGCCGGTGACGGGCGGAGCGGGTGAGAACGTGCTCTGGTGCTGGAAGGTCTGGAGGGTCAGGTGCGGTCGATGTGCACGCTGGTGGACTTCACGCGGGCGGTGGCCTGCATGCCGACCTCCAGTCCGAGCTCCTCGACGGCCTCACGGGTGAGCAGGGAGACCAGGCGGTGGGGACCTGCCTGGATCTCGACCTGGGCGGCCACGTCTCCGAGCTTGACGGCGGTGACGATGCCGGGGAACGCGTTGCGGGCCGAGGTGTACGGCTCCTCGTCCTCGGCGTGGGCACCCTGGCCCACCGCCACGGAGAAGGCGGCCAGGTCGCGGCCGTCGATCAGTCGCCGGCCGGCGTCGTCGCGGTGGGTCGCGACACGGCCGGCGTCGGCCCAGCGGCGGGCGGTGTCAGGGCTGACGCCCAGCAGACGCGCCGCCTGTCCGATGGTGTAGGACTGCATGAGCGACAAGGTAGGGGCACGTGTCCCGCATTTGCAATTCCCTTGGGCTGATACACATGGCAGATGCCATGCCTCTTGGCGATTCCGCCAATATGCATTCCGCTCGGGCCGGGCCGGCTGGCTAAGGTTTCGGCATGGCTGATGAAGCAACGGGAACGGGTGCGGGAACGGCGGGCACCCCGGGATCCGCTCGGGTGGACGCCTGGATCTGGTCGGTGCGCCTGACGAAGACCCGCTCGGTCGCGGCGACCGCCTGCCGGGCGGGCCACGTGAAGGTCAACGGGGAGCGTGCGAAGCCGGCCCAGGTGGTTCGGGCGGGGGACGAGGTGCGGCTGTTCCACGCGGGGCGCGAGCGCATCGTGGTGGTCAAGCGGCCGGTGGCGAAGCGGGTGGGCGCCCCGGTGGCCGCGGAATGCTTCGTCGACAACAGCCCGCCGGCGCCGACGCGTATCGAGGCCGAGGTGGTGGGCGTCCGCGACCGCGGCACGGGCCGCCCCACGAAGCGGGACCGCCGCGAAATCGAATCCCTCCGGGGCGGCGGCGGCCGCGGCCGCTGACGAGGCGGGCCCCGCCGGGTCGGCGAAGCCGCTGCGGCGACGGCCGCTGCCACCGCAGCGGCCGCCCCCGCCGGCCCGGCCCGGGGCCCGGCCCGCGGGTCAGACCTTGCGGTACGTGTAGGCCTCCTCGGCCGCTGCCGCCACCGCCTCCAAGGGGGCGCCCGCCGAGGCCGCCACCACCGCGGCCACCGCTCCCTCCAGGAACGGGGCGTCCAGCAGCCGGGAGTCCGGCGGGAGTTCGTCCTCTAGCAGCAGGGCCTTCACCGTCAGCACCGAGCTGCCCAGGTCCGCCAGGAGAGCCACTCCCGCGCCCCCGTCCACCTCGCCCGCGGCCGCCGCGATGCGATCGGCGTCGGTGCCCAGGCCCCCGTCCGCGGTGCCGCCCGCCGCGGCCACCGGGACGACCGGGCCGCCCGCCGCCAGGCCCCGGGCCAGGGCCGCCACGGATTCCGCGACCACCGCGCTGTGCGACACCAGGACGATGCCGACCATCGGCCCGCTCATGCGCCGTCCTCCCTGTCCGCCACGTCCGCGAGAGCACCCAGCAGCAGGGCCGCCGAGGTCGCCCCCGGGTCCTGGTGGCCGATGCTGCGCTCGCCGAGGTAGCTCGCCCGTCCCTTGCGGGCCAGCATCGGCACCGTCGCCCGCGCCCCGTTCTCCGCCGCGTCCGCCGCCGCCCGGTACGAGGTGCCGAGCGCGGCCACCCCCGCCACCAGCGCGTCCAGCATCGTCTTGTCGCCCGGCGCGGCACCGCCGAGCTGCGCCACCGCGCCCACCCCCGCGTACAGGGCCTTGCGCAGCGCCTCGTCCGAGACCTCGGCGGCCTCCCCGAGCTCCTTGCCCGTCCGCCTCAGCAGCGTCCCGTACAGGGGCCCCGACGCCCCGCCGACCGTCGAGATCAGCGTCCGCCCCGCCAGCACCAGCACCGCCCCCGGGCCCCCGGGGGGCTCCGCCTCCAGGGCCGCCCGTACCGCCGTGAAGCCGCGCAGCAGATTGCTCCCGTGGTCGGCGTCCCCGATGGGGGAGTCGAGCTCGGTCAGCCGGTCCGCCTCGCGCTCCACCGCGGCCGCGGCGGCCGTCATCCAGCGCCGGAAGAATTCCGCGTCACGCAACCGAATCTCCTCACCGTGCCCGTCCACACCGTGTCCGTCCACCTTCTCAGCAGCCCCACCGCAGCGCCGCCGTGCGGACCGGCGCGTCCCACAGCCGCAGCAGTTCCTCGTCGGCGCGGCACAGTGTCACCGAGCACCCCGCCATGTCCAGGGACGTGACGTAGTTCCCGACCAGCGTCCGCGCCACCGTCACACCGCGCTCCGCCAGCACCCGCGCCACCTCCGCGTGGAACCCGTACAGCTCCAGCAGCGGCGTCGCCCCCATCCCGTTGACCAGCGCCAGCACCGGCCCGTCGGCCGGCGCCACCTCCCCGAGCTCCTCCAGTACGGCGCCCACGGCCACCTCCGCGATCTCCCGGGCCGGCATCATCGCCCGCCGCTCGCGGCCCGGTTCGCCGTGGATGCCGATCCCCAACTCCAGCTCTCCGTCGGGCAGGTCGAACGTCGGACTCCCCTTCGCCGGTGTCGTGCAGGCGCTGAGCGCCACCCCGAAGCTCCGCGAGGCCGCGTTGACCCGCCGGGCGAGCTGCGCCACCCGGTCCAGCGGGGCGCCCTCCTCGGCGGCCGCACCGGCGATCTTCTCGACGAACAGCGTGGCCCCGGTGCCGCGCCGCCCCGCCGTGTACAGGCTGTCGGTGACGGCCACGTCGTCGTTGACCAGCACACGCTCCACCCGCAGGCCGTCCTCCTCGGCGAGTTCGGCGGCCATCTCGAAGTTCAGCACGTCCCCGGTGTAGTTCTTGACGACGAACAGCACCCCCTGCCCCGAGTCCACGGCCGCCGCCGCCCGCAGTACCTGGTCGGGCACCGGAGAGGTGAACACCTCCCCGGGGCACGCGGCGGACAGCATCCCGTGCCCCACGAACCCGGCGTGCAGCGGCTCGTGCCCCGACCCGCCGCCGGACACCAGCCCGACCCGGCCCCCGGCCCGCGCGTCGCGCCGTACGACGACCCGCCGCTCCACGTCGACGTCCAGCTCGGGATGGGCGGCCGCCATCCCGCGCAGCGCATCGGCCACGACGGTCTCGGGGCTGTTGATCAGCATCCGCATGGGTGTCTCCTGATCGGGTCGGCCGGTGAGCCTGCGGGCGGTGGGCCCGATGGCGACGGTAGAGCAGCCGGTAGCCCGGGACCAGGCCGCCGCGGCGGAGGGGACGGCTGCGGGTTCAGCGCTGGATGGCGTCGAGCGCCTCGTTCAGGGTGGTCGCGGCCATGATGAGCGACAGGTGGGTGAAGGCCTGCGGGAAGTTGCCGAGTTGTTCGCCGCTGGGGCCGATCTCCTCGGCGAACAGACCGACGTGGTTGGCGTACGTGTGCATCTTCTCGAAGGTGTAGCGGGCCTGCGGCAGCCGTCCCGCGCGGGCGAGGGCGTCCACGTAGAGGAACGTACAGAGGCTGAACGTTCCCTCCGAGCCGCGGAGCCCGTCGGGGGAGGCCGCGGGGTCGTAGCGGTAGACGAGGCTGTCGGACACCAGGACCCGGTCCATGGCGTCGAGGGTGGACAGCCAGGTCGGGCTCCGCGGCGCGAGGAATCCGACCCGGGGGACCAGCAGCAGCGAGGCGTCGAGGACGTGGCTGCCGTAGTGCTGGACCAGGGAACGCTCCGTGTCGCTCCAGCCGCGCTCCATGACCTGTTCGAGGACGTCGTCGCGGGCCTTGGTCCACAGGGCGGTGTCGGCCGGGCGGCTGAACTCGGTGGCGAGTTTGAGTCCGCGGTCGAAGGCGGCCCAGCACATCACGCGGCTGTAGGTGAAGTCCTGGCGGCCTCCCCGGGTCTCCCAGATGCCCTCGTCGGGCCGGTCCCAGGAGTCGGCGAGCCAGTCCAGGGCCCGCGACAGGGCCTTCCATCCCTGGTAGTCGGCCTGTACGACGATCTCCCGGGCCTCGGACAGGGCGTACAGCGCCTCGCCGTAGATGTCGAGCTGCAACTGGTCCATCGCCGCGTTCCCGGCCCGTACGGGGTACGAGCCCCGGTAGCCCTCGAAGTGCTCGAGGACCTCCTCGGTCAGGTTGGGGTCACCGTCGACCCGGTACATGATCTGGAGGGGCTCACCGTCCCGCCCCTCGTGGGCGCGCAGGCGGTCACCCAGCCAGTGGGTGAAGGCGGTCGCCTCCTCCACGAAGCCGAGGTCGAGCAGGGCCCGTACCGACAGGGAGCCGTCCCGTACCCACGTGTAGCGGTAGTCCCAGTTGCGCTCGCCGCCGACCTGCTCGGGAAGACCCATGGTGGCGGCGGCGACCGGCGCGCCGGAGGGAGCGTACGTGAGCAGCTTGAGCGTGATGGCCGAGCGGTACACCATCTCCGCCCAGCGGCCGTGGTAGCGCGACCTGCGCACCCACTTCTGCCAGTAGTCGACCTGTTCCCACAGCTCGTCGGTGATCCTCTCGCGATCCGGCGGCGGCGGCGCCGCGCTTCCTTCCCCGCCGGTGGTGAACACCGCCGCCTCCGCCTCACCCGCGGTGAGCGTGATCGAGGCCCGGACGTCCTGGCCGTCCCGTTCGAGCGGAAAGGTGGCCTGCAGGAACGCGGTCGCCCCGGGCGCCCGGAAGGTCGCCGTGCGGTCCGCCAGGTCGAGTTGGTGGGATGCCCGCGCGTAGTCGAAGCGGGGGCGGCATTCGAGGGAGAAGCGCACCGTGCCGCGCACCGCGCGGATCACACGCACCAGGGTGTGCCGGTCGGTCGCGGTGCGGCCCTGGAGGACCGGCATGTAGCCGACGGTCTCGCCGACCCCGTCGGGGGACATGAACCGGGTCACCACGATCGCGGTGTCCGGGTAGTAGAGCTGCCGCCACGTCCCCTCGTCGTGTTCCGGCGCGAGCAGGAAGTATCCGCCTTTGTCGTGGTCGAGCAGCGCCGCGAAGATGCTGGGCGAGTCGAATCGCGGAGCAGCGAACCAGTCGACCACTCCCCTGGACGACACCAGAGCTGTGGTCTGCAGGTCCCCCACGAGTCCGTGGTCGGCGATGGGCGGGTAACGGTCCATGGTTCTCCTCCTCGGGACGGCTCAGCGGTGGTCCGCCCGGGTCCCGGTCATTGCAGTCGCTCCGCGAGGTGGTCCCCGACGCGCAGGGCGTTGGCGATGGCCGTCAGCGAGGGATTGACCGCGCCGATGCTCGGGAAGAAGCTCGTGTCGACCACGTAGAGGTTGTCGAGCTCGTGGGCCTTGCAGTTGACGTCGAGAGCGGAGCTCTGCGGGTCGCGGCCGAAGCGGACGGTGCCGGCCTGATGCGCCGTGGCACCGATGGGCATGCCCTTGTGCAGGTAGATGCTGTGCGGCAGCAGATGGTGCTCGTGCATGCCCAAGTGGCCGAGCATGCCCTGCAGTTTGTGCCGCAGCCGCTTCAGCCCGGCGATGTTGTTCTTCTCGTCGAGGGCGAGGTGGATACCGCCGTCCCCGTCGAGGGTGACGCGGTTGTCCGGGTCCGGCAGGTCCTCACCGCACAGCCAGAAGTCGACCGCGTGATGGGCGAGCACCTCGAACGGCATGTCCGGGGTGACGGCGCCGGCCCAGCGGGGTGCCTCGCCGTGGATCTGCTCGGAGTCGGACTTGCCGAGCATCTGGATGCCGCCGAGGGGGTAGTCCCAGTCGTCGCTGCCCAGGTACCAGTCGTGCAGGGCCAGCGTCTTCTGGAACCTGGTGTCGTTCGGCTCCCTGGAAACCGCCATCAGGGCCAGGTTGTTGTGCCGCATGTAGTGCCGGCCGACCGTGTCGGAGCTGTTGGTCAGACCCCGGGGGTGCCTGTCGTCGGCCGAACGCAGCAACAGCGCGGCGGAGTTGACGGCGCCGCAGGCCACCACCACGATGCCGGCGGCGAACCGGACGGTCGAGCCGTCGCCCAGTTCCGCGACGACCGAGGTGACGCTCCGCCCGGCGGCGTCCGTCTCGAGCCGGCGCACGTCGGCGTGGGTGATCAGTTCGACGTTGGCGTGTTCCAGAGCCGGGTCCACACAGATGACCTGGGCGTCCGACTTCGCTCCGAGCAGGCAGGGGAAGCCGTCGACGCGGTCGCAGCGGATGCAGGCGCTCCCGTGCGCCGCCCGCCCCTGCTCGTCCTGGACGAGGTTCACCCCGATCGGAAGGTGGAAGGGGTGCAGGCCCTGCTTCCCCAGATCGTCGCTCAACTGCTGGATGCGCGGCTCGTGCTGCACGGGCGGATGGGCGTACTGGGCACTGGCCGGACCCTCGGTGGGGTCCTCGCCGTGCCGCCCGTGGACGAGGTAGAGATGCTCGGCCTGCGTGTAGTAAGGCTCCAGGTCGCCGTAGTCCAGCGGCCACGCGGGAGAGACGCCGTCATGGTGGCGGATTTCGCCGAAGTCCTCCGGGCGCATGCGGAAGAGCGCGGCGCCGTAGAACTTGGTGTTCCCGCCGACGTAGTAGTTCACCTCGGGCGGGAAGCGCTCACCGTGTTTGTCGTACCAGAACTCCGGTGCGCGGTACTTCCCTTTGACGAAGACCTCGGTCGAGTCCCAGTTGGCCCGTTCGCGCGGCAGGTAGCCACCGCGCTCGAGGAGCAGGATCCGCTTGCCGGTGGGCGCCAGACGGTGGGCGAGCGTTCCGCCGCCGGCACCCGTGCCGATGATGATGACGTCGTACTCCCGCGCCTCGGCCATGCAGGCCACCTCCCCGGAGCACGATCTGCTCCTGTCGGGTGAGTTGGGGTCCGTATCGCCTCTACAACGTAGCTCCGGAGGGGATGCCCAGCGAATCGGGCGGGCCGGAGCGCCGGGACGTCCGGCCGGTCACAGGATCGCGAGGGGATTGACGGGTGAACCGGTCGCCGCGGACAGCCGTAGCGGCGCGATCACGCAGAGGAACGACCAGCGGCCCTCCCGTTCGCAGAGGGGAGCCAGCTCCTCGAACTGCAGGTAGTCGAGCAGGTGCAGACCCATTGCATGGACGGCGAGTACGTGCACCGGGAACGCGACGCTCCGCGCGGCACTGGGAGCCGTGTCGTTGTTGCCGTCACTGCCGAGTACGGCCACCTGGCGGTCGGCCAGGAAGCGCAGGGCGGTCGGGTGGAGCCCGGCCCGCGCGCCGGCCGCGTCCCAGGCACCGAGCTGCGCGCGCCGCCGCTGGTGCCCGACGCGTACGAGCAGGATGTCGCCCCTGCCGACCCGCACCCCCTGCTGCGCCTCGGCGGCGGCGAGGTCCTCGGCGCTCACGTGCGATCCCGGTTCGAGCCAGGGGGTGCCGTGCAGGCGCGGGATGTCCAGGAGGACTCCCCGGCCCACGATGCCGTCACGGGCCAGGTCGATGGACAGGGCCGCGGATCCCTCCGGGGAGAGCACGTCCGCGGCGGGAACGCCGCCGTGCAGGGTGCCCCCGTAGATGACGTGGCAGAGGGCGTCGATGTGGCTGTCGACGTCGCCGTGGATGTTCATGGCGATGCGGTCCCGGGCGAACTGCAGGCCGCCCGGGTCCGGGGCGCCGCCGACGGGCGCGGTGAGCCGGTGCTCCGCCGGTTCGGCGTTGTCCGGTCCCTTGCGGGTGTGCACGGGACCGGACATCGAGACCGAGCGGCCGGAGCGTACTTCACGGACGGCCGCCAGCGTCTGTGCGGGGGTGATCGTGCCCAGAGCTCCCAGGGGCGCGACACCACCGGGTGCCGTATTGCGCAGTTCACGATAGAGCGACCCGAAGTCGGCCTCGCTCATCCCGTCGGGCGTACCCATGTCCTCACCATCCGGCACACCCGCCGCCGGCGCGCGCCGAGCCGTGGCCCGGCCGCATCCGATTTGCCGAGCTCCCGGGCCGCCGCGTTAATGGACGAGCGGCCTGTCCGGGCCCGACGCACATCCGTATGCCTCGCTCTCACACGCGGAGATTCGCTTGGACATGCTGCACGTCCGGGCCGTGAGCCCGCCGGACCTCACGGGACGTGTCATGGCCCTGTTGAGCGCCCAGCCGTGTGTCCTCAACCTCTCCCTGCTGCCCGACAGCGTACGGAACCCCGACGGCGACGCCATCGTGTGCGATGTCCTCACCGGAGTTGCCAACGAGGTACTGCGCGGGCTGCGCGACCTCGGACTCGAACGGCGGGGGTCCATCGTCCTCGACCCGATCGACACGGCCTTCTCCGACCATGCGGCCAGAGCCGGGGCCGAGGTGCTCGGGTCCCGGCTGCGCGTGCCGGTATGGGAGCAGGTGGAGGCCAGGATCCGGGCCGAGGGGCGGTATCCCCCGAGCTTCTACCTCTTCATGGCCATCGCCGGTGTCATCGGTGCGGTCGGCATCATCACCAACTCGCAGATCCTCATCGTCGCGGCCATGGTGGTCGGCCCGGAGTACGCAGCCGTCAGCAGCGTTGCCCTGGGCATCGACCACCGTTCGCGCTCTCCCGTCCGGGAGGGCCTCGCGGCGCTGCTCGCGGGCTTTCTGCTGGTCGTGGCGGTCACCTTGCTCTTCGGCCTGTTCGTCCGCGGCTTCGGCCTCCAGTCGCAGGCCTTCGAGCTCGGGATCAGGCCGGTGTCGAACCTGATCAACACGCCCAACTTCTTCTCGGCGGTGGTGGCCGTGCTCGCCGGGGTCGTCGGCATCGTCTCGCTGACCGAAGCCCGCACCAGCGCGCTGCTCGGCGTGTTCATCTCGGTGACCACCATCCCGGCGGCGGCCGACATCGGGGTCTCGTGCGCCTTCGCCAGCTGGGACGAGGCCTTGGGATCCCTGTTCCAGCTGCTGCTCAACATCGTCGTGCTGATCCTGGTCGGAACCGGGACGCTCAAGGTCCAGCGGGCGATGTGGCGGCGTGTCAGTGCGCACCGCGAGCGGCGGAGCGGGCCGTGAACGCGGCCGCCGCCCTGTCGCAGGACCAGGTGTTCACGGGCCTCGGACTGATCGTCGTCCTGGCCGTGGGCTCCCAGCTGCTGGCGAGCCGGCTGCGCATCCCCGCGCTGATCGTCCTGCTGCCGGTCGGATTCACCGCCGGCGCGCTGACCGGTGACGTGAACCCCGAGGAACTGCTCGGAGCCGCCTTCTCCCCGCTGGTCTCGCTGGCCGTCGCGGTGATCCTCTACGACGCCGGGCTCGGCCTGGACCTGAAGCGGTTCAGGGCGCACACCCGCCGGGTCGTGGTGCGGCTGATCTGGTTCGGGGGCCTGCTCACCGCGGGGTCGGCGGCGGTGCTCGCCTGCGTTCTGCTGGGGATGTCGGGCGGCGCGGCCGTGATGCTCGGAGCCATCCTGATCGTGTCCGGCCCGACCGTGGTCGGACCGCTGCTCAACTTCGTGCGTCCCACGGAACGGCTGCAGCACATCCTCATCTGGGAGGGCACGCTCATCGACCCGGTGGGGGCCATCCTGGGGGCCCTCGTCTTCCACGCGGTGGTGGCCGGGAACAGCAGCGGCGCGGCCGCCAAGGTGGTGGAGTTCTCCACCAGTGCCGCGGTGGGCCTGGCCGGCGGCGTCGCGGGGGCCGTGCTGCTGAAGCTGCTGCGCAGCCTGCGGCCGGGGGCGGTACTGGGGACCACGGTCCAGCTGGCCGCCGTGATCGGCGTGGCGGCGGCCTGCAATGTGATCCGGGACGACACGGGCCTGATCGCCGCCGTTCTGATGGGGCTGGCCGTGGCGAACCTGCCCGGAGCCGAGACGGGCGCCCGCAATCCGTTCTTCGAGACCCTGGTGCACCTGATCATCGGCCTCCTGTTCATCTCCATCTCGGCCACCGTCAGCCCCCAATCGCTGCGCCACGTGCTGCTGCCGACGCTGGCTCTCGTCGCGGTCCTCGTCCTGGTGACCAGACCGCTCGTGGCGGCCGTCGCGTCACTCGGTACGGATCTGACGCGCGGGGAGCGCGGATTCCTGGGATGGATGGCGCCGCGCGGCATCGTGGCCGCGGCCACCGCCTCGACGTTCTCGGCCGCGCTGGCGGCCAAGGGCGTGGTCGGCGCGTCGAAGATCCTTCCCGCCACGTTCGTGGTGATCGTGGTGACCGTCACGCTCTACGGGCTCACCGCCGTGCCGGTCGCGAAACGGCTGGGCGTCGTGCGCCCGTCGCGCTCGCGGCCGCTGCTCGTGGGCGGTGATCCCTGGGTGGTCGATCTGGGACTGGCCCTGCGGTCGGCCGGGCTGGAGGTCCTCATGTGGGCGGGGCACGACGCGCAGCGGGACCGGATCAGGGCTGCCGGGCTCGAACTCGCCCCCGGGGAGCTGTTCGCCGCGGCCACCGGCTCGGGCGCCGAGCTGGAGGGCCTCACCGGCGTCCTGCTCCTCACCGACGAGAGCGACTTCAACGCGCTGGCCTCCATGAACCTCCAGGGCAGCGTGGAGGGTCCGGTGTACCGCCTGGGGCCGGCGACCGACACGCAGGGCGTCGTCGCCCCGTACACCGGCGGCCAGGTGCTCTTCGATCCCGCGCTGACCGGAGCCGAGCTGTCCCGCCGCTACGACCAGGGCGCCCGCCTCGTCACGCGTCGCCTCCACGGGCCCGTCCCGGCCGGACACCACCTGCTGTTCCTGGTGCGTGAGGACGGCACGCTGCTGCCCGTCACCCGGACCGGCGGCCCGGTGCCGGGACCCGGGGACACCGCCGTACTCCTGGGCGGCTGACTCCTCAGCGGGCCGGCCCGCCGCCGAAGTCCGCGACGGCGCGACGCGCCCGGGCCAGGGTGGCCTCCGGGGCGCCGGCCGCGTCGACGGTCGCGCCGGGCTCGTCCGGTTCGAGCGGTTCCAGGATCTCGAACTGCGAGTCGACCAGGCGCATCGGCATGAAGTGGCCCGTCCGCCGGGAGACCCGGGCCCGGGCGGTGTCGCGGTCCAGCGCCAGGTAAAGGCACCAGACTCCCGGGGCGGCTGCGCGGAGTTCGTCGCGGTACGCGCGCTTGAGGGCCGAGCAGGAGACGACCAGCCGCCGGCCCGACCGGGAGGACTGCCGTATCCGGTCCGAGAGCGTACGCAGCCACGGGGCGCGGTCCGCGTCGTCCAGGGAGCGGCCGGCGGCCATCTTGGCGATGTTCGCGGCGGGGTGGAGGTCGTCGCCCTCCAGGAACGGCACTTCGAGTCCCTCGGCCAACGCCCTGCCGACGGTGCTCTTGCCGGCACCCGCCACGCCCAGCACCACCACGATCACCGATCCGTGCCCGGGTCCCGGTTCGCGGCCGTCCGGCGCAGGTCGTTCTCGGCGAGAGGCTGCAGCGCGCCGCGGGTGTCCAGCCGGTAGAGCAGGACCAGCGGCGGTCCGACGAGCACCATCGCGATGATCGTGACCAGAAGCAGCCAGCGCAGTGTGGTCGACGCTCCGGCCGCCTGGTCCACGGTCAGCGAGGTGGGGATGAGGTACGGCCGCTGGGCCAGCCCCCAGGCGACCACGACGAGGGCGACGCTGGTGACCGCCGTGATCCTCGCCCACCCCGTGGCCGTGCGGTACAGCAGTGCGGCGGTGGCCGCGGCGCTGACGACGGCCACCAGGACGACGGCCAGGCCGACGCCGCTGGTGAGGCCGTCGTAGACGTAGTGCGCGTCGTGGTGGGTGACGGCGAGGCCGACGACGGCCAGGACGGCGATGACCCCGAGGCTGCACCAGGCCCGCAGCCGGAAGTAGTGGACGAGGTCGGGGGCGTCGAAGCGGCGGGCGTCGGCGGTGAGGAACACCGCGCCCAGGAAGGCGGTCGCGGCGACGGTGAGCAGCCCGGCCAGCACGGAGGTCCCGTTGGACCACGCGTCGGCGGACGCCTTCGTCCCCGGAACGACCCGGCCGGTGGCCAGGCCGCCGACCACCGCCCCGAGGAAGAAGGGCACCAGGAGGGAGGAGACGGCGAAGGCGGCCCCGTAGATCCTGCGGCGCGCGAGGCGTGTCATGGGTTTGCGCAGGGCGAAGCCCGCACCGCGCAGGACGAGCCCGACGGCCGCGAGCGCCAGGGGGAGCCACATGGCCGTGAACACCGTCTGGAACAGGATCGGGAAGCCCGTCCACATGAACACCAGGACGAAGATGAGCCAGACGTTGTTCGTCTCCCAGACGGGCTCCATGGCGTGGTCGATCAGCCACCGGGGCCGCTTGCCCCGTTCGGAGCCGCCCGCGAAGAGATCCCAGAACCCGGCCCCGTAGTCGGTCCCGCCCGCACACGCGTAGGCGGCCACCGCGGCCAGCAGCACCCAGGCCACGACGTCCTGGATCATCGCCCTCCTCCGTCACCGCGTGCGGGGCCGTGGTCCGGCGCGGCCGCGGCGGTCGTCGCGCGGGGCCCGTAGGGGGTGTCGCCTTCCGGAGTGGTGGCGGCGTGAGCGCCGCCCTCTTGTTCGTCCGCGGCCCGCCACCTGGTGCGCATCTTGAGCAGGACGACCAGGAAGGTGGCGAAGACCAGTGCGTAGACCACGATGACGATTCCGAGCATCGCCCACAACGACGCGGCCCGGGTGTCCGTGACGGCTTCGGACACGCGCATGTTCTGGTAGACGATCCAGGGCTGGCGGCCGACCTCGGTGGTGATCCAGCCGCATTCCACCGTGACCAGGCAGGCCGTCCCGGCCACGGCGGCGCACCGGAAGAACCACGGTGAGCGCGGCAGGTCGCGGCGGCGCAGCCAGCACCAGCCGTACCAGAGGGCGAGCAGGACGAGCAGGCTTCCGATCGTCACCATGATGTCGAAGGCCCAGTGGGCGATCGTGGCCTGGGTCGCCGTCGGGCGGTCGCTCGCGGGAACCGACGACAGCCCCGTCACCTTGGTGGACGGGGTGAAACCGGCGAGGATCGAGTCCAGTTGGGGGATCTTGATCCCGCCGGAGATCGATCCGTCGGGATGCAGGCGGCCGAACACGTACTCGGGTACGTGGGTGTCGGTCTTCCAGACGATCTCGGTGGCGGCGAACTTGATCGGCTGCTTGTGGAAGACGGACCGCGCGATGGAGTCCCCGAGCACGAACTGCACGGGGGTGAGGATCGCGGCGACGGTGAACGGCACGGTGAAACCGAGCCGGTGGTAGTGGTCGCGCCGGCCGCGCAGCCAGCCGACCGCGTACACGCCGGCCACGACGTAGCCCGCCGTGAGGACGACACCTGCCACGAAGTGCCAGTACTCGGGGCCGAACATCGGCGTGAAGATCGCCTTGCGGACGTTGACGTCCACGGGGTTGCCGTCCGCGTCGAGCGAGAAGCCGCGCGGCGTGTTCATCCAGGAGTTCGCGGCGATGATGCCGAACGCCCCCAGCAGCGCCGTCAGCGGCAGGGGCAGGCCCAGCCAGAAGTGCGTCCACGGCTTCAGCCTTCGCCAGCCGTAGAGGTAGATGGCGATGAGGATCGCCTCGAGGAAGAACGCCCACGCCTCGACCCCGAATCCGATGCCGAAGACATCGCCCCACCGGCCCATCAGGCCCGGCCAGAGCAGGCCGAATTCGAAGGAGAGCACGGTGCCGGTGACGATGCCGATGGCGAACTGCACGGCCATGACCGCCGACCAGCGCCGCGCGAGCAGCAGGGCGACCGCGTCGCCCTTGCGCAGCCCGCGGTAGTGCATGAGGAGCGTGATGGCCGGCAGAGCCACGCCGAAGGGCACGAGCAGGATGTGGGAGGCCAGGGTGAAGGCCATGAGTTCGCGGGCAGGGAGCAGTTGCGGAGGGGCGTCCGCCATGATCGCGATTGCGCTGTTCATGTGAGCCTTAGCAGTTCGTGCCGGACGGCTGGAGGACTGGGGGCCTCAGCCACCGGTGGCGAACCCGGGGAACAGGGTCATGCCTCCGTCCACGTAGATCGTCGTGCCGACGACGTAGTCGAGCAGGTCGGAGGCGAGGACGGTCACGGCGTTCGCGATGTCCTCGGGGTCCCCGACACGGCGGTACGGGATGAGCCGCAGCAGGTCCGCCTCGGCCTCGGGGGTGTCCCAGGCGCTGCGGTTGATGGGCGTGCGGATCGCGCCGGGAGCGACGGCGTTCACCCGGATCCGGTGCGGGGCGAGCTCCTGCGCGAGCGTGGTCATGAGCATCTGTACGCCGCCTTTGGAGGAGGCGTAGTTCACGTGCCCGGCCCAGGGGATGATCTGGTGCACCGAGCTCATGCAGATGATCTTCCCCGCGGAGCGGGACACCTCCGGCACGACGCCGCGGCGCAGGAATTCCTTCGTCGCCTCACGGGCGCACAGGAACTGACCGGTGAGGTTGACGTCCAGCACCTTGCTCCACTGGGCCATGGTCATGTCGGTGAGCGCGGCGTCCCGCTGCAGACCGGCGTTGGCGACCATGATGTCGATGGTCCCGAACTCCCGGACCATCCGGGCCACCATGTCGACGACCTGGTCCTCCTGCGACACGTCGCCCTCGTGCGCGTAGGCGCGGACCCCGAAGCCCTCGATCTCCCGCACCACCTCCTCCGCGGCGTCCTGCCCGGAGACGTAGTTCACGACGACGTCGGCGCCCGCCCGTCCGAGGCCGATCGCGGTGGCTTTGCCGATGCCGGAGTTCGCCCCTGTCACCAGGGCCTTCTGCCCCTTGAGGACCTGAGGAACAAGGAGCGTTCGACCACGGTCACTGCTGCTGGCTTCCACTGAGACGCTCCCTGGGTGCTGACGGCGACACGAAATCCGCGCCACCACGACAGCACCGAGGCCTTGCCACGGCCCGGTGGCACGACTGCCGCTGGCCCATTGGAGTGCTCTCCCGAACCGAACGGCCCAACGGAGGCCCGGGAGAAAGACCGACGCGTACGGGCCGTGGCGAGGGGCGCCCGGCCGAGGTGCGACGCGATCCCCACGGTGATGGAATGGGACCATCGGTGTGCAGGATCCAGACTCCCGACCGCCACCGGCGAGGACGGCGAGCATGCATCGGACGGGTGCCCAGTTCCGGCTGACCTGTGGTCCGCAGACGGTCGTCGTCGTGGAGTTGGGCGCCGCCCTGCGCCACTACTCCGTCGCCGACCGCCCGGTCGTCGACGGTTTCGACGCCGACGACCGGATCGAGGGCGGACGCGGACAGCTCCTCGTGCCGTGGCCCAACCGGATCGGAGACGGACGGTACCGGTGGCAGGAGCAGGAACTGCAGCTGCCCCTCAACGAGACCGAACACGCCAACGCCATCCACGGTCTGCTGCGCTGGACGTCCTGGGAGGCGGTGGAGCAGGAGGAAGCCCGCGTCGTGCTGGCGGCCACGCTCTGGCCGCAGCCCGGCTACCCCTTCCACCTGGCGGCGCGGGCGGAGTACGCGCTCGACCGCCGCGGCATGACGGTCACGATCACGGCGCGGAACATCGGCGACACCCCGGCCCCGTACGGGGTCGGTCAGCACCCGTACCTCGCGGTGGGCCCCGGCACGGTCGACGAAATGCTGCTGACCGTTCCCGCCCGGACCTGGCTCCGCACCGACGACCGCGGCCTGCCCATCGCGTCCGAGCCGGTCGCGGGGACACCCAACGACTTCGGCGCGCCGCGGCCCATCGGCCCGCAGCGGCTGGACACGGCCTTCACGGACCTGCGGCGGGAGGCGGACGGGCGTGCCGTCGTACGTCTCGCCGAGCCCTCCGGTGCGTACGGCAGCGATCTGTGGCTCGGTGAGGGGGCGGACTTCGTGCAGGTGTACACCGGGGACACCCTGGCCGAGCCGCACCGGCGCCGGAGCGTCGCCGTGGAGCCCATGAGCTGCGGTCCCGACGCCTTCCGCCGCGACGGCGCGCGCGTGCGTCTCGAACCGGGGGGCCGGCACACGCTTCAGTGGGGGCTCACGCCCTGGCCGCTGTAGTGACCGGAGTGCTTCGCGGCGGGCCCACGGCAGGGCGCGCCACCGGATCCCTCACTCCGCGAGTTCGCGCGCGTCGAGCGGGAGCCGCCAGACGTTGCGCCGGTGGACGGCGTCGAGTTCGGCCTGGAGCGGGGAGGGCGGCACGGTCAGTACGGGGCAGGGCGCGTGCGCCAGGCAGTGGCGGGCCACCGAGGGCCGCAGCAGGCGGCGTACGGCCCCGCGCGCGCCCGTCCCCACGACCAGCAGGTCGTCGGGGCCGCTCACCGCATCGACGAGGGCCGCGCCGGCGGTGGCCCGTACGGCGTGGCCCGCGAGGGTCACGCCCGGGCCGGCCGGACCGAACGCGGTGTCGAGGGCGAGCCGCAGCCGCTCCACGGCCGCGGCCCTGACGGCCGCGAGCATCGGGACGGCGCCCGGGCCGCGGCTGCCGATGTCCCCGCCCGGAGCCTGCCAGGCCAGGACCACCCACAGCTCCGCGCCGCGCGCCCGGGCCTCGGCGGCGGCCCGGTGCAGGGCCGTCAGGCTGCCGGGGCTCCCGCTCACACCGACCACGACTCTGTGCCGCACCGTGTCCACCGTCCACCCCTCATCCGGTCCGTTGCCGGCTCCCATGCAAGCGCCGGGCGGGCGGACGAGGGGGATCCGCTGACGGCTTCCTGACGGGGAAGCCGCGAACCATGACGGGTCGCTGACGCGGCCTCGGCGTCGGGCGCCGCCGTCAGCCGGCGTGGACGTGGGGGCGGCGGTTCCGGTCGGGCTCGGCCTCGCGGATGACCTCGCGGGTGACGGGGGCGACCTCGCCCTGCCCGAAGAGGAAGAAGCGGAGGAAGTTGGCCATCGGGTTGCCCTCGGTCCACTCGAAGTAGATGTGCGGCCGCTGCCCGGTCTGGTCCCGTACGTGGAGCAGCAGCGCCGCGAGGGCGTTGGGGATGCTGGAGCTTTCCAGGGTCAGCACGCGGTAGCGGTCGTGGAGGACCTCGCCGCTCACGCGCATCCCCGATTCGAATTCGGAGGCGTCCAGGACGGTGACCTCGACGAACATGACGTCGTCGGCGGCCGGGATGTCGTTGTCCGCGCGGATCTGCCGGACCTTGTCGCGGTACTCGGCCTTGTCGCGGTTGTCCGGCTCGTTGGCGATGAACCGGATCGTCCGGTTGGCGGTGTCGCGGATGAACCGCTGCGCCATGTCGTCGAACTCCACGTGCGTGACGCGCAGCTCGAAGACGCGGGCGAGGCGGGAGAGGAGCGAGAGGGCCATGATGCCGGCGATGAAGCAGGCACCGATCTTCACGCCGTCGGGGCGCTCGGCGATGTTGACCGCGGTGGTGTAGACGAAGACCGCCGAGATCACGCCGAAGGCGATCGTCCAGCCGCGCTCCCCGGCCCGGCGGGCCGCGATGGTCACGGCGACGGCCGCCGAGGTGATCAGGACGAGGACACCGGTGGCGTACGCGCCGCCCTGGGCGTCGACGTCGGCGTCGAAGATCCAGGTGACCAGGAAGGCGATCAGGGTGAACACGATGACCATCGGGCGCAGGGCGCGGGCCCAGTGCGGGGCCATGCCGTAACGGGGCAGGTAGCGCGGCATCAGGTTGAGCAGGCCGGCCATGGCGGAGGAGCCCGCGAACCACAGGATGAGGATGGTCGAGATGTCGTAGACGGTGCCGAAGGCGGAGCCGAGGTACTCGTGGGCCAGGTACGCGAGGGCGCGGCCGTTGGCTTCGCCGCCGGGCTGGAAGGCGTCGGCGGGGATGAGGAGGGTGGTGACGAAGCTGCTGGTGATCAGGAAGACGCTCATGATCACGGCGGCGGTGGTCAGCAGCTTCTTCGTGCCCCGGATCCGGCCCGCGGGCTTCTCGTCGGTGTCGTCGGAGTGGCCCTGGACGTGCGGCATGACCGCGACGCCGGTCTCGAACCCGGACAGGCCCAGTGCCAGCTTGGGGAAGACGACGAGGGCGATGGCGATCATCATGAACACGTTGCCGTGTTCGGTGATCAGCGCCTGCTTCCAGTCGGTGATGACGTGCGGCTCGCTGGCGACCTGCCACAGGCCGACCCCGATGACGACGACGTTGAGCGCGAGGTACGAGAAGACCAGGACCACGGCCACCCCGATGGCCTCGCTGAACCCCTTGAGGAACACACCGCCCAGCAGGGCGATCAGGATCAGGGTGATCAGTACCTGGTGGCCGTTGAGGGTGCTGGTCAGATGCGGGTTCTCCACCAGGTGCGCGGTCGCGTCGGCCGCCGACAGGGTGATCGTGATGAGGAAGTCGGTCGCCGCGAAGCCCAGCAGGGTCAGGACGAACAGCTTGCCCTTCCAGAACGACAGCAGCCGTTCCAGCATCGCGATGGACCCCTCGCCGTGCGGGCTCTCCTCCGCGACGCGGCGGTAGACCGGCAGGGCGCCCAGCAGGGTCAGCACCACCAGCACGATCGTCGCCAGCGGCGACAGCAGGCCGGCCGCGAGCGCCGCGATGCCCGGCTGGTAGCCGAGGGTGGAGAAGTAGTCGAGGCCGGTCAGGCACATCACGCGCCACCACGGCCGCCCGTGGTCGGCGGCCGCGGCCGTTCCGCTCCCGTCGGGCGTCTCCTGCGACCCCTGACCCGACCGGTGTCTCGTCTGGTCGGTCAGGCCTTCCAGGAGCCATGCCCTCAGGCGGCTCGGCTGGGTGGGGGTGGCCATCGCGGGTGCTCCTTCGTACGGCTTGGATCCGGCCATCGGTGCGACGGCTGGGCAAGCGTACGGAACTCGATCATTCGTGCACGCGCGCGTTCTCATGCTGACGGGCCCCTGACGCCGGCGCGCGGGGGACTGCTCCGGTTGGACGGAACCGCGCACTGCGCCCGGAACCCGCCTCCCACCTGCGCAGACGCACCGTGGCGCGGCCTCGGGCCGGGGATCGTCGAAGGCCGTGGCCCCGGCCCGTCTTGACGGCTCCTTAACGCCTCTCTAGCGATACCTTGACGGCCTCTTTCCGGGGGAGCGGGCGCCCGCGGGCCGCAAATCGATCGAATGTTCGAGTGGCGCGATATGATGGACCCGTGCGAACGATCCCCGGCCTCCAGGGCTCCCTCTTCGACCAGGGCGACGAGATCCGCCTCGGCCCGCTCCCGGGGCTGCGCCGCACCGCGCTCGGCGCCGGGGCCTGGGTCGACCACCTGCCCGGCTGGCTCTCGGGCGCCGACACGCTGTTCGAGCGGCTGGCCGAGGACGTGCCGTGGCGGGCCGAGCGCCGCCGGATGTACGAGCGCGACGTGGACGTACCCCGCCTGCTCGCCTTCTACGACGAGGACGAGCCGCTGCCGCACCCGGTGCTCACCGAGGCGCGCACCACGCTGACCTGGCACTACGCCGCCGAGCTGGGCGAGCCCTTCACCACGGCCGGGCTCTGCCTCTACCGCGACGGCCGTGACAGCGTCGCCTGGCACGGGGACCGCATCGGCCGCTCCGCCACCGAGGACACGATGGTCGCGATCCTCTCGGTCGGCGACCCCCGCGATCTCGTCCTGCGCCGCCGGGAGGGCGGCACCACCCTGCTGCGCCTGCCCCTGGGCCATGGTGACCTCGTCGTGATGGGAGGCTCCTGCCAGCGCACGATGGAGCACGCCATCCCCAAATCCACCCGCGCCGTGGGCCCCCGCATCAGCATCCAGTACCGCCCCCGCGGCGTCCGCTGAGGCGGGGCCCGGCGCGCTCCGCCCGCCGCCGCGCCCGATCAGTACCCGTAGACGCTCAGTTCCGTGATGGACGCGAAGACGTGTTCCCAGACCGCGGCGCCGGGCTCTTCGGGGTCGCCGGACCCCAGGACGCCCGGCTCCAGCTTCCCCACCTCGGCGAGGAAGGAGCCGTGGCCGTCCTCCCCCGGATACGGGTCCCAGCACGCCCCCATGAACCGGCGCACGGCCTCCAGGAGGCGTACGAACGTCTCCGTGTCCCGCGCGAAGGGGAACGGGCCCTCGCCCTCGCGGACCAGTGACACCGCGCCCGTCTCCGGGTGGAGGACCACGTGGCCCTCGTCGGCGTAGCCCAGCTCGAACGTCCCCAGGTGCAGCAGGCCGCCGAAGCCGGCGCCGGATTCCGGCTCCCCGGGTCCCTCCTCCGGCCCCTCCTCGGTCCAGGCCGGCTCGAACGAGGTCACGCCCGCCGCCCAGTGGCGCGGCAGGCCCACCGTGCTGATCAGCTCCCGGGTCGGGAGGTGGGTCAGTTCCGCGGGCAGCAGCTCGTCCGGGACGCGGACCGTGCGGCCGGCGCCGAACACCGCCTCCAGGCGGGCCGCGTCCAGCGGGGTCTCGCCCGGCTCCGGGCCCGCGAACCACGCAGTGCCCGCGCCCTCGTCCCAGGAGGAGGTGTCGGCGCCACCGCCGGGCCAGTCGGCCGCGGCCGCCGCCTCGTTGCGCTCCACCACCACGATCCCGCGGGCCTCGGTGAGCAGGAAGCGGCCGCCGCCGAGGGGTGTGGGCTCCTCCCAGGTGCCGGGGCAGCGCAGGCTCCAGGCGTCCTCGTCCGGGTCGAAGAGGAACGGCTCCTCCTCCTCGGGCTCCGCGGTGCGCAGCGCGAACTCCCCGGCGGCGGGCGCCGGGCGCGGCTCGCCGGTCGCCAGGTCGAACCAGCGCTCCTCGGTCCACAGCGACCAGACCTTCAGCAGGCTCCGCCCGTCCGGCCCGTCGAGGACGTCGGCCGAGGCGTCCCCGCTGAGGTTCGGCTCGGCACGGAAGGCCCCGACCGGCCGCCACCAGGCCCAGACGGTCCGCCAGGGCATGCCCGGCTCGGCCGCGGCCACCTGCTCCGCGTACGCGTCGTGCCCCAGCACCTTCGCGGCGAAGTGCAGCCACGAGCCGAACTCCGCCCGCGAGACCTCCGCATGCCCGAAGACGGCCTCGGCCTGGGTGAAGACCTCGCGGCCGACCGCGCCGCCGGCCCCGGGGGCGGGCCACTCGCGTATGCGGCCGGCTCCGGCCTCCAACAGGGCGGCGGGGGAGGAGAACAGGGCGTCAAGATCTTCGCGAGGCATGCCGACCATGGTGCCGCAGGCCACTGACAGTCCCGGTTCCAGGGGCGGTTGGGACGCGGGCGCCCGACGTTACGCGGGGTCCGGCTCCTTTGCCGCGGTGGTCTTCGCGGCCGCCGTCGTGCCCGGCCGCACCGCCGCGGCCGCCGCGTGCAGGGAGCGCAGCGCCAGCAGCAGCACGCCGATGTCGTCGAGGTACACCGGGTCCGGGATCAGGTCCACCGGCGAGACCGTGTAGATCACCGCGACCCAGAACAGCGCCTTGTCGCGCAGCGGGATCCCCGCGTCGAGCAGCAGCCGCCGCGCGGCGAAGACCCGTACGAGGAGCACGCCGGCGGCGATCGCCAGCCCGAGGGCCACGACCGCGGCGATCGTCAACCAGACCGTTGCGTCCATGTCACCCCTATACCCCGTTCGGGCCCGTCATCCGCACCGCTCCAGGCTGTCCGCCGTGCTCGCGCAGCCGCCGGCCGACCTCGCCCAGCCCGTCCGCCAGTGCTTCGAGCTGCTCGGGCGTGAGCACGTCGATCAGCGCCTCCCGGACCATCGCGACATGCCCCGGCGCGGCCTCCTCCAGGCGGGCCCGGCCGGCCTCCGTGAGGACGGCGAAGACCCCGCGGACGTCGGAGGGGCAGCTGCGGCGGCGGACCAGGCCCGCCTTCTCCAGCTGGGTGACCTGGTAGGTCAGCCCGCTTTTCGAATTGATCAGGCCATTGGCCAGTTCCGTCATCCGCAGCTCGCCGTCCGGGGCCGCGGAGAGGCGCACGAGTACCTCGTACTGCGGGTGCGAGAGGCCGGAGTCGTCCTTGAGCTGCTGGTCGAGACGGCGGTTCACCAGTGCGGACGCGGCCAGGAAGCCGCTCCAGGCGCGCATCTCGCGCTCGTCGAGCCATCTCGTTTCAGCCATGCGCCCAGCCTACACGGGTTGTTCCAATTTGAATCACTCGTTATGGTCGGGGCTGGCGGTTCGAATTTGAACAACCCTGCTCCACCGCAACTCCGTCCCCGCCCGAACCGCCCGACCGGAAGGATCCCCCCCCATGACCAGCCCCTCCGTCACCGCGACGAAGCCGCAGGCCGCAGCCGTACCGGCCGTCCCGCTCGCCCTCTCCACCCCCGCCCACGACGCCGGCCTGCTGCTCCTGCGCGTCGTCCTCGGACTCACCATGGCCGGCCACGGCGCCCAGAAGCTCTTCGGCTGGTTCGGCGGCGGCGGCATCAGCGGCACCGGCCAGTTCTTCACCGCCAGCGGCTACCCCGCGGGCGACGCCATGGCCGTCGTCGCCGGCCTGACCGAGACCCTCGGAGGCCTCGGCCTCGCCCTCGGACTGCTCACCCCGCTCGCCGGAGCCGCCGTCGTCGGCACCATGATCAACGCGATCGCCGTCCACGGCGCCGGCGCGTTCTTCGCCCCGAAGGGCATCGAGTACGAGCTCCTCCTGACCGTGGCCGCCGCCGCGGTGGCCCTGACCGGCCCCGGCAAGTACGCCGCCGACCGCTTCCTGCCCGTCCTGCGAGGCCACCGCCTGGCCCACGGCCTCCTGGCCGTCGCCCTCGCCGTGGTCATCGCGGGCGCGCTGCTCCTCGTACGCAGCTGACGACGCTCGGCCGTAGTGCGCCGGAGGGTGCCCGGGTCCCGGACTGATTGGGCCCGGGCATTCGGGGGAACAGCGCACAAATGACACAACCCATCGAAGACTACGCACTCATCGGCGACCTCATGACCAGCGGGCTCGTCGGCCGCGACGGGTCCCTCGACTGGCTGTGCCTGCCGCGCTTCGACTCGCCCGCCTGCTTCGCGGCGCTCCTCGGCGACAAGGAGAACGGCCACTGGCGCATCTCGCCCGCCGGGGCCCCCGATGACGAGCAGTGCACCCGCCGCGCCTACATCGACGGCACGCTGGTCCTGGAGTCGTACTGGGACACCCCGGAGGGCGGCTCGTTCAAGGTCGTCGACTTCATGCCGCAGCGCGACAACGCCCCTGACGTGATCCGCATCGTCGAGGGCCTGACCGGCGAGGTCACCGTACGCAGCGTCCTGCGCCTGCGGTTCGACTACGGGCACGTCGTCCCCTGGGTCCGGCGCGCCGACGGCGAGCGGGTCGCCGTCGCCGGACCCGACTCCGCGTGGTTCCGCAGCGAACCGGCCGTGCCCACCTGGGGCGAGGCCAACAGCACCTGCTCGGAGTTCAGCCTCTCCGCCGGCGAGCGGGCCGCCTTCGTCCTCACCTGGCACCCCTCGCACGAGCCGCGCCCCGAGCCCTGCGACCCGTACGAGGCGCTGGAGCAGAGCCGCGTCGACTGGCGGGACTGGTCCGCGCAGTGCACCTACGAGGGCCCCTACAAGGAGGCCGTGACCCGCTCCCTGATCACCCTCAAGGCCCTCACGTACGCCCCGACCGGCGGCATCGCGGCCGCAGCCACCACCTCCCTGCCCGAGGAGATCGGCGGCGTCCGCAACTGGGACTACCGCTACTGCTGGCTGCGCGACTCCACCCTGACCCTCGGCTCCCTCCTGGAGACCGGCTTCCTGGACGAGGCCCGCGCCTGGCGCGAATGGCTGCTGCGCGCGATCGCCGGAGACCCCGCCGACCTCCAGATCATGTACGGGATCGGCGGCGAGCGCCGGATCCCCGAATCCGACCTGCCGTGGCTGCGCGGCTACGCCTCCTCCGCCCCCGTCCGGGTCGGCAACGCGGCCGTGGACCAGCTCCAGCTCGACGTGTACGGGGAGGTCCTCGACTCGCTCTACCTGGCCAGGGCCAACGGGCTGCCCGCGGAGCGGCACGCCTGGCGGATCCAGCTCGCGCTCCTCGACTTCCTGGAGCGCAACTGGCGGCGGCCGGACGAGGGCCTGTGGGAGGTGCGCGGTCCGCGCCGTCACTTCGTGCACTCCAAGGTGATGGCCTGGGTCGCCGCGGACCGGGCCGTGCGCACCATGGAGAGCGATCCCTCGCTGCTGGGCGACATCGAGCGGTGGCGGACCATGCGGGACGAGGTCCACCGGGACGTGATCGAGAACGGCTTCGACCCGGTGCGCGGCACCTTCACGCAGTACTACGGCTCCCGTGAACTGGACGCGGCCACCCTGCTCATCCCGCGGGTCGGATTCCTGCCGCCCGACGATCCGCGCGTGATCGGCACGGTCGACGCGGTGCGGGTGGAGCTCGGCAGCAGCGGCCTGGTCCGCCGCTACAGCACCGAGGGCCCTTCGGTGGACGGGCTGCCCGGCGACGAAGGGGCCTTCCTGGCCTGCTCGTTCTGGCTGGCCGACGCGCTGCACACCACCGGGCGGGAGAAGGAGGCCCGGGAGCTGTTCGAGCGGCTGCTGGCCGTGCGCAACGACGTGGGACTGCTCGCCGAGGAGTACGACCCGGTGGCCGGCCGCCAGCTCGGCAACTTCCCGCAGGCGTTCAGCCACGTCGGCCTGGTGAACACGGCCATCACCCTGGGCCGGACGCCCGCCCCGCCCACGGCCTGACGGCCCGCGGCGGGGCACCGGGGATCTAAGGGGACGGTGGCGCGGCCGGGTTCATCAGGCGGCGCAGGAGCCGGGTGAGAGGCTGCTCCAGCAGGCGCTGGAGCAGCCAGGCGATCAGTGTGACGCCGGCGATCACCCCGAGCAGGGCGGGCCACGGGCCCCACTGCTCGTTCCAGCGCCAGATGACCCGGACGCCCAGTGACTGGTGGACGAGGTAGAGGGGGTAGGAGATCCCGCCCGCGACCGGCAGCCAGCGCCACTGGATCCAGTCCAGCTTCCCGAGCGCGATCAGGCCCATCAGCACGTACATGACGGTGATCGCGGCGAGACAGACCTTCCAGTCGATGCCGTGCCCCTCGCCCTCCATGATCGCCGGGAGACGGTGCTGCATCAGCAGCCAGGACAGCGCCAGGATGCCCAGGGTCTCGCCCTCGATCCGGCCGGCCCTGCGGACCAGGTAGAAGGCGATGCCTGCGATGAAGAACGGCGCCCACCGGGGCACCAGCAGCTGGTCGAGCAGCGGTATGCCCGATGCGGGTGCCAGGACCGAGCCCAGCGCCCAGACCCAGCAGAAGGTCGCGACGCGGCGGTAGCCGGTACCCAGCAGGACCACGAGCGAGAAGATCAGGTAGAAGCGCAGCTCGATCCAGAGAGTCCAGTAGACGTTGTCCACACTGTTCACGCCGAGGGGCTCGTGCAACATCGTGAGGTTGGTGAGCATCTGGCCGACGGTGACCCGCGGTTCGCCCGGAACGTGCGGGCCCAGGCGCGCGGCCGCCGAGGAGAGCAAGACCGCCACCCAGTAGAGGGGGAACAGCCGCAGGATCCGGCCCTGCCAGAACTTCTGGAGCGATTTGCCCCAGGCGGACATGCAGATGACGAACCCGCTGATCATGAAGAAGAAGACCACGCCCAGCCAGCCGAACTCGGCGACCTTGTGCAGCGTGGGAAACAGCTCGACCGCCGTCCGCTGCCAGGGAATCGTCCCCGACCCGGCGAGGTAGTGGAACAGCACGACCGACAGCGCCGCGATCAGCCGCAGACCGTCCAGCACGGCGATCCGAGGCGCCCGCGCGGCCCCGGCCCCACCGCTCCTCGACCACACCCGCCGACCGCTTCGGCCGGGGTCGGGGGCTGTCTGCGGCGCCTCGGCGGGCTCCGGGACATGGTCCCCGGTGAGGACGAGCCTGTCGGACATGACACCTCTGCACATCATGGGGTGTCGGCGACACCGATACGATTGGGGGGGGGTATGGAACCCCGCGATGTTACCGGTGTCCCGTTCCACCACGGGCACCCGGGCCCGCGCCCCGACGCGGCTCCGGCTGCGGCGTCGCGGGGGTGGCTGCCCTGCGGTGGTGCAGGAGGGCGGCGGTCGCGGCGTCGGCCGGGAGGAAGGCCTCCAGGTGCAGCTCGGCCAGCGTGACGTCGACGGCCGTGGCGAACGACGTCAGCGTCGTCAGGAGCCGCAGCTCGCCCCCGGCCGTCCGCAGCCGCAGCGGCACCGCGAAGCCCAGGTGGTCCGGGCCCGGCGGCGGAGCCGCGGGCAGGTATCCGGCCAACTCGTCGATGAGGGAGTCGAGTTCCGGGTCCGGATGGGCCGTGGCCCGGGCTCGCAGGCCCTCCGTGATGTGCCGGCCCCACGCCGCCAGGTTCGCCACGCGCGGAGCCATGCCCTCGGGGTGCAGCGCGAGCCGCAGCACGTTCACCGGGGGCGCGAGCAGATGCGCGGCCGCGCCCTCGGTCAGCACCTCGAACGCGGCGTTCGCGAGGACCAGTTCACCGCGCGGACCGGCGACCACCGCCGGGTACGGCAGATGCCCGGTGAGGATGGACCGCAGGGCCTCCATCGCCGGCCCGACGGCGGGGGACTCCGGAGCTGATTCCGCGTACGCCGGCGCGTAACCGGCGCTCAGCAGCATCGAGTTGCGCTCCCGCAGGGTCAGCCCGAGGGACTCGGAGAGCCGGACCACCATCGCCCGCCCCGGCACCGAGCGGCCGCTCTCGATGAAGCTGAGGTGCCGCTGGGTGGTCCCGGCCAGGGTGGCCAGTTCCAGCTGGCTCATCCGGCGCAGTGCCCGCCGTCGGCGGACCTCGCGGGCGAACGGGGTGGGCGCGGTGGCGGTGGTGGTGGCCATGTGCCCTTTCTAGCCGCAGCCGGCCGGACCCGGCGATTCCCCGGAGGGAATTGCCGGGCCCGTCCCCGGCCCCGGAAGCTCGAACGCGTAACGACTCACCCCCACGGCACCGGAGGACGCAATGCGCTCGTACCACCTGGAAGCGTTCGGCGGCATCGAGGGAATCGTGCTGCGCGACTCCGGCGGACCCCGGCCGCGGCCCGCCGGCCCCACCGGCATCGTGGTCGCCGTCCGGGCCGCCTCCCTCAACAGACGGGACCTGCTCATCCTCGACCGGCTCTACCCGCTGCCCGCCGTGCCCGGTGTGGTCCCGCTCAGCGACGGCGCCGGCGAGGTGGTCGCCGTCGGGGAGGCGGTGACCCGGTTCGCGGTGGGCGACCGCGTGTCCTGCGCGTACTTCCCGCGCTGGCGCACCGGCCGGATCACCCCGGACGCCCTCGACCAGCCCGGCTGCACCCTCGACGGGATGCTCGCGGAGTACGCCGTACTCGACGAGCAGTGGGCGGTCCGCGTCCCGGACCACCTGACCTGGGAGGAGGCGGCCACGCTGCCCTGCGCCGGGGTCACCGCCTGGCACGCGCTGACCGGCGGCGAGCCGCTGCTGCCCGGTCAGACCGTACTGACGCTCGGGACGGGCCCGGTCGCCCTGTTCGCCGTGCAGTTCGCGAAACTGCTGGGCTGCCGGGTGGTGTCGACCACCTCCAGCGCCGCCAAGGCGGACCGCCTCAAGGCGCTCGGCGCCGACGAGGTCGTCGACTACCGGCGCACCCCCGACTGGGGCCGGGCGGTACGGGAGCTCACCGGCGGCCTCGGCGCCGACCTCGTCGTGGAGACCGGCGGCCCCGAGACCATCGAGCAGTCGGTGCGGGCGAGCGCCCTGTACGGACAGATCGCCCTGCTGATCACCGCGAGCGCCGCCAGGTCCGGGATCGAGATCTCGCACGCGGCGTACGCGTCGAGCCTGGCCACGATCCGCCGGGTATTCGTCGGCAGCCGCACGCAGTTCGAGGACATGAACCGGGCCGTGGCCGCGCACGGGCTGCGCCCGGTCATCGACCGCGTGCACCGCTTCGAGGAGGCGCACACGGCCTACCGCGAGTACGCGGCGGACGCACCCTTCGGCAAGGTCGTCATCACGATGGACGGGGCCGACGGGAAGTGAACCCGTACGGCCCCGTCGGGGGAGCGCGGATCAGACGGCGGCGGGCTCGTCGTCCTCCGGGACGCTGACCAGCCAGCGGGTGTCCTGCCGCGGCCGCAGGTACAGCGCCCAGTACAGCGTGGCCACGGCCACGATCCCGCCGGTCCACAGCAGGTACTGGGTCTCCTGCTGCGTCAGGATGTACGCGAGTACGACGATCAGCACGATCGGCACGGCCGGCCACAGCGGCATCCGCCAGGCGGCCACCTCGCGGTGCGCGCCGCGCCGGGCGAACAGCGCGGCCACCGCGACCAGCAGGTACATGCCGGTCACCGAGACGCCGGTGACCCCGTACAGGGTGTCGAGGTTGACGAAGCACAGCGCCGCTCCGGGGACGCCCACGAGGAGCGTGGCGACCCACGGGGAGCCGAAGCGGCCGAGCTTGGACAGCGCGTGGTTGACCGGCTCGGGCCACGCCTTGTCGCGGGCCGAGGCGAACAGCACACGGGAGTTCTGGATCACCATCACGATGCCGGCGTTGATGATGGCGAGGGCGACACAGAGGCTGACGAAGGTGCCGACGGCGGAGTTGGACCAGGCGGTGACCATGCCGCCGAGGTCGCCCTCGGTCAGCGCGGAGAGGTCGGGGGCGCCGACGGTGATGGCGATGACCGGGATCAGGATGACGGCCGTGGAGATGGCGAGGGTGGCGAGCACCGTACGGGCCACGTTGCGCCGCGGGTTCTCCAGCTCCTCCGACAGGTAGACGGCGGTCGAGAAGCCCTGGGTGATGAACAGGGCGATGGCGAGACCGGAGACCACCATCATCGCGGTCACCGTGGACGTACCGCCGCCCTCGGCCGCGACCGTGCCGTGCACCAGCGCGTCGGCGCCGCGCTCGCTGTGCGCGAAGCCCAGTACGGCGACCAGCGCGGCGGCGATGACCTCGAGCACCAGGAAGATGCCGGTGATCCAGGCGTTGGCCCGCAGGTCGAGGAGGCCGGCGAGGGTGGCGAGCAGCATCACGCCGCCGCCCGCGACCGGGGCCGGTATGTGCACGATCGGCGCGAGGTAGTCGGCCGTGCCCATGGCGATCACGGGCGGCACGATCATCACGACCAGGAGGGAGAGGACGAACACCAGCCAGCCGGCCAGTCGGCCCGCCATGGTCGACACCATCGCGTACTCGCCGCCGGCGCTGGGGATCAGGGTGCCGAGCTCGGAGTAGCAGAACGCGACGCCGATGCAGAGCAGCGAACCGATGGCGATCGTGAGGGCGGTCCACGTGCCGAGACTGGAGAACAGGTCGGGCACGACGACGAACAGGGTCGAAGCGGGCGTCACGCACGAGAGCGTCAGCAGTGTGCCGCCGACGACGCCGATGGAACGCTTGAGCTTCTGGGGGACGGGCCCGGTGGCGGGGGCGAGGGCCTGAGGGGCACTGATCGTTTCAGACATCGGTGCGGGGTTCCGATCGGCTGGTGTGGTGAACTGAGGTGCGGGAGCGGTATCGCCTCCGAGGCGGTGGTGAGCAGAGTGGTTCGGTGGCTCCCGGGCCGTCATCGAATCCCTGCGGGATCCGCAGGTCAATAGCGGTTCCCCTGCGGATTCCGTCGCCCTGTACCGCTGCGCCCGGCCGACGGCAGCGTTAAGACCGCGTAAACGCTGCACGGAGTGCGGGTGCGGGAACCGCAGCGGAGGGCGGGCAAATTTTCTTCCGCTTTGCCGACATGTGCCCCGGGCGACACCACCTGACCACGGAGTGGGCACCTGTGGGGCGTGTCAGGTCTTCGGAGCGGCTCGCCGGCCGCCCGTACGCGAGGCCAGCAGGAGGGCGATGTCGTCCGGCCGGTCCGAGGAGTCCCCGGCCCCGCCGATCAGCCGGTCGGCCGTCTCGGTCAGCGGCGAGGGCCGGGCCGCGGCCAGCGCCGCCCGCAGCCGCTCCACGCCGACGTCGATGTCCTCCCCCGCCTCCTCCACCAGCCCGTCCGTGTACAGGGCGAGCACCGATCCCGGCGCCAGCCGCAGGTCCGTCACCGGGTACGTGGCGCCGGGGTCGATGCCGAGCACCACCCCGCCCCGCAGGTCCAGCACCTCGGCCCGCCCGTCCGCGTGCCGCAGCAGGGGCTGCGGGTGCCCGGCCCGGACGGCCCGCGCCCGGCCCGACTCCGGGTCGAGCAGCACGTAGCAGCAGCTGGCGAACTGGCCGGGGTCGAGGCCGATCAGCAGCCGGTTGGTGCCCGCCATCACCTGCTCCGGCGGACTGCCCCCGAGCGTGAAGGCCCTTACTGCGCTCCGCAGTTGGCCCATCGTCGCGGCGGCCGCCACCCCGTGGCCCTGCACGTCCCCGATGACCAGCGCCAGCAGGCCCTCGCCCGTCTCGACCACGTCGTACCAGTCGCCGCCCACGTCCATGCCCTGGGTGCCCGGCAGATACCGGCCCACCGTCTCCACGTTCTCGCGCACCGGCAGCCGGTGCGGCAGCAGCGCCGCCTGCAGTTCACGGGCCAGCGCCGCCTCGGTGTCGTAGCGCTGCGCCCGCTCCAGGGCCTGCGCGATCAGCCCGGCCAGCGCGGTCAGCACCGCACGCTCCTCCGGGCTGAAGCCGCGCGGCGCGTCGAAGCCGAGGATGCAGGAGCCCACCGGCCGCCCCGAGGCGATCAGCGGCAGGAAGGCGCGGGCCCCGATGTGGGCGTCCAGCGGGATCCCCGGATAGGCGCTGGCCAGGTACTCCATCGACTCGAAGAACATCGGCCGGCCCGTGGTCAGCGTCTCCACGCCCGGCAGCCGCACGTCCAGCGCCACCCCGTCGAACCGGTCCAGGAAGCCCTGCGGGAAGCCGGTCTCCCAGGCCAGGTGCAGATGCCGCTCGTTGAGCAGGTAGATCGCCAGCTGGCGGCCGCCGAAGGCGGGCAGCAGCTCCTGGGTGACCACCGCCGACACCTGGCGGGCCGTGACCGCCTCCGTCAGCGCGATGGCCAGGGACACCGGCCGGTACAGCGCCGAGGCCCGGTCGGCCGGCGAACCCAGGCCCGCGCCCGGGCGGACCACCGACCCCGGCTCCGGCGCGTAGCCGGGCGGCTCGGCCGCGTCGATCGTCACGGTCACCCCGTCCACGCTCGGATACAGATCCACGACCACCCATCCCGAATCCTGCTGCCTGCCCAGCCGGGCCGGGAAGCGCACCGGCTCCCCGGACATGAACACCCCGCGGAAGTGGTCCTCGTACGCGGGCTGCCCCAGCCACGGCACGGCCTCCCAGAGCAACCGCCCGCGCAGCTCCGGTCCCCCCCAGGCCCAGCAGGCCGGCGGCGGCGTGGTTGACGTAGCGGATCCTGGCCTCGCGGTCCACGGAGAGCACGGCAAGGGTGAGCCGCTCCACGGCCTCACGGGCGCCCTGCGCGGTGTCCGGCGGCGGTACGCCCACGGGATCGCCCGTCCAGAGCACCGGCTCCCCGGCCGGGGCGAGCGCGGCGAGCCCCTCCGCCAGCCCGTCCGCGGCGGTACGCAGCCGCTCCCGGTCGGCGGCGCCGACCGGGGCCCCGGGGGTGGCGGGGCGCAGGACGAACAGCACCCCGAACCGCTGCCCCCCGGTCATGACGGGCTCGTACAGCGATCCGAAGGGGAACGGCAGCCCGGCCATCAGCTGCGGGAAGCGCCGCATGGCCGCCTCCGCGTCGGGCAGGTGCACCGACTGTCCGGAGCGGTATGCCTCGGCGACCGGGTACGGGCGGTTCACGTGCATCCGCCACCACGGACGGAACAGCCGCCCGGGCAGTCCGGTCATCACGGCCAGCAGCAGCGGGCCCTCGGCTCCGGAGCGCAGGTAGACGCCGCCCGCAAACCCGCCGACGGCCTGCACCGCATCGACGCAGGTCCGCGCGAGCACCCTGACCGTGGCGTCGGTGGCGGGGCCGCTGTCCGGTCTCGCCGTCACACAGTCAGCATGCGCCCCCGACGCCGGACGCTGCATCCCGGCGCCGGTAGCCGGCCACCACCGCGAGCGCCGCCAGCAGCAGCACCGCGGCGACCGTGCGCAGCGCGGCCCCCATCGCGTCCGTGAAGGCGCCGATCTGCGCCGGATCGTGCGGGTCGCCGTGGAAACGGGAGGCCAGCACCGTGCCGACCACCGCCACCCCCAGCGCGGCGCCGATCTCCCGGGCCGCGGTGTTCAGCCCGGAGCCGAGCCCTGCTTGGTGCGCGGGCAGCTCGGCGACCACGGTCAGGGTCAGCGAGGGCGCGCACAGGCCCGTCCCGACCGACAGCACGAGCAGGTAGCAGGCGTACAGGGCGTACGGGGTGCCCGCGTCGGCGGTGGAGACCAGCAGCAGCCCGGCCCCGATCAGGCCCAGCCCGGCGCCGACCGGCAGCCGCGGCCCCGTCCGCTCGGCCAGCCGGGCGCCCAGCTTCGGCACGACCGCCATGCCGATGGTCAGCGGGACGATCGCCAGGCCGGCGCGGGCGGGCGAGAAGCCCTTCGCGTACTGGAGGTACTGGGCGTTGACGAAGAAGAGGGAGAAGAGCCCGAAGAAGGCGGCGCCGATGCCGAGCGCCCCGGCGCGCAGCCTGGGCGAGGCGAAGATCCGCGGGTCCAGCAGCGGGTGAGCGGCGCGCAGCGCGTGGCCGGTGAAGGCCGCGAGCAGCCCGGCGCCGGTCCCGAAGGCGATCAGCACCGCCGCCGAGGTCCAGCCGTACGAGGGCCCCTCGATGATCCCGTAGACGACCGCGAGCAGCGCCCCGGCGAGCAGCAGCGCGCCGGACGGGTCGACGGAGGCGTCGGCCCGGGCCGGGGTGCGGGGGACCGTACGGGCCACGCCGAGCGCGAGCAGCGCGCCGAGCGGGACGACCGCCCAGAACAGGGCCCGCCAGGTCAGGTACTCCCCGGCCAGACCGCCCCCCACGTTGCCCGCCAGGCCCCCGAGGCCGGCGGACAGCGTCCACGTCGCCAGCGCCTGGCCGCGGCGCTCGGGAGGGCTCAGGTGGATCAGTACGGACATGGTGGCGGGCATGATCAGGGCCGCACCGGCCCCGCACAGCCCGCGCCCGGCGATGAGCACCGCCGGGGCCGCGGCGAGCGCGCTGACCGCGCCGCCCGCGGCGAACAGCCCGAGACCGGCCAGCAGGGCGCCCTTGCGGCCGTACCGGTCGCCGAGTGCGCCGGCCGGGATGAGCAGGGCGGCGAAGACGATGACGTAGGCGTCGACCGCCCACACCAGCTGGCCGGGGGTCGGGTGCAGGGCGGAGGCGGCGAGCTGCGGGATCAGCAGGTTGACGGCGGCGACCATGGCCTGGGCGACGAGTACGCAGGCGCACAGGACGAGCAGCACGGGCCGGGTGAGAGCGCCGGACGCCGGGGCGGACGGGACGGCGTCGGGATCTCGGGCATCCCGCTTGAGGGCATGGCGGAGCACGGCTCCTCCTCGGAGTCGGTGACGGTGAAGTGGTGTGGCGTGGTGTGGGGGAGGGGAGCGCGGTCGGCTTCATCCCCCGTTCCTCACCGTAGGGTTGGGACGACCTGCTTTCCAGTGCAAGTTCTGCAAGGGATGAATGCGTGTGACGCAATCCGGCCTGGACCTCAATCTCCTCGTCGCCCTCGACGTCCTCCTGGAGGAGTCGAGCGTGTCCCGCGCGGCGGCCCGCCTGCACCTCTCCGAGCCCGCCATGAGCCGCACCCTCGGCCGGATCCGCAAGGCCCTCGGCGACCCCGTGCTCGTCCGCGCCGGGCGGACCATGGTCCCGACCCCGCACGCCCTCGCCGTCCACGGCGAGGTCCGGGCCGTCGTGGAGCGGGCCCGGGCCCTGTTCCTGAGCGGCGGGCAGGTCGACCTGCCCACCCTCACCCGCACCTTCACCGTGCTGGCCCACGACGCCTTCGCCGCCACCTTCGGGGCCACGCTCTTCTCGCGCGTGGCCCGGGAGGCGCCCGGCGTACGGCTGCGCTTCCTGTCGGAGAGCCACGTGGACACCCCTGCGCTGCGCGAGGGCGTCGCCGACCTCGAACTCGGCGTCGTGGACAGCGGATCCCCCGAGGTGCGCGTCGAGCGCCTCTTCGACGAGCACATGGTGGGCGTGGCCCGGGCCGGCCACCCGCTGCTGCGGGGCCGGATGACCGCGCGCCGGTTCGCGGCCGCCGAGCACCTCATCGTCTCCCGGCGCGGCCGGCTGGAGGGCCCCGTGGACACGGCCCTCGCCCGCCAGGGCCTGTCCCGACGGGTGGTGGGCACCGTCGGCTCCTACCCCGCCTCCCTGTTCATCCTGCGCGAGAGCGATCTCGTCGGCCTGATCGCCTCCCAGGCCGTACCGCTCGCCGCCGAGCTCGGGCTGGAGGCCTTCGAGGTGCCGCTCGACCTGCCGACGCTGCCCTTCGGCCTCGCCTGGCACCCGCGCCACGACGCCGACCCGGCCCACGCCTGGCTGCGAGGCCGCGCCCGCGAACTGCTCCCCGCGGTCGCCGGGCACCCCGTACGCCGTACGCACTGACCCGAACGCCTCCCCCGTCCGGGGGACGGGCCGCCGCACCTGGACCCGGCGCGCGCGCTCCGGGGCACCATACGCACGCGTCCCACCCCGCCACGGAAGGCAGAGCATGCGGTTCCAGTACGACAGCATCGGCGATCGTTTCGTGGAGTCGAAGACCACGGCGGCCTTCTCGGCGGCCGACACCCACACCCTGCTCGGGGCGCTCGACGCGCTCGGCGGTGTGCGTGGACTCGACACCCTCGACCTGGCCTGCGGATACGGCTACAACACGCGGCTGCTGGCCCGCGGCGGGGCCCGGCGGGCCGTGGGCGTGGACATCTCGGAGGAGATGATCCGGCTGGCCCGCGCGCACGGGGTGATCGGCGGGGACGGGGTGGGCGCGCTGGAGGCCGCGGTGGGTGCGGTACGTCCGGCGGGCGGGGCGGCGCCGGGGGCGGCGGCCGAAGACACCGGGACGGCTCCCGCCGGGGCCGCGCCGACCGGGGCTGCGCCGACGGAAGCCGCATCGGTCGAAGCGGCATCGGTCGAAGCGGCATCCATCGAAGCGGCATCCATCGAATACCTGGTGGCAGACGCGGCCAGGCTGCCGCGGATGGGCCCTTTCGACCTGGCCACCGCCGTGTACCTGTTCAACCACGCCGCCGACCGGTCCTCACTGCACGCCATGTTCCGCTCGATCCGCGCCAACCTGCGCGACGGCGGCCGGCTGCTGGCCATCGTGCCGAACGCCGGCGCCTTCCCGCACGTCGACTGGTCGCCGTACGGGGTCCGGATCGTCGACCGCGTCCAGGAAGGCGACGCGCCCCTGCTGAAGGCGCAGTTCCTGACCCAGCCGCCGGCCGACTTCGAGTTCCGCGAGTGGGCGCACGCCGACTTCGCCGAGGCCGCCGTCGAGGCGGGCTTCTCCACGGTCGGCTGGCAGCCGAGCCGGACCCCTCCCGCCGACGGCGCGCGCGACGAGGCGTACTGGACCGCCTACCGCGCCTGGCCGGTCAGCTCGCTGATGACCTGCACCGCATGACGGCCCGCACCCCGGCCCGACGGCTCGTCGTCACTCGTCGGCGGCGGACCTGATCAGCGCCACGATCCGGTCCCGGGCCGCGCGCCCCTCCGGCACCGGCAGCAGCGGGTACCCGTGCGGCAGCCCGGGCTCCTCGTGGAACTCCACCTCGACCCCGTGCGCACGGGCCCGGCGCAGCAGCTCCCTGCTGTCGGTGGTCAGCACGTCGTGGGTGCCGGTGAACACCGTCATCGGCGCCAGCCCCGCGAAGGAGCCGTGCAGGGGGCTCACCCGCGGGTCGTCCGTGGCCAGGGTGCCCGCGTACAGCCGGCCCGCCTCCAGCAGCCCCGGCCGGGCCTGGAAGGGGTCGGCGGCCTCGATCGCCGCCTGGTCGGGGTGGCTCATGGTCAGGTCCAGCCAGGGCGAGATCAGTACGATCCGCGAGGGCTGGTCCCCCGTACGGTCGCGCAGGCGCTGGGCGGCGGCCAGTGCCAGGCCGGCTCCCGCAGCGTCCCCGACGAGCACCGTGCCGCCCGCTCCGCCGCTCGCGATGAGCCCGCTGAGCAGGTCCGCGGCCACCGGAACCGTCCGGTCGGCGGTCCCGCGCGGGGCCAGAATGTACGCCGGTACGACGACGCGGGCCCGCGCCTGCGTGACCAGGGTCCGGATCATCGACCAGTGCGGCCGGACCAGCTCGTCGATGTACCCGCCGCCGTGCATGTACAGCACCTGGGCCGTGGGCTCGATCCCGCGCGGCGAGGCGTCGTACACCGGCCAGGCACCGACGAAGGTGCGGGAGATGTCGGCGACCCGGCCCAGCGAGCGTGGCGGCAGGTGCGACGCCGGCCGGCGGGCCGTCTCCGCGACCCGTGCGCGCACCGCCTCGGCACTCGCGAACCGTCTTCGCCGCCCCGCCGCGATCAGCGCGACCGACAGCGCTCTGCTGCGCAGACTCGGCACGCCCCTCACCTCCCCATTCCCTGCCCCGGCCGCGGGCCCCTGCCCAGGCCACAGCCCTTCACGGGAGGAGCATAGGCGTGAAGCTGGGCTGTCGACCCGCTTAAGAAATCCTCGATGGACTGATCACCTCCGCGCTCGGCAGATTGGTGCCTGTCGATACGTCGCACCCGCACCAGTGGTTGCAACGTTCCCTCCGCATGCCTGGAGCCACTCCCATGAAGGCACTCGTCAAGCACAAGGCCGAGCCCGGGCTGTGGCTCATGGACGTCCCCGAGCCCGAGTACGGCGCAGGCGACGTGCTGATCAAGGTGCTGCGCACCGGCATCTGCGGCACGGACCTGCACATCCGTTCCTGGGACGGCTGGGCGCAGGGCGCGGTCAAGACCCCTCTGGTGCTGGGCCACGAGTTCGTGGGCGAGGTCGCCGCGATCGGCGCCGGCGTCCGGGACATCGAGATCGGCGCGCTGGTCAGCGGCGAGGGCCACCTGGTGTGCGGCAAGTGCCGCAACTGCCTGGCCGGGCGCCGCCACCTGTGCCGCAGCACGGTCGGCCTCGGCGTCGGGCGTGACGGCGCCTTCGCCGAGTACGTCGTCCTGCCCGCGCAGAACGTGTGGGTGCACCGGACCGCCGTGGACCTGGACGTGGCGGCCATCTTCGACCCGTTCGGCAACGCCGTGCACACGGCGCTGTCCTTCCCGCTGGTCGGCGAGGACGTACTGATCACGGGCGCGGGCCCGATCGGGATCATGGCGGCGGCCGTGGCCAAGCACGCAGGTGCGCGCAACGTCGTCATCACCGACGTCAGCCCCGAGCGCCTGGAGATCGCCCGCAAGGCCGGTGCCACGCTCGCGCTCGACGTCTCGAAGGCGACGATCGCCGACGCGCAGGCGCAGCTGGGCCTGCGTGAGGGCTTCGACATCGGCCTGGAGATGTCCGGCCGCGCCGAGGCGATGCGCGACATGATCGACAACATGACACACGGCGGCCGGATCGCCATGCTGGGCCTGCCCGCGCAGGAGTTCCCGGTGGACTGGGCGAAGGTCGTCACCTCGATGATCACGATCAAGGGCATCTACGGCCGCGAGATGTTCGAGACCTGGTACGCGATGACGGTGCTGCTGGAGGGCGGGCTCGACCTCAGCCCGGTCATCACCGGCCGCTACTCGCACCGGGACTTCGAGGCCGCGTTCGACGAGGCGGCCACCGCCCGCAGTGGCAAGATCATCCTGGACTGGACGGCGTAACGGCCCCCGGTCCCGGGCGAGGAGGGCGTGAGCGCCCTCCTCGCCCGAGGGCCTGTGCGCCTCCGTCCCACCGAACCATCTCCCTCCGGCCGGGCCCCGCCCACCCTCCCCCCTCCGCGGGGCCCGGCCCCCTTCGTCCGCCGCACTAGGAGAAGCCGAAGCCCATGTTCGAGTCCGTACGCGAAGACCTCCGCACCACCCTCGACGAGATCCGCGCCGCGGGCCTGCACAAGCCCGAGCGCGTGATCGGCACCCCGCAGAACGCGGCCGTCGCCGTCACCGCGGGCGGCGCCCCCGGCGAGGTCCTCAACTTCTGCGCCAACAACTACCTGGGGCTGGCCGACCACCCCGAGGTGGTCGCCGCGGCGAAGGACGCGCTGGACCGCTGGGGCTACGGCATGGCCTCGGTCCGCTTCATCTGCGGCACGCAGGAGGTGCACAAGGAACTCGAGGCCCGGCTGTCCTCGTTCCTCGGCCAGGAGGACACGATCCTCTACTCCTCCTGCTTCGACGCCAACGGCGGCGTCTTCGAGACCCTCCTGGGCGCCGAGGACGCGGTGATCTCCGACGCCCTCAACCACGCCTCGATCATCGACGGCATCCGCCTCTCCAAGGCCCGCCGCTTCCGGTACGCCAACCGTGACATGGCCGAGCTCGAAGCCCGCCTGAAGGAGGCGACCGAGGGCGGCGCGCGCCGCAAGCTGATCGTCACCGACGGCGTCTTCTCCATGGACGGGTACGTCGCCCCGCTCGCCGAGATCTGCGACCTGGCCGAGCGCTACGACGCCATGGTCATGGTCGACGACTCGCACGCGGTGGGCTTCGTCGGCCCCGGCGGCCGCGGCACGCCGGAGCTGCACGGGGTCATGGACCGTGTCGACATCATCACCGGCACCCTCGGCAAGGCGCTCGGCGGGGCCTCCGGCGGCTACGTCGCGGCCCGCGCCGAGATCGTCGCACTGCTGCGCCAGCGCTCGCGCCCGTACCTCTTCTCGAACTCCCTGGCCCCGGTCATCGCGGCCGCGTCCCTGAAGGTCCTGGACCTGCTGGAGTCGGCGGGCGACCTGCGCGAGCGGCTCGCCGCCAACACCGCGCTCTTCCGCGCGAAGATGACCGAGGCCGGCTTCGAGATCCTCCCCGGCGACCACGCGATCGCCCCGGTGATGATCGGCGACGCGGCGGAGGCGGCCAAGATGGCGGAACTGCTGCTGGAGCGCGGCGTGTACGTGATCGGCTTCTCCTACCCCGTGGTCCCCATGGGCGCGGCCCGCATCCGCGTCCAGCTCTCGGCGGCCCACTCGACGGCGGACGTGGAACGCGCGGTGGCCGCCTTCGCGGACGCGCGTACGGCCCTGGCGGCGACGCGGGCCTGAGGCTGCACGGGCGGGGGCGGCCCGGGCGGCCGGGCCGCCCTGCTCCACCTGCGAGAATGGTGGGGTGATCGACCCCCGCCGGCTGCGCATTCTGCGGGCCGTGGCGGACCACCGTACGGTGACCGCCGCGGCCGCAGCCCTGTACCTCACCCCCTCCGCCGTCTCCCAGCAGCTCGCGGCGCTCGAACAGGAGACCGGGCACGCGCTGCTGACCCGCAGCGGCCGCGGCGTACGGCTGACGGCGGCCGGCGAGATCCTGCTCGGGCACGCCCACGAGGTCCTCGCCCAGCTGGAGCGCGCCGAAGCCGAGCTCGCGGCCTACGCGGGAGGCGCGGCGGGCGAGGTGACGGTGGCTGCCTTCGCGACCGGCATCGCCGAGGTCCTCGCCCCCGCGATCGGCCGCCTGGCCCGCGAGCACCCGGGCATCCGCCTGCGCGTACGGGACGCGGAAGGCGACCAGAGCCTGCCGCTGCTGCTCGACGGCGAGGCCGACCTGGCGCTGGCGGTGGAGTACCGCGGCGCCCCGGGCGCCGACGACGGCCGTCTGTCGGTGCTCCCGCTGTACGCGGAGCCCTTCGATGCGGTGCTCCCCTCGGGACACCCCCTGGCCGATCTTCCCGAGGTCCCGCTGGCTGACCTCTCCGGCGCGGACTGGGTGGGCCAGTACCCCGGGAACCCGTGCCACGACGTGACCCTGCTCGCCTGCGAACTGGCGGGCTTCCAGCCCCGGTTCGTGCACTCCTCGGACGATTTCCGCGCCGTGACGGCCCTGGTGGGCGCCGGGGCGGGGGTGGCGCTGGTCCCGCGCTCGGCGCTGCGCGGCATGGACCTCAAGGAGGTCCAGGTCCGCCCGGTTTCGGGATCGACGCCCACCCGGAGGGTCTTCGCGGCGACCCGCCGGGGCGCGGAATCGCACCCCCTGATCGCCCCGATCCTGGCAGCCCTGTCGCAGGAGGCGGGACGCCTGCCGGCGCACTGAGGGGCGGTCGGGGCGGGGGCGGCCCTCACACCCTCCGCACCTCCACCCCCGCGGCCTCGAACTCCGCCGCCACCCGGTCCGGCAGGGCCGTGTCCGTCACCAGGACGTCCACCGACCGCGTCGGGCAGATGCGGGCGAAGGCGCGGACCGCGAGTTTGCTGGAGTCCGCCGCGATCACCACCCGGCGGGCCCGTTCGCACAGGAGGCGGTTCATCGCCGCCTCGTCCTCGTGGCGGGTCGCCGCGCCGTCCGCCGGGTCGAAGGCGTCCACGCCGACCACCGCCGTGTCCATCGTCAGCTGGCCCAGCACCTGCTGCGCCAGCGGGCCCGTCAGCTCGTACGACTGGGGGCGGGCGACCCCGCCCGTCAGGACGATCTTGAACTGCGGTCTGATGACGAGTTCGCCCGCGATGTTGAGCGCGTTGGTCACCACCGTCAGCGCCGGCGAGCCCGTCGCCAGGTCCGGGCGGCCGGCCAGCGCCCGGGCCACCTCCGTGGTCGTGGTGCCGCCCGTCAGGCCGATCACCTCGCCCGGGGCGATGAGCTCCGCCACCGCCTCGCTGATCCGGTGCTTCTCGGCGGCGCGGCGCGACGTGCGGTAGCGCAGCGGGAGTTCGTAACTGACGCCGTGCACCACCGCGCCGCCGCGCGTGCGGACCAGCAGCTGCTGTTCGGCCAGCTGGTCGAGGTCGCGGCGGATGGTCGCGGCGGACACGCCGAGGGCCTCCGCCGTCGGCTCCACCTCCAGCTCGCCCCGCTCCACCAGCCGGTCCAGCAGCGTCTGCCAGCGCTCCTTGCGGGTCATGGACCCCACGGTGATCGACCCCCTCGGGTGTGCTCCAACGGCCTACGCGTCGACATTAACTCAGGAGATCAACCCCCCTGGGTGCTTGAAGTTGCGTGAAATGGGCCGCTACCTTGCAGGAAACTGCACCCACCACGCCAGGGAGCCGGCATGAGCCACGTCGCGTACGAGTTGGGCACACAGCCCGAGTGCTGGGAGCGGGCCGCCGAACTGGCCCCGGCCCACCGGGCGTTGCTGCCGCGGCCGGGGGAGCGTACCGCGATCGTGGGCTGCGGGACCTCGTACTACATGGCCCAGGCGGCCGCCGCCCTGCGCGAGGAGATGGGCCAGGGCGAGACCGACGCCTTCCCCGCCTCCGAGTTCCCCCTGCACCGCCGCTACGACCGGGTCGTCGCGCTCACCCGGTCCGGCACCACGACCGAGGTGCTCGACCTGCTGTCCGGGCTGCGGGACACGGGGGTGCGTACGACCGCCGTCGTCGGGGACCCGGCGACCCCGGTGATGACCCTCGCCGACGAGCTCGTCGTACTCGACTTCGCCGACGAGCAGTCCGTCGTGCAGACCCGCTTCGCGACCACCGCCCTGACCCTGCTGCGCGCCCACTTCGGTCTGCACACCCCCTCCGTCGTCGCCGACGCCCGCGCCGCCCTCGCCGAACCGCTGCCCGAACAGGCGGCGAGCCGAGGCCAGTTCACGTTCCTCGGCCGCGGCTGGAGCGTGGGTCTCGCGCACGAGGCCGCGCTGAAGATGCGCGAGGCCTCCCTGTCCTGGTCCGAGTCGTATCCGGCGATGGAGTACCGGCACGGGCCGATCAGCGTTTCCGGGCCCGGCACCCTCACCTGGTCGCTCGGCGAGACGCCCGCGGGCCTCGCCGAGCAGGTGCGGGCCACGGACGGCCAGTGGGTGGCCGGCCGGCTCGACCCGCTCGCCGAGCTCGTACGGATCCACCGGCTGGCGATCGCGGTGGCGGCCCGCCAGGGCCTCGATCCGGACCAGCCGCGGAACCTGACCCGCTCGGTGATCCTCACCGCCGGTGAGGAGGCGGTCCGATGAGCCTGGTCCCCGCCGGGACGCTCGTCCTCGACGCGGCCGCCGCGGGCCGCGCCGTCGCCGCGTTCAACATCATCACGCTGGAGCACGTCGAGGCGGTCGTCGCCGGGGCGCAGCGGGCGGGCCTGCCGGTCATCCTCCAACTCAGCGAGAACGCCGTGAAGTTCCGGGGCGGGCAGCTGCTGCCGATCTCGCGCGCGGCCGCCGCGTGCGCGGAGGCCGCCGGGATCCCGGTCGGCCTGCACCTGGACCACGTCAAGAGCCCCGACCTGCTCCGTCAGGCCGCGGACGCCGGGTTCAGCTCGGTGATGTACGACGCCGCGCAGCTCCCGTACGCGGAGAACCTGGAGGCGACCCGCTCCGCGGCCGACTGGGCGCACGCCAACGGGCTGTGGATCGAGGCCGAGCTGGGCGAGGTGGGCGGGAAGAACGGCGCCGCCCCGCTGGACCCGCACGCGCCGGGAGCCCGTACGGACCCGGACGAGGCGCGCCGGTTCGTGGCCGACTCAGGGGTGGACGCGCTGGCCGTGGCGGTCGGCAGCAGCCACGCGATGACCAGCCGCACCGCCGAGCTGGACCACGCGCTGCTGGCCCGGCTGGCCAAGACGGTGGACGTGCCGCTGGTGCTGCACGGCTCCTCGGGGCTGCCGGACGCGGAACTCGCGGCGGCGGTGGCGGGCGGCATCCGCAAGGTCAACATCGGGACCGCGCTGAACCTGGCCATGACGGAGGCGATCCGCACCCACCTGACCCCGGCGGACCCCCGGCCCTACCTGACGGCGGCCCGTACGGCGATGGCGGCGACCGCCGCGGCGATGATCACGGCGCTGAACTGACGGCGGGGTGCAGCCGCCGGCGCCCTCACCCTCCTCGTTGCCGTCCCCGGCGCGGCCGGCGCCGCCACGGGCGTGTTCGGGTACTCCTTCGTCCGCAAAGTCGGCGGTGGGTCAGTGGTGGGTCAGCGGGGGGCATCAGCGGGGGCTGAGCCGGGCTTGGTGGCACGTGAGGGTGTGCCACCGGGCCCGGTCCGGTGTCGCGCCCAGGTCCAGGGAGCGGCGGGCCTCGATCGCGGTGACGTGGCGGTCGGTGGACAGGCACAGCAGGACGAACAGATCGCTGTGCCGGGGCTGGACCGTCTCCTCGTAGTACCACTCGGCCGTGACGGTCCGCCGCCCGGCCAGGAACGGGCGCTGGAGGAAGTCCTGTACGTCGAGGGGGAAGTGCCCGAGCACCCCCTGAGCCTCCGGCGGGTCCAGGACCAGCCGCTCCACCGGCGCGCCCGGCCGGCCGGGCGCGGCCGCACCTGCGCCGCCCGCCTGCGCCGGGCGCCCGTCGAAGGAACGGCTGACCAGCGAGCCGGGCTCCACCCGGAGCCGCTCGCCCCGGTGTTCCTGCGCCCTGCCGTCCCGGTACGTCGGCTGGACCCGGCACAGGCCGCGGTCCCCGAACACCACCGCGAAGGGGGCGCCGTCGGAGTAGACCCGGGCCCACCACACCAGGGACCTGCCGGCCTTCTCGCGCGTCTTGGCCCGTACGTCGTCGGGCAGCAGCTCCCACGCGCGCATGCGGTCGGGACTCTCGGGGTCGACGGGCAGCGCGCCCGGCTCGTGGATCTGGGTCACGCCCCCGGGGCCCTCGCCCCGGCCGGCGGGCAGCCGGTCGCCGGGCAGCCGGTCCCGGTCCCCGGGCATCCGGTCCCGCCCGGCGGGCAGTCGATCCGCCCGCCCGGGCATCCGGTCGCGGTGCTCCGGCATCGGGTCCCGTCCGCCGAACTCCCGCTCCCAGGCCTTCTCGTCCACGTGTCCCCCCGGATCCTCGAACTGCGGCTCCCCGCACGCCCATTGTGGGTCACGAGCCGACGCCCCGCCGCCGGTCGGCGGAAACGGCGCCCCGCGAGTCCTTCCCCCTTCTTGGAACACGTTCTACTCTGTGCGCCGCCACCACAGCGACCGGCTGGACCGCTAGACACCCGGAGGGGCCGTGCACCTCGAATACACGCCTGAGCAGCAGCAGTTGCGCACCGAGCTGCGCGCCTACTTCGCCGAGCTGGTGCCGCAGGACGTCTACGCCCGCTACGAGGACCCCGCCGCGCAGAAGCGCTTCTACCGCGAGACCATCCGCAAGCTGGGCGCAGACGGCTGGCTCGGGGTGGGGTGGCCCAAGGAGTACGGCGGCCGGGGGATGTCGCCCATGGACCAGTTCATCTTCTTCGACGAGGCCGCGCAGGCCGTCGTACCGCTGCCGCTGATGGCGCTGAACACGGTCGGGCCGACCATCATGCAGCTCGGCACGGACGAGCAGAAGGCGTACTTCCTCCCGCGCATCCTCTCGGGCGAGATCGACTTCGCCATCGGCTACAGCGAGCCGGACGCCGGCACCGACCTCGCCGCCCTCAAGTGCAAGGCCGTCCGCGAGGGCGACGAGGAGACCGGCACGTACGTGGTCAACGGGCAGAAGATCTGGACCACGAACGGGGACACCGCCGACTGGGTCTGGCTGGCCGTCCGCACCGACCCGGAGGCCCCCGCGCACAAGGGGATCACCATGCTCCTCGTGCCGACCGCCGACCCCGGCTACTCCTGCACCCTGATCAACACCCTTGCCTCGCACGACACCACCGCGAGCTACTACGAGAACATCCGCGTCCCCGCGAGCCGCCGCGTCGGCCAGGAGAACAAGGGCTGGCGCCTGATCACCAACCAGCTCAATCACGAGCGCGTCACCCTCGCCGCCCACGGCACCATGGCCATCCGGGCCCTGCACGACGTCCAGCGCTGGGCCGCGCAGACCAAGCTCGCCGACGGGCGCCGCGTCATCGACCTCACCTGGGTCCGCGGCCGCCTGGCCCGCACCCACGCCCGACTCGACGCGATGAAGCTCCTCAACTGGCAGATGGTGGGCGCCGTCCAGCACGGCGTGCTCACCCCGCAGGACGCCTCCGCCGTCAAGGTGTACGGCTCCGAGGCCCGCAGGGACGCGTACGCCTGGCTGATGGAGATCGTCGGCGCGGCCGGCTCCCTCAAGGACGGCTCCACGGGCGCGGTCCTGCACGGCGAACTCGAACGCGGCTACCGCAGCGCGGTCATCTTCACCTTCGGCGGCGGCAACAACGAGATCCAGCGAGAGATCATCTCCTGGATCGGCCTGGGCATGCCCCGAGTCCGCCGCTGAAACCCTGCGGGTCTGCAACGCGGTGTCCGCACACCCCGGCGGTGGCGACGGGGCGACCGCAGGGTGACGGGACGGCGTGCCGTCGCGCGGCCGGTCCGGTGGGGGCGGTCGCGCGACGGCTCAGGCGTTCTCGGTCAGAGGGTGCCGGTCATGCTGATGGCGGCGGGCTTCCCGATGGTGCCGAGCGCGGCCGCGGTGGGGTTGGCCCAGGTGCGGTCCGCGTGACGGATCGTGTGGACGACCTTGCCGTCCGAAGTCACCGCGGTGAGCTGGAGTTCGCCGTCGACGCTCGCGGCGGCCACGGACCTGGCCGTGATGGTGCCGAGCGGGCCCTTGAGCTCGCCGAAGGGGTCCCAGTTGCGGTCGGCCTTGCGGATGGTGTGGTACTGACGCGTGCCGTTGTCGGTCGCGATCACGATGTGGGCGTCACCGCCGATGCCGGCCATGGAGACCGAGGTGACCGGGCCGGTGGTGCCGGCGGCCCAGGCCACGGCGCCCCACTCCGACCAGTGGCCGGTGGTGTTGCGGATGGTGTGGAAGGCCTTGCCGCCGCTGACCGCGATGACCTGGAGCTCCCCACCGACGCTGGCCGTGGCGACGGAGCTCACGCCGCCGATCGGGCCGGCGGCCATGGAGATGTCACCGAAGGGCGTCCAGCTGCCGTCGCCGCGGCGGACGGTGTGGAAGACCTTGCCGTCGGCAGCCACGACCACGTGCAGGTCGGTGCCGATGGAGACGGCGGACACGTGGGTGATGCCGGTGAGCACGCCGGCCATGGAGCCGATGTCACCGAAGGCGCCCCAGGTGCCGTCCGCCTTGCGGATGGTGTGGCGCAGCTTGCCGTCGTTGCCCAGGGCCACCACGTGGCTGTTGTCGTCGATACCGGCGATCGCGCTCGCGCGGACCCCGCCGATGTCGCCGGCCTTCGACTGGACGTCGACGAAGCCGGTCCAGCCGCCGTCGGCGAGACGGGCGCCCTGGTAGAGGCCCTTGTCGGTCTGCACGGCCGCCTGGGACCGCCAACCCGGCGCGGCCGCACGGACGTCCATGACCCACGCCGCGAGGCCGTCGACGCGGGCGGCTTCCGCCGCGCGGCGGGTCTCCGTCGCCGGGGTGCCGAAGCAGCCGGCGAGCCAGGAGCGGGTACCGAGGGCCACGACGTCGCCCTGGGCGTTGACCACGGGACCACCGGCGTCGCCCTGGCAGATGGCGTCACCGCTCTGGCCGCCTTCCAGGGCCAGCGTGGTCGCCGCCGCGGAGGTCGTGGTGAACGCGGCGGTGTGGACCTTGCCCGGTACCCAGGCGGTCTTGGTACGGCCGAAGCCCGCCGCGGTCAGCGCGGAGCCGGCCGCGGCGGGGGCGGAGGCGATCTTGGCGGGGGTGACGCCGGCGACCGGCTTGTCGAGCCGGGCCAGGACCACGTCGCGGTCCGTACGGGGAATCAGGTCGACGATGTCGTACGTGGTGGAGCCCAGCGTGGCCTTGGCCGCGCGGGCGGGCTTACCGGCCGGGACGGCCTCACCGGGGGTGGCGGCGAAGCAGCTCTTTGAGGTCAGGAGCCACTGGGCGGCGACCAGGGTGCCGGAGCAGCCGCGGGCGTCGGCCTCCGCGCCGGTGGTGATCTGCGCGGTGTGGGCGAACCGGTCGGAGGCGTCGGGGGTCCCTGTGGCGGCCAGCGCGCCGGTCGAGGTCAGCAGACCGGCACCGACGGCGGCGGCGAGGGCCGCGGCGATCCACGAGTGCCGGGGACGAGAACTAAACATGGTGGTGTTCCTTGGGAAAGAGCGTCGGGTACGCATGAGTGGCGTACGAGAAGAAGTGGGCCGTGGCGCCGACGGCGCGGGCCCGTTCCGATTCGCGGCATCGGCCGCATAGCTCTGTTCGGACCCCGGACGGATTGCGGAAATGATGGTTCCCCCTGGGGCCGTACACGCGGCGCGCGCACGCGCGCGCCGCTGCTCGGCGAGTTTCAAAAGGCTGCGCAAGACGGCCTGTTGCCTGTCGCTCGGCTTGGTCAGAGCCGGCGGCGGAGCCGGATGGGCGTGGTGGGTACTAGCCGGCCGCTACGGCTGCGGGCCGGGCGATCGCCGGAGAGGCGGTGCCTGCGGCGGTGACACCGGGGGCGAAGGCCGCGGCGAGCGCGGCCGTGCGGGTGCGGAGCGGCACGAGATTTCCCATCCAGAAGTGCAAACCGCCATGTGAGGCGGGTCAAGAACTGCTCAAGCGAAGCTGTGAAAATCTAGCAGCAAGATCACGAACCGCGGAGCCGGGGTGGTTCGCGACGGCCGGGTGCCGGTCCGTGGACGAGTGCGGGGGTGTCCCGGTGAAGAGCCCCTTCACCGGGACACCCCCGCGTTCCGCGCGACGGGCGCCGTTACGGGACGGGCTGTTGCTGGGTGACGCAGTGGATGCCGCCGCCGCCCGCGCCGAGGCTGTCGATGTCGAGCTGCTCGACGGTGCGGCCCGGGAAGAGGCGCTGGAGGGTGGACTTGGCTCCGGCGTCGGCGCGGGAATCGCCGAACTGCGGTGCTATGACCGCCCCGTTGCACACGTAGTAGTTGGCGTACGCGCCCACGAAGTTCGGGTCGGTGGAGCGGATGAGGTTGTAGTCGGGGCCCTGGAGCTTGGTGACCGAGATCGGGTTGCCCTGGGCGCCGGTGGAGGTGGAGAGGATCTGGTACTGCTGGCGCGCGTCGTTCGACCAGGCGTCGGTGTCGCTCGCCAGCGGCATCTGGACCAGCCCCTGGCCCGGGGCCAGGAAGCGGGAGGTCGCGTCGACGTGGTCGTCGGTGATGTCCCGGCCGAGGACGCCCTTGAACCAGATCACCTTGGAGGCACCGAAGGCGCCGCACATCGCCGCCTCGATCTGTGACTGCGTCAGGCCGGGGTTGCGGTCAGGGTTGATGATGCTGCTGCGGGTGGCCATGAGGGTGCCCGCGCCGTCCGTTTCCACCGCGCCGCCCTCGCCGACGAAGGAGGCGGCGGTGAACGGGACCCCGACGTAGGCCGCGATCCGGCCGGCGACCAGGGAGTCCTTGGCGTGGGTCTGCTGGTTGCCCCAGCCGTTGAAGTTCAGGCCGACGGTGTCCAGTCCGCCCGCGCCGTCCGTACGGAACACCGGTCCGCTGTCGCGCATCCAGCAGTCGTCGACGGGGATCGAGCCGATCACGGTGACGGCCGGTCCGCAGGCGCTCTTCGCCTTCGAGACGCTCGCCGGGTTGGCGCACATGACGACGGGCTCGTACTTGGCGATGGTCTTCGCGATGAGCGCGATGTTGGCCTGGACGCCCGCCAGCTTCCGCCCCCAGACGGCCGAGCTGTCCGGCCACGCCATCCAGGTACGGGTGTGCCGGACCGTGTCGAGCGGGACCGTGAACCCGCCGGCGGCCGCCGCCCGCGCCGAGGGGCGGGTGGCGGCGAAGGCCTCGCCGCCCGCCGCCGCCAGAGCGGCGCCCGCGGCCGCGAGGCCTGCCGCCGCCAGGAAGCCCCGCCTGTCCAGGGTCCGTCGCGGCGTTCCGCCGGCCGGGTCCTGGGGTGCAGCGTGATCGTTCATCACTGTTCTCCGATCAGCCAGGGTGGATCGCTCCACCGATTGGCCCGGAACGTATTACTGACCGAGCGCTCGGTTAATAATTTTGGACGCATCAACTTCCGTATAAAGAAAGGGAGTTGCTGCCTCTTGATCGTTCTTGCGGTGCCGCGGACGCGGGGTCGTTAGAGTGGCGCCGTGGCAGCAGAAGCAGCGGAAGTAGCGGAAGCAGCAGAAACGGCGGCACGGGCCGAGTCCGGGCGGCCGCCCGCTCCGGCCCGCACCATCCGCCCGTCCCGTACCTCCGCCAAGGGGGAGCAGACCCGCGCGCGGCTCATCGCCGCCGCCCGGACCCTGCTCGCCGGCGAGGGGTTCGCCCGTTTCAGCACCCGCAACGTCGCCGCGCTCTGCGGGATCTCGCACGGCATGTGCCACTACCACTTCAAGGACCGCACCGACCTGATCGTGGCCGTCGTGCAGGACATCGGGCCCGAGTGGATCGGTCCGATGGAAGCCGCGGTCGACCGCCCCGGTTCCTTCGCCGAGCGCGCCGAGCGGGTGATCGGACTGCTCACGCAGCCCGAGGGCCCGGACCTGTCACGCCTGCATTCCGCCCTCCACTGGTTCGCGTTGAACGACGACCGGGTCCGAGCCGCGGTGGACGCGGAGTACCTGCGCTGGCGGGAGTGCTTCGTCCGGCTGTTCCGGGTGCTGGCGGACGAGCACGACGGCGCCTTCGACCCCGTCCCGCCGGGAACGGCGCTGGCCGCCGCCTCCGACGGGCTCGCCGCCCTCCAGTCGCTGGACTCCCGAGTCGATCCCGAGGCGACCGTACGGGTCCTCGTCGAGGGCCTCACCGCCGCGGCCGTACGCCTGCCCTGAGCCGCAGGCCCCCTCAGAGGGCGCGCCGCGCCGCCGCGATGCCCTGCGGATCCCAGCCCGGCCGGGGCACCGACTCCAACAGCAGCCGGGTGTACGGATGCTGCGGCGCGGCGAGGACCTGCGCGGTCGGGCCCGCCTCGACGATCCGGCCGTTCCGCATGACGACGACGTCGTCGGTGACGCAGCGCACGACTCCGAGGTCATGGGTGATGAACAGGTAGCCGATGCCCGTCTGTTCACGGATGTCGGAGAGCAGATTGAGGATCTGGGCCTGTACGGACACGTCCAGCGCGGCCACCGCCTCGTCGAGCACCAGGACGGCCGGCTCCACCGCCAGCGCCCGGGCGATCGCCACGCGCTGGCGCTGCCCGCCCGACAGCTGCCGTGGCAGCGCGTCCGCCTCCCGGGCCCCCAGACCCACCTGGTCGAGCAACTCGGCGACGCGCCGGCCGTGGTCGGCTCCGGGGAAGTGCAGCCGCAGGGTCTCGCGGAGCGCGCCGCCCACGGTCGTGCGCGGGTCCAGGGACAGGAACGGGTCCTGGAAGACCATCTGCACCTCCCGGGCCCGCGCCAGGCGTTGTGCCTTGCCGCGCACGCGATCGCCCCGGTCCCGCCCGTGGACGAGGATCCGGCCGCAGTCCGCGTGCTCCAGCCCCACGACGATCCGGGCGGTGGTCGTCTTCCCCGAGCCCGATTCGCCGACGATGCCGAGCGAGCCCCCTTCGGTCAGCCGGAACGAGACGTCGTCCACCGCCTGGACGGGCCCGTAGGCCCGGCGCAGGCCGGCGGCCTCCAGCACGGTCTTCCTCATCGGTGGCTCTCCTTTCGGGCGGGGGACCGGCCCTGCTCGCCCGGTGCGCCGCGGACCTGGTCACTGTGGTGGCACGAGGCGAGATGGCCGGCCGCGACCGCGGCGCCCGCCCCTCCCTCGGCGAGGGGCAGCAGAGCCGGCGCCTCCCGGGCGCACCGATCGGTCGCGTACGCGCACCGCGCCGCGAACGGGCACCCCGTCACCTCCTCGCGCAGGCTCGGCGGGCGGCCCTCGATCGCGGCGAGCCGGCCCCGCGGCGAGTCCAGCCGCGGGGTCGAATCGAGGAGCGCCGCCGTGTACGGGTGGCGCGGCCGCGCGAACAGCTCCTCGGCGGGGCCCGTTTCGACGATCCGGCCCGCGTACATGACGTACACCCGGTCGCTGATGGCCGCGGCGAGCCCGAGGTCGTGCGTGACGAAGAGCAGCCCGGTGCCGAAGCTCTCGCGCAGCTCGCCGAGGAGCGCCACCACCTCCGCCTGCGTCGTCACGTCCAGGGCCGTGGTCGGCTCGTCGGCGAGGATCAGCGCGGGGTCGCCCATGAGCGCGGCCGCGATCATGACCCGTTGCAGCATGCCGCCGGAGAGCTGTCCCGGGTACTTCCGCAGGGCGGCCGCCGAGAGGCCGACGGCCTCCAGCATCCGCACCGCCCGCGCCTCGGCGGCGTCCTTCTTCATCCGGGCGTTCAGGCGCAGGCTCTCGGTGAGGAAGTCGCCGACGCGGCGCATCGGGTTGATGGCGGCCCTGGGGTCCTGGAAGATCATGGCCGCGGTGCTCGTGCGCAGGACCCGCAGCTGACCGGCGGTCATGGTGAGGACGTCGTCGCCGACGACCCGTACGGACCCCTGGGCCCGCGCACCCGCCGGCAGCAGGCCGAGCACGCTGCGGGAGGTGAGGGTCTTGCCGGAGCCGGACTCGCCGACCAGGGCCACCGTCTCCCGGGCGGCGACGGTGAGGTCGACCCCGTCGAGTACGGGCCTGGCACTGTCCGGCAGCCGCAGGCGCAGCCCCCGGACGTCGAGGGTGTTCAGGGTGTTCAGGGTGTCCGGGGTGTCCGGGGCGGCGCCCGTGTCGAGGGTGTTCATCGGTCCCTCCTGGCGACCTTGTCGGCCTGGCGTTCGCCGACGACGTTGAAGGCGACCACGGTCAGGACGATGGCCGCGCACGGCACGATCGCCGAGAGCGGGTAGCCGGACTGGATGGCGGTCTTGCCGTCGAAGACCATGCGGCCCCAGTCGGGGGTCAGGGCGGGTACGCCCAGGCCGAGGAAGGAGAGGCCGGCCAGGTCGATCAGGGCGTAGCCGAAGTTGATCGTGGACTGGGCGAGGACGACCGGGGCGACGCCGGGTACGACGTGGCGCAGGCAGATCTGCAGCCCGGAGTGGCCCTGCACCCGGTAGGCCTCCACGTACGGGCGCTCCCGCTCGGCGAGGACGAGGGAGCGGGTGAGCCGGCTGACGTACGGGAGGTACGCGATCGCCAGCGCGATGACCGGGGCCATCAGCCCCTCCCCGTAGACCGAGACGATCAGGATCGCCAGCAGCATGCCGGGGAAGGCGAAGACGAGCTCGGTGCTGCGCGACAGGACGGAGTCCAGCCAGCCTCCCCGCCAGGCGGCGGCCGTCCCGATGGCCACCCCGGCCAGGGTGGAGAAGACCACCACCCCGAGCGGGCCGAGCAGGGAGGTGCGGGCGCCCAGGACCAGCCGGGACAGCGTGTCGCGCCCGGAGGCGTCGACCCCGAGGAGGTGCTCGGCGGACGGCCCGGCCAGGGCGTTGCCCAGGTCGACGACGTTCGGATCGTAAGGGGCGATCCAGGGGGCGAGTACGGCGGCGAGGACCACCAGGGCGACGAAGCCCAGGCAGAGCGCGGACAGGGGTGCGCGGGTGCTCCGGATCCGGGCGAGGCCGGGCCGGCGCAGCAGGGTGGTGGCGCTCATGCCGCCTGCTTCCGGGGGCCGAGGGCGACCCGGGGGTCGACCAGCGGATGGAGGAGGTCGACGAGGAGGTTCACGGTCATGAACAGGGCGACCATGATGAGGGAGATGGCCTGCACCGTGGGGAAGTCCTTGGTGGTGGTGGACAGTTCGAGCAGCTGGCCGATGCCGCCCACGCTGAAGGCGGACTCCACCAGGACGGTGGTGACCAGCAGGGTGGACACGATCAGCCCGCCGGTGGTGAGCACGGTGCCCAGGGCGTTGCGGAACACGTGCCGCCGGACCACCAGGTGCGCGGCGACCCCGCGGCTGCGGGCGACGGTGACGTGCTCCTGGCCGAGGACTTCGAGCATCGCGGCCCGGGTGACGCGGGCGAGCATCCCGATCAGGTAGAGCGCCAGCGCGACGGCGGGCAGTGTCAGATGCCACAGCATCTGGCCGAGGCCCTCGCCCGTGCCCCCGGTGGGGAACCAGTGCAGTTTCACCGCGAACAGGCCCTGGAGCAGGACCGCCGCCACGAACGACGGGGTGCCGATCGCGAACGTGGTCGTGACGAGGATCGTCGAATCGGCGGCGCCGCCGCGCACCGCGCCGATCCAGCCCAGCAGCAGGCCGGCGGCCAGCACCAGGACGAGCGCCATGGAGATCAGCAGCAGGGTGCTGGGCAGCCGGTCCGCCAGCAGCCGGGACACGTCGGTGCGGTACGTGATCGAGCGCCCGAAGTCGCCCTGGACCACCTGGCCGAGCCAGCGCAGGTACTGCACCGCGAACGGCTCGTCCAGGTGGTACTGGGCGTTGATCGCCCGCAGCGCCTCCGGGGAGGCCGACCGCCCGGCGAGCAGGAAGCTCGCCGGATTGCCGGGCGCCAGGTACATGGCGCCGAAGATGACGAACGAGGCGCCGAACAGGGTGGCCGCCATCTCGGCCAGCCGCCGCAGGGCGAATCTCAGGAAACTCATCGCGTGGCCGCCCCGACGTCGGCGGCCCACGGGGAGTACAGGTACGAGATGGTGGTGGGCGCCCCGGTGATCCTCTTGTTCAGGAAGACCGCCGTGGGCCATTCGGCCACGGGGATCCACAGGACCTCGTCGGCGGCCTTCTTCTGCAGCTGGGCGGCCGTCGCCGTCCGGCGGGCCGGGTCGTACTCCGCGCGGGCCTTGGCGACGAGGTCGTCGTAGGCCGGGTCGCTGTAGCCGGCGTAGTTCTGGAACGCCCCGGTCTGGAAGTTGCTCAGCAGGTCCATCGGGTCGGTGATGGAGTCGTAGTACGTCTCGGGGAACATGTCCAGGCCCTCGCGCGCCTGGGGGTCGGTGAACAGGGCGGTGAAGGCGTTCGGGGCGATGGTCTTCAGCCGGACGTCGAGCCCGATCCTGCTGCCGGCGGCCTGGACCGCGGTGGCCAGCAGCGACACGTCCTGGCCGATGGCGCTGGTGGCGATGGTCACCGTCTTGCCGGTGGCACCGGCCTCCTTGATCAGCGCCTTGGCCTGTTCGATGTTCTGCTCGGGCGACGGCAGACCGTCGAAGGCGGCCTTGCGCACGTCTTCGGGGGCCGCGGCCCAGACGGCCCTGGTGGTGAGGGAGTTGGTGGCGGTGCCCGCTCCGGCCAGGCCCGCCTTGACGAACCCGCGGCGGTCCAGTGCCATGGACAGCGCCCGGCGCACGCGTACGTCGCCGAGCGCCCCCTTCATGCTGGTGACGTTGACGTTGACCGTGCTGAGTCCCTCGCCGAAGTAGAGGGTGCCCACGCCGCTCCTGCTCAGCCGGTCGTAGCTCTCGGTGGGGATCAGGTAGCCGCCGTCGGCCTCGCCGTTCAGCATCGCGTTGGTACGGGCGGACGGGTCGGTCAGGAAGGTGAAGACCGCCTTCGCCGACTTCGCCCTGGTGCCCCAGTAGCCGTCGAAACGCTGGAGCTCGATCGACTGGCCCTTGTTCCAGGTGCCCAGCTTGAAGGGGCCGGTGCAGTCCAGGCTGCCCGAGGTGCCGTAGTCCTTGCCCGCCTTCTCGACGCCGGCCTTGGAGGCGACGACTCCGGCGGCGGTCGCCATGTACTGGGGGAACTGCGAATCGGGCTGCTTCAGCTTGACCGTGACCTGGAGCGGTCCCGTCTTGGTGATCGACTCGACGTTGGCGAAGTTGCTGTTCCAGGCCGACCCGCCCTCCGGGTCGGCCTGCCGGCCGAGGCTGAAGACCACGTCGTCGGCGGTCATCACACCGCCGTCGTGGAACGCGACGCCCGCGCGGAGGTCGTAGACCCAGGTGTTCGGGTCGGGGTTGGTCGCCTTCTCGGCCAGGCCCGGAGCCACGGTGAGCTGCGGCATCCACCGCATCAGGGACTCGCAGACGTTGGAGACGATGGTGTTCTGCGGGTAGTCGAAGGCGGAGACGTAGTCGAGCGTGGGCGGTTCGGCGTACAGGGCCCAGGTGAAGGAGTCCAGCTCGCCGGCGGCGGCCGGGGTGCCCGCGGAGAGCTTGAACGCGGCGCTCCCGGGGGCCGGGCCGTCCTTGGGCGGGCCGGAGCAGGCGGCGACCAGGGAGACGGCGGCGAGGGCCGCGACGGGGAGCGCGTACCGGCGTGCGGACCGGCGTGCGGACCGGCGTGCGGACCGGTGGGTTCCGGACCAGGGGAGGGATCTCGGCATCGGTGCTCTCTCTTCCTTGCTCGACGCTCAGCGGGAGGTGGCGACGGGCACCGGGGACGGCACCTGCTGGGTGATGCAGTGGACGCCGCCGCCCCCGTACGCGATCACGCGGGAGCGGACGCCGACGACCTTGCGGCCGGGCAGCGCGGCCGCGATGACGGCGAGCGCCCCCTCGTCCTCGGGGACCCCCGCGACCGGGACGACGACCCCGCCGTTGGCGATGTAGAAGTTCAGGTAGCCGACCTCGGTCTCCCGGCCGGCCACCTCGACGAAGGCGCTCTGCGGCAGGTCGACGATCTCCAGGCGGCGCCCGGCGGCGTCGGTGGCCTCCTCCAGGACGGCGCGGTTGACGCGCATCCGCTCGTGGTCCGGGTGCTCCGGGTCGCTCGGCAGCTGGACGACCACCTTGCCGGGGGCGACGAACGCGCAGACCCCGTCCACGTGCCCGTCGGTCTCGGTGTCCAGCAGACCGCCGTACGGCAGCCAGATCACCTTGGTGACGCCGAGGCGGGCGATCAGCTCGGCCTCGATCTCCTCCTTGCTCATCCCCGGGTTGCGGTTGGGGTGCAGCAGGCACTGCTCGGTGGTGATCAGCGTTCCCTCGCCGTCCACGGTGATCGCGCCGCCCTCGAGGATCATCGGGGAGGCGACGCGCTCCACGCCGAGGTGCTCCAGCAGGGCGGCCGCTATCTTGTCGTCGGTGTCGTACGGGTGGTGCTTGCCGCCCCAGGCGTTGAAGCGGAAGTCCAGCCCCGCACGCCGTCCGTCGGGCCCGAGCACGAAGATCGGCCCGGAGTCCCGGAACCAGGAGTCGTCCAGCGGCAGTTCCACGACCGTGACGCCCTCCCCGCACCGCTCACGGGCCTCGGCGCCGGCGCCGGGCAGGGCCACCATGGTCACGGGCTCGAACTGCGCGATGGCGCCGGCGACCTGCGCGTACTCCGCCTTCACCTCGTCGAAGACCTCACCCCACAGTTCCTGACGCGTCGGCCAGGCCATCAGGCAGCCCTCGTGCTCGGTCCACTCGGCCGGCATCCGGAAATCCGTCATGGTCGCTCCTGTGTGTGAAAAGGGAGGGGAGGGGGCGTGTGCCCCGCATCCTCCTCCGTACTGAAAATTCAGTCAATGCTTCTGGCCAAGTACTCGTCGATTCGGCCAGTCGTGCGCCCTGCGAAGGGTTCGCGGGCGCTGCGGTGCTGTGATGCACCGCAAGTCCAGGTGTTTGACCAGCGGGTATGGTGGGCCGCCGGGCTGGGAAAGTACCTGACTGTCCGATCAGGAAATGGCCCCATGTGACCGGCTCGGCGGGTAGAGTGACACCTCGTGTCAGACCGTCGAACGGAAATACTCAGGGCCGCCACGCGAGTGATCGCGCGCCGCGGCGTGCGCGGACTGCGCGTGGGAGAGCTCGCCGCCGAAGCGGGGGTGTCCACCTCGCTGATCTACTACCACTTCACCGATCGCGCCGGGATCCTGCGCCGGACCCTGGAGTTCATCAGCGACCGCGCCGACCGCTACACGGCGGAGCGCGATCCGGGCCAGGACTGGGTCGACCCGCGGACCGAGCTCGCGCAGGTGCTGCTCCTCGAACTCCAGGACACCCCGGAAGTCCGGGAGAACAGCACCGCGTGGGGAGAGCTCAGGGCCAGCGCCGTCTTCGACGCCGACCTGCGGGAGGACGTGGCCAAGGCCACGCACACCTGGGTGCACGAGATCGCCGACCTGCTCGCGCACGCCCGGCCAATGGGCACGGCCCCGGCGCACGCGGCCGCGGCCGAGCGGCTGACGGCCCTCCTCGAAGGCCTCAGCGTCCGCTGGCTCAGCGGCTCACTGCCCCTGGAGCACGCACGCCGGCTGCTCATGGACGCCATCGAGGTGGAACTGGACCGCCGCTGAGCCGGAGGGGCCCGCCGCTGAGTTCGCAGCAGCCGGCTACAGGAAGTAGAGGCGGCCGAGCGAGACCGAATCGGCGGGCGCCGAGACGAGGGGCTCGCCGTCGAGCGAGACCAGGCCCGTGCCGGGGTGCACGTCGACCGTGCCGGTACGGGCGTTGCGCAGCATGTTCCCCGGCCCGATGCCCCGGGTCCCGCGGACCGCCACGCGGCGCCGGCGCGTGGGCATCTGATCGCCGTTCTGCACGGCGGCCTCCGCGACGAACGCGACGGAGATGTCGGCGGCGGTGGCCCCGTGCGCTCCGAACTGCGGTCCGAGGACCAGCGGTTCGCAGCGGTCGGTGGAGGCGTTCGGATCGCCGGTCACCCCGTACGCCGGGAAGCCGGCCTTGAGGACCAGCTGCGGCTTGGCGCCGAAGTACTGCGGCCACCACAGGACGATGTCCGCGAGCTTGCCGACCTCGATCGAGCCGACCTCGTGCGCGAAGCCGTGGGCGATGGCCGGGTTGATGGTCAGCTTGGCCATGTAGCGCAGGACGCGCTCGTTGTCGTCCCCGCTCTCCGCCGTGCCGTACGAGCCCTCGCCGTCCAGGGGGCCGAGCTCGCCCTTCATCTTCCCGGCCATGGCGAACGTACGGCGCACCGTCTCGCCGGCGCGGCCCATGCCCTGGGCGTCGGAGGAGGTGATGCCGATGACCCCGAGGTCGTGCAGGACGTCCTCGGCTCCCATCGTCCCGGCACGGATGCGGTCGCGGGCCATCGCGGCGTCGCCGGGCAGGTCGACCTTGAGGTCGTGCGCCGAGACGATCATGCCGAAGTGCTCGGCCAGCGCGTCGCGGCCGAAGGGGAGGGTGGGGTTGGTGGAGGAGCCGATGACGTTCGGCACGCCCGCCATCTTCAGTACGTTGGGCACGTGGCCGCCGCCGCACCCCTCGATGTGGAAGGCGTGGATCGTACGCCCGTCCAGGACGCGCAGGGTGTCCTCCACGGACAGGCACTCGTTCAACCCGTCGGTGTGCAGGGCGACCTGGACGTCGTGTTCCTCGGCCACCCGCAGCGCGGTGTCCAGGGCGCGGGTGTGCGCGCCCATGTCCTCGTGCACCTTGAAGCCGGAGGCGCCGCCCTCGGCCAGGGCCTCGACCAGAGGGGCCTGATCGGAGGAGGAACCGCGGGCCAGGAAGCCGATGTTGACGGGCCACGCGTCGAAGGCGTTGAACGCGTGGCGCAGCGCCCAGGGGGAGTTGACGCCGACCGCCCAGACCGGGCCGAACTCCTGGCCGATGATCGTGGTGACACCGGAGGCCAGCGAGGCCTCCATGATCCGGGGCGAGAGCAGGTGGACGTGCGTGTCGACGGCGCCGGCGGTGGCGATCATCCCCTCGCCGGAGACGATGGTCGTCCCGGTGCCGACCACGACCTCGACACCGTCCAGCGTGTCGGGGTTCCCCGCCCGTCCGATGGAGGCGATGCGGCCCTCGCGGATGCCGATGCTGGTCTTGCGTATGCCGAGGACGGCGTCGATGACCAGCACGTTGCTGATGACCAGGTCGCAGGTCTCGCGGACGGCGGCGGCCTTCAGGTGCAGTCCGTCGCGGGCGGTCTTGCCGAAGCCGGCCAGGAACTCGTCGCCGGGCCGCTGGGAGTCGGACTCGACGCGCACGATGAGGCCCGAGTCTCCCAGCCGTACCCGGTCCCCGGCCCGCGGCCCGTGCACGGCCACGTAGTCGTAGGGGTCCGTGCCGTCGGACGGGGCCGCGCCGGGCCGGCCGTGGCAGCCCGCCGCGTCGAAGATGCTGCCACTCATGCCTGCTCCTGGTATGCGGTGAGGTAACCCGTGGCCCGGGCCTTGGCCAGCGCAGCCTCGCGGGCGCCGGGCGCGTCCAGGGGGCCGTCGACGAGTCCGGCGAAACCGATGGCCACGCGTGCCCCGCCGATCGGCGCGAGCTCGACGAAGACGGTGGATCCGGAATCGAAGCGGACCGTGGAACCGGCCGGGACGGCGAGCCGCATGCCGTACGCCGCCGCGCGGTCGAAGGCGAGGCGGGGGTTGGCCTCGAAGAAGTGGAAGTGCGAGGACACGCTGATCGGCACCGTCGCGGTATTGCGCACCGGCAGTCGCAGCGTCGGTTCGGTGCTCTGGTAGCCCTCGCCGCCCCCGGGGAGGGTGGCACCGGGGGCGGCGAGGCCGAGCGAACCCCGCTGCCCGAACGGGTCGTCGATCACGCAGAGCCGCGTCCCGTCGTCGAACACCGCCTCGACCTGGAGGCCGGTGACCACGTCGGGTACGCCGGGAAGTACGTCGTCGGCGTCGAGGACGCGGCGCCCGGCCTCGATCGCCTCGGCCAGGCGGCGGCCGTCCCGGGCCGCCTCGCACACGGTGTCCGTGATCAGCGCGGTCGCTTCGGGAACGTTGAGCTTCACGCCCCGGCGGCGCCGGGCGCGGGCCAGTTCCGCCGCGGTGAAGATCAGCAGCCGGTCCCGCTCGGTCGGTGTCAGTCGCATACTGCCTCGTTTCCGTGCTCGGAGGTCTTACGGGAGCGGCTCGTGCATCGTGGAGCAGTGGATGCCGCCGCCGCCCGCCATCAGCCGGTCGACGTCGATCTGGACGACCGCCCGCCCGGGGAAGGCCTCCGACAGGGCGCGCAGGGCGGCGGCGTCCTTGACCGCGTCCCCGAACTGGGCCGTGACGACCGCACCGTTGACGACGTGGAAGTTGAGGTAGGAGTCGACGAACTGGGAGTCCTTCGACCGGACCGTGTCGGGGCCCTCCACCCGGATCACCTTCAGCTTCCGCCCCCGGGCGTCCGTGGCGCGGGAGAGGATCGAGAACTGCTCGCGGGCGTCCCGGGCCCAGACGTCGTCGCGGTCGGCGGGCGGGACCTGCACCATCACCACGCCCGGGCCGATGAAGCGCGAGGTCACGTCGATGTGGTCGTCCGTGATGTCCTTGCCCTTGATGCCGGGGACCCAGATCATCTTGTCCGCGCCGTACGCGCGCAGGACGGCGTCCTCGATCTCGGCCCTGCTCATGCCCCGGTTGCGGTTCTTGTTGACCAGGCTGCTCTCCGTGGCCATCACGGTGCCGTCGCCGTCGGTCTCGACGGCCCCGCCCTCGCCGACGAAGTCGGTCCGGGTGAAGGGCACGCGGAGGTCGTCCGCGACGAGCCGCGCGACGTCGGCGTCGTAGGTGTGGGTCTGCTTGTCGCCCCACCCGTTGAAGTTGAGGCCGAGGGCGTCGACCCCGCCGCGGCCGTCGCGGCGGAAGACCGGTGCGATGTCCCGCATCCAGAGGTCGTCCGTGGGGATCGAGTCGATGACCGTGACCCCCGGTCCGCACAGGGACCGGGCCTTGGCGGCGGTGGAGGAGTCCGGGGCGCACAGGACCACCGGCTCGTAGCGGGCGACGGTCCGGGCGATCAGGGCGATGTCCTCCTGAACCCCGGCGAGGCGCCGGCCGCCCCAGATGGACGACCGTGAGGGCCAGGACATCCACGTACGCGCATGCGGTACGTCGTCCCGGTCCACCCACCGGCTCGGCATCGCGGCGCTCGCCCGCTGCGGGGCGGCCGCGATCGAGCCGAGGGCCACACCCGCGGCTCCGAGCCCCGCGGCGCCGAGGACGCGCCGGCGGGAGGGCTCGGCGGAGCCGAAGAGGCGGCTGAGGAGGGAGCGGCTGTTGTCGTGGGAGGTGCTCATGGCCCGACTCTGTCATTGACTGAAAATTCAGTCAAGACGTGAGGTGAACAGAAGCCCCTGCCCGGAGGCAGGGGCCGAGAGTGGCCGGGGAGGGCCGGGGGGTGCTCGCGGAGGGCGGTCAGCCGCCCGGCTGTGCCAGGTGCCGGAGTTCGGCCGCGATGGCCGTGGTCATCAGCTCGCGGGCGTGCGCCAGGGGCAGGCTCCCGCTCAGCCAGCGCGAGCTCAGGCCCTCGACCAGGGCGGTCAGCCGCTCGGCGGCGCCGGCGAGCGCCGCGGCCCCCGCCATCGGCCGGACCCGGCCCAGCAGCTCGCCCACTTCCTGCACCCAGACCAGCGTGGCGCGGGCCAGGTCCTCGCGCAGGTCGGGGTCGAAGACGGCCGTCGCCCGGAGCTCTCCCCAGGCCGTGCTGTTCTCCCGTACCTCGGGGCTGTCCTGGAATTCGAGGAGGAGGGTCTCCTCCAGCTCGCCCTGGGCGTCCAGCGGGGGAGCGTCCGGCTCCCGCTCCGTGGTGTACCGTCCCGCACGGTCGTTGATGAACTCCAGGGTGGCGCGCAGGATCCCGGCGCGGTCCTTGAAGTGGTAGTAGATCAACGCCGTGGACACGCCCGCCTCGGCGGCGAGCTCCTCCACGCGCAGGCCGCGCACGCCGCGTCGGGCGATGACCCGCGCGGCCCCCTCCATGATTGCTGTTCGACGGTCCGCCACGCCGACACCCTACCTGGGTGCGCATGACACCTACGACCCCATTCCTGACTGAAATTCCAGTCGGATAAGATCCGAGGCCGTTCGGGCGACCGCACAGCCGCCGATCCGCCCTCGTCGCCGGGAGAGCCGTCATGTCCACATCGCCACCACCCCCGGGTACCGCCCCGCACCAGCTCCTGGCGCCCGCCGCCGACGATCCGCGCGAGGTGGGCGGCTACCGCGTGGTCGCGCGGCTCGGCGCCGGCGGGATGGGCCGCGTCTACCTCGCCTACACCCCGGGCGGCCGCCCGGTGGCGCTGAAGGTGGTCCGGCCCGAGCTCGCGGGCGATCCCGAGTTCCGCCGCAGGTTCGCCCAGGAGGTGGCCAGCGCGCAGCGCATCCACGGGCTCTACACCGCCCAGGTCGTCGACTCGGGAGCCGACGACCCCACCCCGTGGCTGGCCACCACGTATGTCCCCGGACCCTCGCTGCAGCAGGCGGTGCACACGTACGGCCCGCTGCCCGCGCGCACCGTGCTGCTGCTCGTCGCCGGCATCGCCGAGGCGCTCCAGGAGATCCACCGGGCCGGCGTGGTCCACCGCGACCTGAAGCCCGCCAACGTCCTGATCGCCGCCGACGGACCGCGCGTCATCGACTTCGGCATCGCGCGGGCCGCGGACGCCGGCGCGCTGACCGGCACCGGGCTGCGCGTGGGCACGCCCGCCTTCATGGCCCCCGAGCAGGCACTCGGCCGGCCGGCGGGCCCGGCCACGGACGTCTTCGCGCTCGGCGCGCTCGCCGCTTACGTGGCCGGGGGCGCGCCGCCCTTCGGCACGGGCCCCGAATCCACCGCCCTGTACCGGGTGGTGCACGAGGAGGCGGACCTGGGCGCGGTCCCGGCCGGGCTGCGGCCGCTGCTGTGGCACTGCCTGGCCAAGGACCCGGCGGACCGGCCGGGCACCGCCCAGGTGATCGAGGCCGTGCGCAGCCACCCCGCGGTCGGCGGGGAGCTGCGCTTCGCCGAGGACTGGCTGCCGCACCAGGTCACCACCGAGCTCCGCCGCCATGCCGATGCCGGCCTGCCCGTACCGCCGGCCACCGCCCTCGACGCGGCGCTCACCCTGACCGCCCCGCGCGAACCGGTCCCCGCCGAGGCCCCGGGCCCCCCGGGCGCGCGGGAGCCGCAGCCGCGCGGCCGCAGACGGGCTCCGGCGTCCGGGCGCGGGCGGGGCCGTACGGCGGCGGTGGCCGCTGCCGCCCTGATGCTGGGCGCCGCCGGGGCCTTCGCACTGCTCGACCCCTCTTTCGGGGGCGGTGGGGACGAGGACCCCGCCGATCCGGCCGAGGCCGTCGCCGGGGCGCCCGCCTCCACCCCTGCCGCCACTCCCGCCTCCACCTCGCCGCCCACCCCGTCCGCTGCCGCTCCGGGGTACACCGCCGTCCACACCGGCACCGAACTCACCTCGCCGGACCAGAGCTACGAGTTCGACGTCAAGGCGGGCCGGGTCGTACCGCAGGAGACCGCCTCCTGGTACGTCGGCCGGAGCGCCACCGAGTTCTACGTCCCCGAGAGCAGTGACGCCTACGTCATGCCGGCCGGCCGGCAGGGGCTCGCCGACTGCCTCAAGGGCATCGAGAGCCAGCCCGTCACGGCGCTGCCCTTCACCACGCTGCGCGCGGGCCGGGCCTTCTGCGTACGCGCCCAGGACGGCCGGGACGTCGGGATCGTGACCGTGCTCACGGCCGTCCCCGGTGACGGCCCGCTGAAGGTCTCCGTGGAGTACCACCGGCGCAACGGATGACCCGCTCGGCGGATTGACTGAATATTCAGTCAGTGTCACAGTGGAACCATGACCTCCCCTTCTCCCATGTCCCGTCGTTCCGCTCTGCGCGCCTTCGCCGGTATCGGCGGTGTGCTCGCCCTCGGGGCCGGTGCCTGCGCCCCGGCCGATTCCGGTGATGCCGGAACCGACGCCTCGACCGCGCCGAGCCCGGGTACGGTCACGGCGGCCGGACGCAGGTTCCCCGCCGAGTGGGAGAGCCACGCGCGGACGTTCATGTCCTGGCCCGCGCTGGACCGGGTCTGGTACGAGCAGCTGCCGGCGGTACGGGAGGACATCGCCCGGGTGGCCCGCGCTGTCGCCGCGTACGAACCCGTCGTGATGCTCGCCCGGCCCGACCAGCAGGCGGCGGCACAGAAGGCGTGCGGTTCCGAGGTCGAGGTGATCCCGGTTCCGGTGGACGACCTCTGGGCGCGGGACACCGTGCCGGTGTTCGTCGAGGAGCCCGGCAAGCTGCTCGGCATCGACTTCAACTTCAGCGGGTGGGGCAACAAGCAGGAGCACGGCAACGACGCCCAGGTCGGCCGCGTCCTGCTCGCCAAGTACGGGATCGAGCGCGTGCAGGCTCCGCTCGTCGCCGAGGGGGGCTCCTTCGAGACCGACGGCCAGGGCACCCTGCTGGTCACCGAGAGCTCGGTGGTCAACAAGAACCGCAACCCCGGCAAGAGCCGCGACCGGATCGAGGCCGAGCTCAAGAGCACCCTCGGAATCAAGAAGGTGATCTGGCTCGCCGGGGTGCGCGGCCAGGACATCACGGACGCGCACGTGGACAGCCTCGTCCGGTTCACCGCCCCGGGCGTCGTCCTCCTGGACCAGGCGTTCCCCGGCACCCCGCCGGACGTGTGGTCGCGCGCGGCTGATCAGGCGCGGACCGTGTTCAAGGACGCGACCGACGCGCGCGGCAAGCGCCTGCAGGTCGTCGACCTGCCGCAGCCCGACCTCGACAAGATCACCGGCCGCGGGGACGCGTTCGTGTCCACGTACGCGAACTTCTACGTGGCCAACGGCGCCGTCTTCATGCCCAGGTTCGGGGACGCGAAGGCCGACGACCGGGCGAAGGGGATCCTCCAGGAGCAGTTCCCCACCCGGGAGGTCGTGCCCGTGAAGATCGACACCATCGCCTCCGGCGGTGGCGGCATCCACTGCTCGACCCACGACCAGCCGGGCAAGCCCGCGGCCGAGTAGCCGTACGCCGCACCACCCCGTACGCCGGGGGGCGTACGGGGTGGTGCGGCGTGAGGCGGGCGCGCTTCCGCACGCCGGGGGCCGACCCCCTGACAGGCCGGTCGGCGGCGGACAGAATCGGTCGCCCGCAGGCGCTTTTCGGCCTGCGCCGCACCATCACCACAGCAAGGGGGGATCACGCACGTGAAGTCCATCCTCGAGCGGCGGCTCGGCCGCTGGGGGCGCGCGGCGGCGGTCGGCGCGGCCGGCGCCGCGCTGGCCCTGACCGCCGCCGCCCCGGCCGGGGCGGCCAATCCGCCCAAGACCAACAGCCTGACGCCCGCGTACGACAGCCCGTTCGCGCCGCAGGCCCTGATCGGCGGCATCTTCGGCGGAGTCACCGTGACCATGCGCTGCTGGCGCGACGGGGCGTGGGCCAACGGCACCAACCGCTGGTTCCTCGTCGAAGGGCCCGGATACAACCCGTACACCGGCCGCCTGAACTTCGTCCGCGGCTTCGTGTCGGCCAACAAGATCGCCAATCAGGTGCGGGTGGACCGCTGCCCCTGACCCGGTACGCACCCCTGCTCCGGCCCGCCGTGCCTCGGTAGGCTGGAGCGGAGGGGCAATCCGGGAGCCGTAAGGGAGTTACGGGAGGTACGGCAATGGCCGCGACCCGAGGCACCGCGTCCGCACCGACCCCGCTCGGGCCCGGGCCCGACCCCGGGCTCTACGGGCCCGCGTCCGTCACCTGGCAGTGCCACGGCGACCCGATCATGTGGATCGCCGGAATCCGCGCGCTCTACCTCCAGGCCCTGCACCCCCGAGCGGTCCGCGGGGTCATGGAGAACAGCGACTTCCGCTCCGACGCCTGGGGCCGGCTGCTGCGCACCGCCGACTTCGTCGGCACCGTCACCTACGGCACCACCGAGGCCGCCGAGCGCGCCGGCGCCCGCGTCCGCCGGATCCACCGGAGCCTGTCCGCGACCGACCCCGCCACCGGAGAGCGGTTCTCGGTCGACGACCCCGAGCTGCTGCTCTGGGTGCACTGCGCGCAGATCGACAGCTTCCTGCACGTCCTGCGCCGCTCCGGGGTCCCCCTCACCGCCGCACAGGCCGACCGGTACGTTGACGAGAACCGGGTCAACGCCCGCCTGGTGGGTCTCGACCCGGCCCATGTCCCCGCCGGTACGGCCGCCCTCGCCGCGTACTTCGACGAGGTCCGCCCCGGGCTCGCCGCCGGACCCGACGCCCGCGCCGTGGTCGACTTCCTGCGGAGCCCGCCCACCTCTGCCCTCCTCGTCCCTGGCCGAAACCTGCTGTGGCGCCCGATCGCGGAACTGGCCTACGGTTCCCTCCCGGCTACGCGCACCGGCTGTACGGGCGGGCGGCGCCGCCGGCACCGGTCATCACCCGTCGCCTGCGCCTCACCGGTACCCTGCTGCGCAGCATTCCCGCAGGTCTGCGGTGGCAGCTGCCTCCAGGTCACATCTTGAAAGCGATGCGCCGCATGGGCCCCGGGAGCCGCCCCTCGGCGTACACACTGCGTACACCAGCGGCCATACTGGACCGGCCGGGGAGGGCATAGGACGGAGCACGACAACGGGGGCGGCTTTAAGACATGGCGGAGTCCAGACTGATCCAGGGCCGTTACCGGTCACTCGATCTGATCGGGCGCGGCGGCATGGGCGAGGTGTGGCGCGCCCGGGACGAGTCGCTGGGCCGGCAGGTCGCGGTGAAATGTCTCAAGCCCCTCGGGCCCGAGCAGGACAACCACTTCACCCAGGTCCTGCGCGAACGGTTCCGCCGCGAAGCGCGCGTCGCCGCCTCCCTCCAGCACCGCGGGGTCACCGTCGTGCACGACTTCGGCGACGACAGCGCCGCCGGCGGCCCCCTCTACCTCGTCATGGAACTCCTCGAGGGCCGCAACCTCAGCCAGCTCCTGGACGACAACGAGACGCGCCCGCTCCCCGTGGACGTGGTCGTCGACACCGCCGAACAGCTCGCCGCCGCCCTCGGCTACACCCACGACCAGGGTGTCGTCCACCGCGATCTGAAACCGGCCAACATCATGCGGCTCACCGACGGCACGGTGAAGATCTGCGACTTCGGCATCGCCCGCCTCGCCCACGACATCGGCTTCACCGCCAAGCTCACCGGCGGCGCCATGGCCATGGGCACCCCGCACTACATGTCGCCCGAGCAGATCGCGGGCGGCGAGGTCGACCACCGCAGCGACCTCTACTCCCTCGGCTGCGTCCTGTACGAGATCGCCACCGGCGCCCCGCCCTTCGACCTCGGCGACTCCTGGTCGGTGCTGGTCGGCCACCGCGACAACGCGCCCGTACCGCTGCGCGAGCACCGCCCCGAGCTGCCCGAGTACTTCGAGCAGGTGGTCCTGGACCTGCTGGCCAAGCGTCCCGAGGACCGCCCCGGCGACGCCCGCCACCTGCACCGGCGGCTCGTCGAGGCCCGCGTCGGCCCGGGCGGCCTGCCCGGCGCCCAGACGCCCCTGCCCGCCTGGGCCGAGGGCATGACCGCGGGCCGCAAAGCGGGCGCCCCGGCCCGCCCCGCGAGCGGCGCCTGGGCCGTGCTCACCGGCTCGTGGACCGCAGGCCGCCCCAGCGGCGAGCACCGGATCCTGCGCCCCGCGGCGGCCGAGGACCCGCGGCTCACCGCGCCCTACGGCGTGCCGTACGGGATCCCGGACGCGACGGGTTCCGACGGCGTGGGCCTCGACGGGGCCGGTCCCGGCGCACTCGCCGCCGGCCACACCCGGGCGTTCGGCCTCAGCCGCGCGGGCCGGCCCGAAGAGGCGCTGGCCGTGTACGAAGCCGTCGTCGCGGGGCGCACCCGGGCGCTCGGCGCCGACCACCCGGACACCCTGGCCGCGCGCCAGGAGGCGGCGTACGAACTGGGCCGGCTCGGACGCCATCGCGAGGCCCACGACGTCTACCGCGCGGTGCTCGTCGCCCGGGAGCGCGCCATGGGTCCGCTCCACCCCGACACGCTGCGCTGCCGCCATAACCTCGCGTGTGAACTCGGGGCGCTGGGCCGGTTCGCGGACGCCCACCGCACCGCCGCCGAGGTCGCCGCCGACCGGGCGGCCGTCCTGGGCGCCGAGCACCCGGACACGCTGCTGACCCGGTACGAGGCCGCGTACGCGCTGGGCCGTCTGGACCGCTGGCAGGAGGCCCTCGACGGGTTCCGCCACGTCGCCGCCGTGCGGGAACGGGTGCTCGGCCGGGACCATCCGGACACCCTCGCCGCCCGCTACGAGGCCGGCATCGCGCTCGGCCGCACCGGCCACGCCGCCCAGGCCCTGGACCTGTTCCGGGGCCTGGTCCGCGACCGCACCCGCGCCTACGGTGCCTGCGACCCCGAGACGCTGCGCGCCCGGCACGTCCTCGGCGTCAACCTGGGCCGGCTGGAGCGCTGGGAGGAGGCCGTGGCCGAGGCCCGGCAGGTGGCCGGGGCCCGGGCCAAGGCGCTCGGCGCCGAACACCCCGACACCCTCGTCAGCCGGCGTGAACTCGCCGTCGGGCTGGGACGGCTGGGCCGCTGGGACGAGGCCCTGCCCGTCTACCGGGAGCTCTCCGGCATCCGCGAGCGCTCCCTCGGCGACGACCATCCGGACACGGTGGCGGCCCACGCCGACGAAGCACACTGTCTGGAGCGGCTCGGGCAGGTGTGTTACCAAGAGCCATGACGAGCTTCGGGCACGATGTATACGACGACGTGATCGTGGGCGGCGGGCACAACGGACTGGTCGCCGCCGCGTACCTGGCCCGGGCGGGCCGTTCGGTGCTGGTCCTGGAGCGGCTCGGGAACACCGGCGGCGCCGCGATCTCCACCCGCCCCTTCGCGGGGGTCGACGCCCGGCTCTCGCGCTACTCGTACCTCGTCTCGCTGCTCCCGGCGAAGATCGTGCGCGATCTGGGGCTGGAGTTCGCCGTCCGCAAGCGCACGGTGTCCTCGTACACGCCGGTCGAGCGGGACGGGCGGGCCGGCGGGCTCCTCGTCGGCGGCGGAGAGTCCCGCACCCGGGAGTCGTTCGCACGGCTGACCGGCTCGGAGCGGGAGTACGAGAGCTGGCGGGCCTTCTACGGGCGGACCGGGCGGCTCGCCGAGAAGGTGTTCCCGACGCTGACCGAGCCGTTGCCCACGCGGGCGGAGCTGCGGGCCCGGATCGACGACGAGGCGGCCTGGCGGATGCTGTTCGAGGAGCCCCTGGGGCGGGCCGTCGAGGAGCACTTCGCCGACGACCTGGTGCGGGGCGTGGTGCTCACGGACGCCCTGATCGGCACTTTCGCGGACGCGCACGAGGCCTCGCTCGTACAGAACCGCTGCTTCCTTTACCACGTCATCGGCGGCGGCACGGGGGACTGGGACGTTCCGGTCGGCGGGATGGGCGCCCTCACCGATGCGCTGGCCGCGGCGGCCAGGGCGGCCGGTGCCGAGATCGCGACCGGGCACGAGGTGCTCCGCATCGAGACGGACGGGCGGGCGCCGGCCGAGGTGACGTTCCGTACGGCGACGGGGGAGGGCCGGGTCGTCGGGCGGACGGTGCTCGTCAACGCCTCGCCGCGGGCCCTGGGCGAACTGCTGGGGGAGGCGGCGGCGCCGGAGCCGGCTCCCGAGGGGGCGCAGCTCAAGGTCAACATGCTGCTGCGCCGGCTGCCGCGGCTGCGGGACACCTCGGTGGATCCGCGCGAGGCCTTCGGCGGGACGTTCCACATCGCCGAGGGGTACGCGGAGCTGGCCCGGGCCCATGCCGAGGCGGCCGCCGGGGAACTGCCGTCCGTACCGCCCTCGGAGATCTACTGCCACTCGCTGACCGACCCCTCGATCCTCGGGCCGGAGCTCGTGGCGCAGGGGTACCAGACACTGACCCTGTTCGGACTGCACACCCCGGCCCGGCTGTTCGAGAAGGACAACCACGGCGCGCGCGAGGTGCTGCTGACCGGCACGCTCGCGCAGCTGGACGCGCACCTCGCGGAGCCGATCACCGACTGCCTGGCCTTCGACGCGGACGGGCGGCCGTGCATCGAGGCGAAGACCCCGCTCGACCTGGAGCGCGAACTGCGGCTGCCCGGCGGGCACATCTTCCACCGGGACCTGTCGTGGCCGTACGCGCAAGACCAGGGCGCCGCGGGCCGCTGGGGCGTGGGGACCCCGTACGCCAACGTCCTGCTGTGCGGCGCGGGCGCCGTGCGCGGAGGCGGCGTCAGCGGGGTCCCCGGCCACAATGCGGCGATGGCCGTCCTGGGGCACTGACCTCGGTTACGCGGCGGGCCCGGCGGGCTCGATGACGACGATCGGGATCTCGCGGTCCGTCTTGCTCTGGTACTCGTCGTAGTCGGCCCAGTGCTTCACCATCACGGGCCAGTACGCGGCGCGCTCCTCGGGGGTCGCCGTACGGGCCGTGCCCTGGAGCACCTTCGGGCCGACCTGGATGCGGACCTCGGGGTGGGCCGTCAGGTTCTTGTACCAGAGCGGGTGCTCGGGGTCGCCGCCCTTGGACGCGACGATGAGGTAGCGGCCGTCGGCCTCGCCGTAGATGAGCGGGGTGCGCACGGCGCTGCCGGAGACCCGGCCCACGGTGGTGAGCAGCAGGGTCTGGGTGCCGTTCCAGTGGTGGCCCTCGGCCCCGTTCGATGCGACGTACTGCTTGACGTGGTCGAGCTGCCAGGTGCCCTGCCGGGGGTCCTTCGGGTGGTCCCAGTCGATGTCGGTGGTCGCCATGTGCCTGTACCTGCCTTCGCTTTCGAGCTGCCTGAGGGGGGGGTTGAACACTCAACGAAACTCAACGAGCGCCAACAGCGTCGGGCACGGTTTTATGCCCTCGGCGCCCTCCCGGCGCCTGTCCCGGCGCCGGGAGGCGCTCTAGGATCGGGCCATGATCGCCGAACTTCAGTGTGTGGTGCTGGACTGTCCGGATCCGCTGCGGCTTGCCGAGTTCTACCGGGAGGTGCTGGGCGGGAGCGTCAACCGGCCGGACCCGCGCTGGACGGTCGACGAGCACTGGGCGACGCTGCACGTCCCGTCGGGCCAGGTGCTCGCCTTCCAGCGGGTCGCGGACCACGGGCCGCCGCGCTGGCCGGACCCCGCCCATCCGCAGCAGTTCCACCTGGACTTCGCGGTGGCGGACCTGGACCGGGCGCAGGAGCAGGTGCTGGCCTGCGGCGCGGAGCTGCTGGATGCCCGCACCGGCGCCGTCCCCGACGACTGGCGCGTCTTCGCGGACCCCGCGGGCCACCCGTTCTGCCTGGTCCGCGAGGCTTGACTCGGCCGCGGCGGCGGCCCTGACGCGGCCGCCGCCGCCCCTGGAGCGGCCGTACCGCCGTACCCCCGGTGCCTCAGTCCGTCGCGCGGGTCCAGCCGGTGGCCCGGATGCGGGACGCGTCGGCCGGGCGGTCCTCCGCGAAGAGGAGCCGGGCCGGTTCCGTCACCCGTACGACGTCCACGTACACCCCGCGGCCGACGTAGCGGCCGGTCGCGGTGTGGCGGAAGCGCAGGTGGACCGGGCGGCCCGCCCAGGCGGTGAGCGGGGCCTCCAGGCGGTGCCAGATGCGGCCGGACCAGCCGCCGGCGCTGCCCCGCGGCCACTGCTCGGGGGCGCCGCCCGTCGATCGCAGCGTGCTGAACGCCAGCGGCTCCCAGGTCTGCCCGTCGGCCGAGGCCTCCAGGTGGAAGGCGCCCTCGCCGGGCACGGTGTCCCACCACACGGCGCAGCGCAGCCGGGCCGCGGCCGTGGCCGGGGTCAGCGGCGGCAGGGTGAGGGTGCCGGAGCCGCCGGTCTCCATGCCGGAGTACCAGGCCGCGCCGCCGTGCTTCGTACGGACCGGGACGGCGCGGGCGAAGCGGTTGCCGACGGCGACGCGCGGTGCGCTGCCGGCCCGCCAGGTGCGCACGGGGTGAACGGAGTTGCCGAGCAGGATGAGGAAGGAGTCGGTGGAGGGGTCCAGCACCAGGGAGGTGCCGGTGAAGCCGGTGTGGCCGGCGGAGTGCGGGGTGGCCATGGCGCCCATGTACCAGTGCTGGTAGAGCTCGAAGCCGAGGCCGTGGTCGTCGCCGGGGAAGGCGGTGTTGAAGTCGGTGAAGAGCAGCTCGACGGAGGCGGGGCGCAGGATGCGCCTGCCGGCGTAGACACCGCCGTCGAGGAGGGTGCGGGCGAGGACGGCCAGGTCGAAGGCGGTGCCGAAGACGCCTGCGTGGCCGGCGACGCCACCGAGGGCGTACGCGTTCTCGTCGTGGACCTCGCCCCAGACCAGCCCGCGGTCCAGGCCGGACCAGGGGGGCCGCTGGATCTCGGTGGCGGCGGTGACGCGGCGCCAGGAGAGCGGTGGGCTGTAACGAGTGCGGTGCATCCCGAGCGGAGCGGTGATCTCGTCGTGGAGCAGGAGATCCAGAGTGTGACCGGTGATCCGTTCCAGGAGCAGCTGGAGCGCGATGAGGTTGAGGTCCGAGTACCGGTACACCGTTCCGGGGGTGTCCTGCGGGCGCACGCCCCACAGCATCCTCAGCTGCCCCTCCCGGGTGGGCTGCTGGTAGAAGGGAGCCCACGAGCGCAGCCCCGAGGTGTGCGTGAGCAACTGGCGTACCGTGATCAGCTCTTTGCCGCCGCCGGTGAACTCGGGCAGGTACCGGTCCACCGGAGCCTCCAGCTCCAACCGGCCGCGCTCCATCTGCTGCACGGCCAGGAGCGAGGTGAACAGCTTGGTCAGCGACGCCAGGTCGAAGACGGTGTCCTCGGCCATCGGGATGCGCTGCGCCGCCGGGAACTCCCGGACCCGGTCGGTGCGCCCGTCGTAGTCCGCGTACCGCACGGCCTCGCCCATCGCGCGGTGCAGGGCGATCGTGCGGCCCCGGCCGGCGAGCAGCACGGCCCCGGCGTAGTAAGGGTGCTCGGGGGAGGGGCCGAGGAACCGCCGGGCCTCGTCGGCCGCCGCCTCCAGATGCCTCTCGACCAGCCCCGCCTGCCGCGGCGACCCGTACCGCAGGCGCAGCCCCTGCAGGGCCCGCCGCTCGGCCGGATTGCCCGCGGCCCCGGCGGCCCCGGGGAGCGCGGCATGCAGGAGCAGTACCCCGCCCAGCGCCAACAGCCGCCCGCCGAGCCGACGTCGGCTCAGCCCGGCCCTCGGCGCCCCCGCTTCGGCAGCCCGGGCTCCGGCAGCCCCGGCCCCCGGCGCCCCGGCTCCGCCCGGCCCGGCAGCCCCGGCCTCCCCGGGCCTTCCCGCCGCGGCCCCGCCGAGTGGCGCCGTGCCCGCCGCGGCCGGGTCCGCCGACCGGGCCCGGCTTCCGCGGCGTGTTTTCCCGTCCCCCGTGTGCTCCTCCACCACCGGCCTCCTGTTCGCCGAACCGCCCTCCGGAAGTATCTGCCCGCCGGCGCGGCGGGCCTCGCACCGACCGGCCCGTAAAGAATCTGACGAGTCATCAGAAATCTCTTCCCTCGGCCGCCGGGCTGCGGCATGCTGCCGCCCATGGAGACGGAGCTGAGCAGGAAACTGGGAGTCGAGCACGCCATCTTCGGCTTCACGCCCTTTCCGGCGGTCGCCGCGGCCATCACCCGCGCCGGCGGCTTCGGTGTCCTCGGCGCCGTCCGCTACACCGCCCCCGACGACCTCAAACGCGACCTCGACTGGATGCAGGAGCACACCGACGGCAAGCCGTACGGCCTCGACGTCGTCATGCCGGCCAAGAAGGCCGTCGACGGCGTCAGCGAGGCCGACATCGAGGCGATGATCCCGGCCGCGCACCGCGCCTTCGTCCGCGACACCCTCGCCAGGCACCACGTCCCCGAGCTGGCGGAGGGCGAGGCCTCCGGCTGGCGGATCACGGGATGGATGGAGCAGGTCGCCCGCAACCAGCTCGACGTCGCCTTCGACTACCCCATCAAACTCCTGGCGAACGCCCTCGGTTCCCCGCCCGCCGACGTCATCGCGCGCGCCCACGACCACGGCGTCCTCGTCGCCGCCCTCGCCGGCAGCGCCAAGCACGCCCGCCGCCACGCCGAGGCCGGCATCGACATCGTCGTCGCCCAGGGCTACGAGGCAGGCGGGCACACCGGCGACATCGCCACGATGGTCCTCGTCCCCGAGGTCGCCGAGGCCGTCGCCCCGCTCCCCGTCCTCGCCGCGGGCGGCATCGGCAGCGGCGAGCAGATCGCCGCCGGCCTCGCCCTCGGCGCCCAGGGCGCCTGGCTCGGCTCCCTCTGGCTCACCACCACCGAGGCCGACCTGCACTCCCGCGCCCTGACCGGGAAGCTGCTCGCAGCCGGCTCCGGGGACACCGTCCGCTCCCGCGCCCTCACCGGCAAGCCGGCCCGCCAGCTCCGCACCGAGTGGACCGACGCCTGGGACGACCCGGCAGGCCCCGGCGCGCTCCCGATGCCGCTCCAGGGCCTGCTCGTCGCCGAGGCCGTCTCCCGCATCCAGAAGTACGAGGTCCAGCCGCTGCTCGGCACCCCGGTCGGTCAGATCGTCGGCCGGATGAACTCCGAACGCAGCGTCCAGGCCGTCTTCGACGACCTCACCGGCGGCTTCGAGCGCGCCATCGACCGCATCAACCGCATCGCCGGCCGGGCCTGAGAGGTGTGATCATCATGAGTGGCACGAGTGAGCAGCCCTGGGAGTCCCCCCGGACGCAGTCTGGGGGAGGTTTCTGGGCCCAGGCGGCCGCCCACCCCGGGCGCACCGTACTGATCACGCCCGAGGGGGAGGAGTGGAGCGCCGGCCGGCTGCACGCCGACGTCAACCGCCTCGTCCACGGACTGCGCGCCGCCGGACTGGAGCAGGGCGACGTCTTCGCCGTCGTCCTGCCCAACGGCGTCGAGTTCCTCACCGCCTACCTCGCCGCCTCCCAGGCCGGCTTCTACCTGGTCCCGGTCAACCACCACCTCGTCGGCCCCGAGATCGCCTGGATCGTCTCCGACTCCGGCGCCAAGGTCCTCATCGCCCACGAGCGTTTCGCCGAGGCCGCCACCGCCGCGGCCGACGAGGCGGGCCTGCCCGCGAGCCACCGCTACGCCGTCGGAGCGGTCGCGGGCTTCCACCCGTACGACCGGCTCCTCGGCGGGCAGCCGGAGACCCCGCCCGAGGGGCGTACCCTCGGCTGGGTCATGAACTACACCTCCGGCACCACCGGTCGCCCGCGCGGCATCCGCCGCCCGCTGCCCGGCAAGCTCCCGGAGGAGACGCACCTCGGCGGCTTCCTCGCCATCTTCGGCATCCGCCCGTTCGACGGCAACGTCCACCTGGTCTGCTCGCCGCTCTACCACACCGCCGTACTCCAGTTCGCGGGCGCCGCCCTGCACATCGGGCACCCGCTGGTCCTGATGGACCGCTGGACCCCGCAGGAGATGCTGCGGCTCATCGACGGCCACTCCTGCACGCACACCCACATGGTCCCGACGCAGTTCCACCGGCTCCTCGCGCTGCCGCAGGAGACGAAGGACGCGTACGACGTCTCCTCGATGCGGCACGCGATCCACGGGGCCGCGCCCTGCCCGGACCACGTCAAGCGGGCGATGATCGACTGGTGGGGCACCTGCGTGGAGGAGTACTACGCGGCCAGCGAGGGCGGCGGCGCCTTCGCCACCGCCGAGGACTGGCTGAAGAAGCCGGGAACGGTCGGCAAGGCCTGGCCGATCAGCGAGCTCGCCGTCTTCGACGACGACGGCAACCGGCTGCCCCCCGGCGAACTCGGCACCGTCTACCTGAAGATGAACACCGGCGGCTTCAGCTACCACAAGGACGAGGGCAAGACGAAGAAGAACCGCATCGGCGACTTCTTCACGGTGGGCGACCTCGGGCTGATCGACGAGGACGGGTACCTCTTCCTGCGCGACCGCAAGATCGACATGATCATCTCAGGCGGGGTCAACATCTACCCGGCCGAGATCGAGTCGGCCCTGCTCACCCACCCGGCGGTCGCGGACGCCGCCGCCTTCGGGATCCCGCACGCCGACTGGGGCGAGGAGGTCAAGGCGGTCGTCGAACCGGCCGAGGGCTTCGTCGCCGGGGACGCACTGGCCGCGGAGATCCTGCACCACTGCGAGCGGCAGCTCGCCGGCTTCAAGCGGCCGAAGTCGGTCGACTTCATCGAGACGATGCCGCGCGACCCGAACGGCAAGCTGTACAAGCGGCGGCTGCGCGATCCGTACTGGGAGGGCCGCGAGCGCGCGATGTGAGCGCCGTGAGTGTGGCGGACCAGGACCCGAGTCCCGCGACCCGAGCTCCCGGCCCCGGTCCGCCACGCCCGAGATTTCGTGAGAAGTGCCACGTCAGAGCCTCGGATGTGTTCCTTGCGCCGCACTCGGGGGACACTTCTGGCAAGTTGGCTGATATGAGTACGGCTACCCGCAGATTGCCCCTGACCGACTGGACCGTCGTGGTCCCCGTGGTGGCGCTCCTCGCGCTCGTCTTCAGCTGGGGACGCGATCTGCCCGGATTCGCCGTGGCCCTGGTCGCCCTCTGCCTCGGGGGCGCGGTGCTGGCGGCCGTGCACCACGCCGAGGTCGTCGCCCACCGGGTGGGCGAACCGTTCGGCTCGCTGGTCCTGGCCGTCGCCGTCACCGTCATCGAAGTGGCCCTCATCGTCACCCTGATGGCCGATGGCGGCGACAAGACCGCCTCCCTCGCCCGGGACACCGTCTTCGCAGCCGTCATGATCACCTGCAACGGCATCGTCGGCCTGTCGCTGCTCGTCGGAGCCCTGCGCAACCGGGTCGCCGTCTTCAACGCCGAGGGCTCGGGCGCGGCCCTGGCCACCGTGGCCACCCTGGCCACCCTCAGCCTGGTCCTGCCGACGTTCACCACCAGCAAGCCGGGCCCGGAGTTCTCCACCGCCCAGCTGACCTTCGCCGCCGTCGCCTCGCTCGCCCTGTACGGGCTGTTCATCGCCGTCCAGACGGTCCGTCACCGCGACTACTTCCTGCCGGTGGCCACCGAGGCCGGTACGGAGAAGGCGGCCGGGGCCCCCGACGGCGGCGCGGCGGACGGGGACGGCGACGGGGAACACGCCGCGCCGCCCACCTCCCGCGCCGCCCTGGTCAGCCTCGGCCTGCTGCTCGTCGCACTCATCGCGGTGGTCGGCGACGCCAAGGCCGTCTCGCCCACCATCGAGGCGGGCGTCGCCAAAGCGGGCCTGCCCAACGCCGTCGTCGGTGTGATCATCGCCCTGCTGGTACTGGCCCCCGAGACCCTCGCCGCCGTCCGCGCCGCCCGCCGCGACCGCGTCCAGACCAGCCTCAACCTGGCCTACGGCTCCGCCATCGCCAGCATCGGACTGACCATCCCGGCCATCGCCCTCGCCACCATCTGGCTGTCCGGACCGCTGCTGCTCGGCCTCGGGCCGATCCACATGGTGCTGCTCGCCCTGACCGTGGTGGTCAGCGCCCTCACCATCGCGCCCGGCCGGGCCACCCTGCTGCAAGGCGGCGTGCACCTCGTACTGCTGGCCGCGTACCTCTTCCTCGCCGTCAGCCCCTGAGCCCCCTGCGGGGCCGGAACGATCCGGCCCCGCAGGGGCTGACGGGGATCAGCGCCGCTCGCGCGGCCAGACCACCTTCAGCTGCGGCGAGGTGAGGATGTCCCGCTCGCAGAACCGCGAGGTCACCCACCGCTCCTGCGAGAACAGCCGGGTCTGGTCCGCGTAGTGCGGCGAGTTCGGGTTCGACGACTGGCCGTACGTGAGCAGCGTGCGCGCCACCGGGCAGCGGCCGCCGTCCCAGCCGACCGCCTGGATGTGGCTGGAGCCGTGCACGACCTCCGGGTAGCCGCCGGCCGCCGCGTTCCACGGCGCCTCGATCTTGTTCCACACGCCGAGGGCCTCGGTGCCGCCCGGCACCGGCAGCTTCTGCCCGCCGCGCACCACGAACTGGTGCTCGCCGAGCGGCGCGTCCGGCGCGATGCCGGCCGCCCCGAGCTCCGCGACGGTGTCCGCGAGGGCCCGACCGAGCCCGGGCGCCGCCCGGTTGAGCGTACGGGGCGTGCGTACGGGGTCGGCCGCCGAGAACGGCACCAGCCACAGGTCCTTGGCCGGCGTGCTCGCGGTCAGCTTGCGCCAGAACCGGTCGAAGAGCAGCGCGCCGCGGCTGCCGGTGTCAGCCGTACGGTCCCAGCCCGCCAGCACCGCGCAGGCCCCCGAGACGTCCACCGGCCGGCCGTCGCTCGCGGTCGCCGCGCCGCCGGGCAGGGCGGCGCAGGCCTTCGCCGCGTCGGCCGCCGCCAGGTCACCGGCCGGCACCCGGTTCGCGAACTGCTGCTTCTGCAGGTCCGCCACGGTCAGCCCGCCCTTGGCGGCCATCGCGGAGACGTCCTCCACCGCGCCCCGGGTGCGCAGCGAACGCGTGGTGCCGAGGCTCCCCCAGATCCGCTCGTAGCCGGTCACCGGCGTCTCGGCATTGGCCAGCCAGGCGCTGTCGTTGGAGTTCTCGGCGTACGGGGCGTCGCGCAGCGTCGGCGCCTTCGCCGGGCCGAACACCCCGGGCTGCACCGCGTCCGGGTCCGAGCCGAGCGCGCAGTCGCCGCGCGCACCGTCGAGCACCGCGAGCCCGGACGCCGGGTACGTGGCCCTGCCGAGCGGGGTGGAGCAGCGGGCGGCGAGCTCGTCGGTGATCCGGGGGAGCACCTGGGACTGGGTGAACAGGGTCCCGCCGGCCGAGTCCGCGGCGATCGTGTTGACCCAGGGCAGGCCCTGCGTCCGCTTCAGCGCGTCCTGGATCCCGGCGACGGAGCGGGCCTTGCCGATGGCGAGGGCGGTGTCGGACCCCCGCAGGTTGGCCGCGTTCGGGTCGTTCAGCGCGTACGCCGTGCCGGCCGTCCAGGGCAGCGGCAGGCCCGGGCCGAGGCCGGTGACCACGGGCCCGTACCGGGTCCACCACTGGGTCCGGGTGACGGGGGAGCCGCCGCCCGCCACCTGGACGCCGACCTGGCGCTGCGTCATCTTCTCCGGCTTGCCGTCGACCAGGTAGGCGGTCGGGTCGGCCGGGTCCAGCGTGAGCTGGTGCAGGTTGACGGGGGTGCCGGTGGCCACGGTGTGGCTCCAGGCCACCTTCTCGTTGAAGCCGATGTTCACCACGGGGGTGCCGAGCAGGGAGCCGCCGGAGACGTTCAGCTCGCCGGGTATGGTCTGCTGCGACTGCCAGAACCTGCGGCCGCCCTGCCAGGGGTAGTGCGGGTTCCCGAGCAGGAGGCCGTGGCCGTTCGCGGTGGTGGAGCCGCTGAAGGCCACCGCGTTGGAGCCCATGTCGTAGCGCCCCGTGTCGAAGAAGGCCCGCGCCGCCTCGGCGGCGGTGGCCGGGTCGGTGGCCGGGCCGCCGGTGGGGGAGGCCGCCCTGCCCGGCGGCTGCGCCGCGGCGATGTCGTCGACGGCGCGCCCCTGGCCCCCGATCACCGAGACGGCGAAGGCGCGGGCGGCCACGTCGACGGCGCTGACCGGGCGCACCCAGGCGGCGCCCTTGCAGGCCGGGTCGGTGATCTTGTTCTGGGCCAGCCAGGCGTTGTACCCGGCGGCCCAGCCGCGCATCAGCTCCTTGAGGTCCCGGGTGGGACCGGCCGGGGCGGGCGCGGCGAGCAGCTTCTCGACGGTGCCGGCCTCCCGGACCCCCTTGAAGTACAGGTCGCTGGTGAGGTTCCTGCTCGCGGAGGAGAGCGAGCCGTCGGTCGCCGCGTCGGCCCCGAACCAGCGCGAGCGCTCGCCGGCCACGGTCACGAACCCGTCGGCGAGCACACAGGCCTGGTCGGCGGCCTGGGCCCAGCCGGTGCCGAAGCCGAGGTGCGCGTAGTCCTGGGCCAGGATGTGCGGGATGCCGTTCTCGGTGTACCGGATGACGGCCGACAGGCCGCCGCCGGAGGGCCCGTGATCGGCGCCGGAGGTCGCGGCCGAGGCCTGCGGGGCCGCCGCGGTGACCGCGAGCAGGGCGGCGCCGAGGAGCGCGGCGCGCCGGAGGAGCGGACGGGTGCGTCCGTGTCGGTCGAACGAGTGCAACGTGCCTCCCAAGTAGCCTGCGGATGGGCTGAGTTGCCCGTGGTACAGGCGGTGCTTGTGTGCCCCCACACTCATGCAGGCCGCTTGACGATCTGTCAACATCCCGTTTGGTATCCCGGTTGTCGGGGTTATTGACCTTGGGTGTACGCGGAGACGAGGATCACGCCATGACGGCAGCGCGGGCGGTACGGCAGAACACGGTCGACGGGCTGGTGCGCGACAGCGCGCTGCGGGTCCCGGACCGGCAGGCCGTCCGCTACCGCGAACGGACGTGGACGTACGCGGAGCTCGACGCCGCCGTCTCCACCGGCGCGGCCGTCCTGCGGGAGCGGTACGGGCTGGCCGACGGCGACCGGGTCGCGACCTTCGCCCACAACTCCGACGCCTATCTGATCGCCTTCCTCGCCTGCGCCCGCGCCGGGCTGACGCACGTCCCGGTGAACCAGAACCTCACCGGCGAGGACCTCGCGTACATCCTCGGCGACTGCACGAGCGCGCTGGTCCTGGCCGACCCGGACCTGGCCGCGCGGATCCCCGAGGGGCATGCCGTACGGCCGCTGCGCGACGCGCCCGGCTCCTTCCTGGCGGAGCTCGCCGATCCGCTGCCGTTCGTACCGGACCGCGACCCGTACGCAGTGGTGCAGCTGCTCTACACCTCGGGGACCACCGCGCTGCCCAAGGGCGCGATGATGACGCACAAGGCACTGGTCCACGAGTACGAGAGTGCGATCGAGGCGCTGGACCTTGCCGAGGCGGACCGGCCGGTGCACTCGCTGCCGCTCTACCACTCGGCGCAGATGCACGTCTTCCTGCTGCCCTACCTGGCCGTGGGCGCGCGGAACACGATCCTGGACGCACCGGTCGCCGAGGAGGTCTTCGCCCTGGTGGAGGCGGGCCTGGCGGACAGCCTGTTCGCGCCGCCCACGGTGTGGATCGGGCTCGCGAACCACCCGGACTTCGGCCGGCGCGAGCTGGGCGCGCTGCGCAAGGCGTACTACGGGGCCTCGATCATGCCGGTGCCCGTGCTGGAGCGGCTGCGGGCCCGGCTGCCCGGGCTCGGCTTCTACAACTGTTTCGGGCAGAGCGAGATCGGCCCGCTGGCCACGGTCCTGGGACCGGACGAGCACGAGGGGCGGATGGACTCCTGCGGGCGGCCGGTCCGCCACGTCGAGGCGAAGGTCGTCGACGAGGACGGCGCGCAGGTGCCGGACGGCACGGCGGGCGAGGTGGTGTACCGCTCGCCCCAGCTCTGCCTGGGGTACTGGAACGACCCCGAGGCGACGAAGAAGGCCTTCCGGGACGGCTGGTTCCGCTCCGGGGACCTCGCGGTGCGGGACACGGAGGGGTACTTCACGGTCGTCGACCGGGTGAAGGACGTCATCAACTCGGGCGGAGTGCTGGTGGCCTCCCGGCAGGTCGAGGACGCGCTGTACACCCACCCGGGGGTGGCCGAGGCGGCGGTGGTGGGCCTGCCCGACGAGCGGTGGATCGAGGCGGTCACGGCGGTCGTGGTGCCGCGCGGGGAGGTGACGGAGGCGGAGCTGCTGGTCTACGCGCGCGAGAGGCTGGCCCATTTCAAGGCCCCGAAGCGGGTGCTGTTCGTGGACGCCCTCCCGCGCAACGCCAGCGGCAAGATCCTCAAGCGGGAGCTCCGGGACCGCTTCGGGCAGGCGGACCGCGAGGACCGGTAGGCCCGGCAAAAAGCCGGTAGGCCCCGTGAAACCGGCAGGACGGGCAGGACCGGCAGGACCGCCCGGCCGGCCGGCCGGGGCCTCACTCCGCCGGCAGGCCGGTGTCCCGCAGGCGGCGGGCGGTGAGGTGTTCGTGGACCAGGCGCCCGACCAGGGCGCCGCCGTAGACCACGAAGCCGACACCGACCAGCCAGGACTGCACGACCAGCAGCGTGCCGAAGGGGCCGTACGTCACGGCGTTGGAGGCGATCAGCGGGGAGAACACCAGCTGGGAGAAGACTCGCAGGCCGAGCAGGCCGAGGCTGGTCGCCACCGCCCCAGGCAGCAGGGCCCGCCAGCGGACCCGGCCGCCGAGCAGCAGCCGCTGGGAGCCCCAGAAGAAGAGGGTGGTGCCGACCAGGTCGCCGGTGGTGCCGAGGATCGTGCCGACGGCGTCGTTCGACGGTGCGGGGATCTCGACGAGCAGCGCGAGGTAGCAGACCAGCAGGGCCAGCCAGACGACGTGCCGCCACATGGTGTGCCAGCGGGCGGTGGGCAGGTCCCAGACCTTCTCGTAGCCGGTCTGCACGGCCGAGCCGAACGTCAGGCCGAAGACGGCGAGGGCCGCGAGTCCGAACGCGGTGGTCCGCTCGAGCGCCAGGTCGGCCGCGCCGAACAGCATCTCGACCCGGGCCCGCGAGGACTCGGTGACCCCGAGGGCCTGGCCGAGCCAGCGCCCGAAGCCGGAGCCGCTGCCGGGGGCGGCGGCCGCGACGACGACCAGCAGCGGCACCAGGGTCAGGAAGCCGAGGGCGGCGAAGCCCATGGCCCGGTGCATGAGCTCCATCTCCCGCCCCCGGCTCCACGCCAGCCCGGCCGGGGAGCCCTGGAGCCGGTCGTGGAGCTGGCGGAAGATCGAGGTCACGCCTCATGGACTACCCGGACGGACCCGTCGGCTCTCGGAGGCTCCCCCGAAGTAGGCCCGAAGGGGTGGTTTCACGGCGCCGCCCACGGCCTCCCGGTCGGCTATCGCGGCTCGCGCAGGTCCATCAGCCGCTTGATCTTGCCCACCGACCGCTCCAGCGTCTCCGGATCGACCACCTCGACCGCCACGGAGACCCCGATGCCGTCCTTGACCGCGCGGACCACGGCGGCGGCCGCGGACTCCCGCTGGGCGGAATCCGCCTCGCGGCGCGCCTCCACCCGCACGGTCAGGGAGTCCATCCGGCCCTCCCGGGTCAGCCGCAGCTGGAAGTGCGGGGCCAGACCGGGCGTGCGGAGCAGGATCTCCTCGATCTGCGTCGGGTAGAGGTTGACCCCGCGCAGGATGATCATGTCGTCGCTGCGGCCGGTCACCTTCTCCATCCGCCGGAACGCCGGCCGGGCCGTACCGGGCAGCAGCCGGGTCAGGTCCCGGGTCCGGTACCGGATGATCGGCATGGCCTCCTTGGTCAGCGAGGTGAACACCAGCTCCCCTGACGCGCCCTCCGGCAGCACCTCGCCGGTGAACGGGTCCACGACCTCCGGATAGAAGTGGTCCTCCCAGATGTGCAGGCCGTCCTTGGTCTCGACGCATTCCTGGGCCACGCCCGGGCCCATCACCTCGGACAGGCCGTAGATGTCCACCGCCTCGATGTCGAGCCGCTGCTCGATCTCCCGGCGCATCTCCTCGGTCCACGGCTCCGCGCCGAATATCCCGGTACGCAGCGAGGTGCCGCGCGGGTCGATCCCCTGGCGCTCCATCTCGTCCAGCAGCGTGAGCATGTACGAGGGCGTCACCATGATGACCTCCGGCCGGAAGTCCTGGATCAGCCGGACCTGCCGGTCGGTCATCCCGCCGGACGCGGGGACGACCGTGCAGCCGAGCCGCTCCGCGCCGTAGTGCGCGCCGAGGCCTCCGGTGAACAGGCCGTACCCGTACGCGACGTGCACCATCTGGCCCGGTCTGCCGCCCGCCGCCCGGATCGACCGGGCCACCACGTCCGCCCAGGTGGAGAGGTCCCCGTCGGTGTACCCGACGACGGTGGGGCGGCCGGTGGTGCCGCTGGAGGCGTGGATGCGGCGGACCTCGGAACGCGGCACGGCGAACATGCCGAAGGGGTACTGGTCGCGCAGGTCGGCCTTGGTGGTGAAGGGGAAGAGGGCGAGATCGGCGAGGGAGCGGCAGTCGTCGGGGTGTACCCCGGCCTTGTCGAAGGCCTGCCGGTAGTGCGGCACCCGCTCGTAGGCGTGGCTCAAGGTGGCGCGCAGCCGCCGCAGCTGGAGCGCGGCCAGCTCGTCACCGCTGAGCCGCTCGCCGTCGTCGTGGACATCCGCATGCGCCGTCATGCCGTCACCTCATCTTGAACCGTGTACCGGAGCCTTGATTCGAGTTAACCGACCGATCATTCGGTAGATTGCCCCAGCCCGGCGGCTAAATCAATGACTCGAACGAGTGATCGCATGATGGGATGGGCCCATGCCGATCTTCACCAGTCACGACGGAACCGAACTCGCCTACCACGTCCGCGGCGAGGGTGAGCCGCTCGTCTGCCTCCCCGGCGGTGCGATGCGGGCCTCCGCCTACCTGGGCGACCTCGGCGGGCTGGCCGCCGGCCGCCGGCTGGTCCTCCTCGACCTGCGGGGCACGGGCGACTCGGCCGTCCCGGCCGACGCGTCCACGTACCGGGTCGACCACCAGGTCGCCGACGTGGAGGCGCTCCGGATCCACCTCGGCCTGGAGCGCATGGACGTACTGGCCCACTCCGCCGGCGGCAACCTCGCCCAGCTGTACGCGGCCGCGCACCCCGACCGGCTGCGCCGCCTGGCCCTGATCACCCCGACCTGCTGGGCCGTGGGCCTCGACTCGACCCCGGAGCAGCGCCTGGAGGTGGTCCGGAAGCGGGCGGGCGGCGAGCCGTGCGACACGGCCGTCGCCGCGTACGAGCGGATCCTCGGCATCCTGGCGGCCGGCGGCGCCCCCACCCCGGCGCACTGGCGCGAGACGATGCCCCTCGCCTACGGGCGCTGGGACGAGGAGGTGCGCGCCCACATCGACGCGAGCGACCGCGAGAAGAACGCGGCGGCGAGCGCCGCCTTCGCGGGCCCCGGCGCCTTCGACCCGCCCGCCACCCGGGCCGCCCTGCTGCGCGTGGCCGGCGAGGTGCTGGTGCTGGCCGGGGAACTGGACAGCAACCCCACGGCCGGCCTCGCCGCCGAACTCGCGGGGCTCTTCCCGCAGGGCGTGGCAGACGTCCAGCCGGGCGGCGCGCACTTCCCGTGGCTGGACGACCCCCGGTGGTTCGCGGCGCGCGTGGAGCGCTTCCTGGCCACCGGAGCCTGACCGGCGGCCGAGGCCGCTCCGCTCCGGCCGGGCCGACCGCCCGGACCACGCGGCGGTGGGCGGGATCCGCGAGGAGCCCGCCCACCGTCCGTCGCGATGGCGCGCGGTCAGTGCGCCGTGTCCGCGTCCGCGTCTGCCTCCGTCGCCACCGACTTCGCCCAGCGGTAGTCCGCCTTGCCGCTCGGCGAGCGCTGGATGGCCGGCGTCACCACCAGCCGGCGCGGGATCTTGTACCCCGCCAGCCTGGTCCGGCAGTGCCGCTGTATCTCGTCCAGGGTCGGCTCGGGCGCGCCCGCCCGCAGCTGCACCACCGCCGCCACGCGACTGCCCCATTTGGCGTCCGGCACCCCGGCGACCAGGGCGTCGTACACGTCCGGATGGGACTTCAGCGCCTGCTCGACCTCCTCCGGGTAGACCTTCTCGCCGCCCGTGTTGATGCACTGCGAGCCGCGCCCGAGGACCGTGACGATGCCCTCCTCGTCCACCGTCGCCATGTCGCCGAGCAGCACCCACCGCTCGGACCCCTTCCGGAAGAAGGTCTCGGCGGTCTTCGCCGCGTCGTTGTAGTAGCCGAGCGGGACGTGGCCGCGCTGGGCGAGCCGCCCCGGCACGCCCACCGGCACCGGCTCGTGCGTCACCGGGTCGACCACCTGCGTACGGTCGTTGACCACGAGGCGGAAGCCCTTCTCGGGGCCGGAGTCATCGGCCGCCCGGCCATTCGACCCGGACTCCGAGGAGCCGAAGTTGTTCAGCAGCATCACGTTCGGCACGAGGCGCCGGAACTCGGCCCGCACCGTCTCCGACATGATCGCCCCGGACGAGGAGACGCTGAACAGCGAGGACAGGTCGGTCCCCCGGAGCGGGCCCTTCAGGGCGTCGATGAGCGGCCGGAGCATGGCGTCGCCCACCAGCGAGACGCTCGACACCTTCTCCTTCTCGATCGTGCGCAGCACCTCCTCCGGCGCGTACTTGCGGTGGATGACCACCCGCTGGCCGTAGTTGAAGGCGATGAACGAGGTCAGCGTCGAGGTGCCGTGCATCAGCGGGGGCGCGGGGAAGAAGGTCAGCCCGGCGCTCTTCGCCGCGACCCGTTCGGCGAGCTCCTCGGGCCGCTTCACCGGCTCGCCCGAGGGTTCGCCGCCGAAGAGCCCCGCGAAGAACAGGTCCTCCGCGCGCCACATGACGCCCTTGGGCATGCCGGTGGTGCCGCCCGTGTAGATGATGAACAGGTCGTCGGGGGAGCGGGGCGGGAAGCCGCGCGCGGGCGAGCCGGCCGCCTCGGCGTCCGCGTACGCGACCGGCGCGATCGAGGGCTCCGGGGCGCCCTCGGGGGCGGCCCCGACGCGGATCAGGTGGCGCAGCTTCGTCGTCTGCGGGAGGGCGGCGGCCACGCGCTCCGTGAACTCGCCCTCGAAGACGAGCGCGGCGAGGTCGGCGTCGTTGTAGAGGTAGACCAGCTCCTCCTCCACGTACCGGTAGTTGACGTTCACCGGTACGAGGCGCGCCTTCAGGCAGGCCAGAACGGTCTGGAGGTACTCGATGCCGTTGTAGAGGTGCAGCCCCAGGTGCTCGCCGGCCCTCAAGCCGCTGTCCAGCAGGTGGTGCGCGATGCGGTTCGCCGCGGTGTCCAGCTCCGCGTACGTGAGGCGGCGCTCGGCGCCGGTGCCGGGGTGGTCCACGTACACAAGGGCCTCGCGGTCCGGGACCACGTCGACGACCGACTCGAACAGGTCGGCAAGGTTGTACTCCACCGTTCCTCCTCACCCCCGAGGTTTCCCGTTGCCGGGCCATGGCTGTTGCCCGCGGCGGTCATTAGAGCGCCGCTCAGCGCAAGTGGGAAGGGCGCGATCCAAGAAAACTGACTGGGTGTCAGAAAACTATTGAACTGCACCCGGCCCTCCTGCAACCTGTTCTAGGTCTTGAGACGGGAGGACGGCAATGGGTGGGACGGAACACCTGACCGTGGAGCGCCACGGCGCCACGCTGGTGCTCACCATGAACCGGCCGGAGGCGAAGAACGCGCTTTCGCTGCCGCTGCTGGTGGGGCTGTACGACGGCTGGCTGGAGGCGGACGCCGACGACACGATCCGCTCGGTGGTCCTCACCGGCGCGGGCGGGGACTTCTGCGCCGGGATGGACCTCAAGGCGCTGGCCGGGAAGGGGATGGCGGGCGACCGGTACCGGGACCGCCTCAAGGCCGACCCCGACCTGCACTGGAAGGCGATGCTCCGCCACCACCGGCCGCGCAAGCCCGTGATCGCGGCGGTCGAGGGGTACTGCGTGGCCGGCGGCACCGAGATCCTGCAGGGCACGGACATCCGGGTCGCGGGCGAGGGTGCCACGTTCGGGCTGTTCGAGGTCAGGCGGGGCCTGTTCCCGATCGGCGGCTCGACGGTACGGCTGCCCCGGCAGATCCCGCGCACGCACGCCCTGGAGATGCTGCTGACCGGCCGGCCGTACTCGGCCGAGGAGGCGGCCCGGATCGGGCTGGTCGGGCAGGTCGTCCCCGGGGGGACCGCCCTGGCCAAGGCCCTGGAGATCGCCGAGCAGGTCAACGCGTGCGGGCCGCTGGCCGTCGAGGCCGTGAAGGCCTCGGTCTACGAGACCGCCGAGCTGACGGAGACCGAAGGCCTGGCCTCCGAACTCCTGCGGGGCTGGCCGGTCTTCGACACCGCGGACGCCAAGGAGGGAGCGCGGGCCTTCGCCGAGAAGCGGCCCGCCGTGTACCGGCGCGAGTAGCCGTACCCGGGCCCGCGCACACCGCCGCCGCCCGTACGGCCGCCCGTGAACCCGCACGTCCCCCCGTACCCACCGCGAGCATCGGAGAGCCGTCATGACAGCAGCGTCCCCGCCAGAGGTGCTGCGCGCGCCACTCGTCGTCGAGTTCCCCTTCACCCGCTCCCTCGGGCCCGTGCAGAGCGCCTTCCTCACCGGGCTGCGCGAGCGCGTCGTCCTCGGCGTCAGGACCGCAGACGGCAAGGTGATGGTCCCGCCCGTCGAGTACGACCCCGTCACCGCCGAGGAGATCCGCGAGCTCGTCGAGGTCGGCACCACCGGAACCGTCACCACCTGGGCCTGGAACGGCTCCCCGCGCCCCGGCCAGCCCCTCGGCACCCCCTTCGCCTGGGTCCTGGTCCGCCTCGACGGCGCCGACACCGCGATCCTGCACGCCCTCGACGCCCCCGGCCCCGAGGCCGTCCGCACCGGCATGCGGGTACGGATCCGCTGGGCGGGCGAACGCACCGGCGCCATCACGGACATCGCCTGCTTCGAGCCGCACGGGGCAGGGGCGACGGCGCAGGCGACCCCGCACGACGGGCAGTTCGCCGACGCCGTCACCGGCATCGTCGCCGCCGCCCGCCTCGACTACACCTACAGCCCCGGCCGCTCCCAGACCGCCTACATCAACGCCCTCGCCGACCGGCGGACCGTAGGCGAGCGCTGCCCCTCCTGCCACAAGGTGTACGTACCGCCGCGCGGCGCCTGCCCCACCTGCGGGGTCGCCACCACCGACCGGGTCGAGGTCGGCCCGGTCGGCACCGTGACCACCTACTGCATCGTCAACATCAAAGCCAAGAACCTCGACATCGAAGTCCCCTACGTCTACGCCCACATCGCCCTCGACGGCGCCGACCTCGCCCTGCACGGCCGGATCGGCGGCATCCCGTACGACCAGGTCCGCATGGGCCTGCGCGTCGAACCCGTGTGGACCGAGGGCGGCCGCCACCCCGACCACTACCGCCCCACCGGCGAGCCGGACGCCGACTACGACGCGTACAAGGAGCTCATCTGATGCCCACGACGAGCAGGTACGCGCGGGACGTGGCCGTCGTGGCCTTCGCGCAGAGCGACCACCGGCGCCGCAGCGACGAACTCAGCGAAGTCGAGATGGTCATGCCGGTCCTCCACCAGGTGCTGGACCAGACCGGTCTGAAGGCCGGAGAGATCGGCTTCACCTGCTCCGGATCGAGCGACTACCTCGCCGGCCGGGCCTTCTCCTTCACCATGACCCTCGACGGGGTCGGTGCCTGGCCGCCGATCTCCGAGTCGCACGTCGAGATGGACGGCGCCTGGGCCCTGTACGAGGCCTGGGTGAAGATCCAGACCGGCGAGGCCGACACCGCGCTGGTGTACTCGTACGGGAAGTCCTCCCCGGGGTCCGTACGGGACGTCCTGACCCGGCAGCTCGACCCGTACTACCTGGCTCCGCTCTGGCCCGACTCGGTGGCCCTCGCCGCCCTCCAGGCCCAGGCGCTGATCGACGCGGGCGAGACCGACGAGGCCGCGCTCGCGGCCATCGGCGCCCGCAGCCGGACCGCCGCCGAGGCCAACCCGCACGCCCAGTTCAGGGGCGGCGCCGTCGCGCAGGGCGACTACCAGGTCCGGCCGCTGCGCACGGGGGACTGCCCGCCGGTCGGCGACGGCGTGGCCGCCGTCGTCCTCGCCGCGGGCGACACGGCGCGGAGACTGTGCGCGCGCCCCGCCTGGATCACCGGCATCGACCACCGCATCGAGGCCCACGGCCTGGGCCTGCGCGACCTCACCGACTCCCCGTCCACCCGGATCGCCGCCGAGCACGCGGGCCTGTTCGACGCCCCGGTGGACACCGCCGAACTGCACGCGCCGTTCTCCTCCCAGGAGGTCGTGCTCCGCAAGGCGCTGCGGCTCGGCGGGGACGACATCGCCGTCAACCCGTCCGGCGGGGCGCTCGCCGCCAACCCGGTCATGGCCGCCGGACTCATCCGGATCGGCGAGGCCGCCGCCCGGATCCACCGCGGAGAGTCCGACCGGGCCGTCGCGCACGCCACCTCCGGCCCCTGCCTCCAGCAGAACCTGGTCGCCGTCCTGGAAGGGGAACCCGCATGACCAGTACGGGGAAGGAGCCGGTCGCCGTCGTCGGCATCGGCCAGACCAAGCACGTCGCCGCCCGCCACGACGTCTCCATCGCGGGGCTCGTCCGCGAGGCCGCGCTGCGCGCCCTCGCCGACGCCGAGCTGACGTGGGCGGACATCGACGCGGTCGTCATCGGCAAGGCCCCCGACTTCTTCGAGGGCGTGATGATGCCGGAGCTGTACCTGGCGGACGCCCTCGGGGCCGTCGGCAAGCCCATGCTCCGCGTCCACACGGCCGGTTCGGTCGGCGGCTCCACCGCGCTGGTCGCCTCCAACCTCGTCGCGGCCCGGGTCCACCGCACCGTCCTGACCCTGGCGTTCGAGAAGCAGTCCGAGTCCAACGCCATGTGGGGCCTGTCGCTGCCGGTACCGTTCCAGCAGCCGCTGCTGGCGGGGGCCGGCGGGTTCTTCGCCCCGCACGTGCGCGCGTACATGCGGCGCACGGGCGCGCCCGACGCGGTCGGCTCGCTCGTCGCGTACAAGGACCGCCGCAACGCGCTGAAGAACCCGTACGCGCACCTGCACGAGCACGACATCACCCTGGAGAAGGTCCAGGCCTCGCCGATGCTCTGGGACCCGATCCGGTACTCCGAGACCTGTCCCTCCTCGGACGGCGCCTGCGCCATGATCCTCACCGACCGGGCGGGCGCGGCCCGTTCGCCGCGGCCGCCGGCCTGGGTGCACGGCGGGGCGATGCGCAGCGAGCCGACGCTGTTCGCGGGCAAGGACTTCGTCTCGCCGCGGGCGGGCAAGGACTGCGCTGCCGACGTCTACCGGCAGGCCGGGATCACCGATCCACGGCGGGAGATCGACGCGGTGGAGATGTACGTGCCGTTCTCCTGGTACGAGCCGATGTGGCTGGAGAACCTCGGCTTCGCGGCGGAGGGCGAGGGCTGGAAGCTCACCGAGGCGGGGGTCACCGAACTCGACGGAGACCTCCCGGTGAACCCCTCGGGCGGGGTGCTGTCCACCAACCCCATCGGTGCCTCCGGCATGATCCGCTTCGCGGAGGCGGCGCTGCAGGTCCGCGGCCTGGCCGGCGAACACCAGGTCCCGGACGCCCGCCGGGCCATGGGCCACGCGTACGGCGGCGGCGCCCAGTTCTTCGCGATGTGGCTGGTGGGAGCGGAGTCACCCGCCTCCTGAGCGGACTTCCTGACCGGACGCCCTGACCGGATTTCCTGAGCGGATTTCCTGAGCGGACCCGGGCCGCCGGGCGCGAGGGGCGGCGGGCGCCCGGCGGGCACGCGGTGGCGCGCGGTGTGGTGCCGCCGTGCCGGACCGGCCACGGGTGACTCACCGTGGCCTGTGCGGCACCCGCCGCGATGGCTACTCTGGCCCCCGGACGACGTACCGGGAGTACCGGGAGGAGCACGCACGTGGCCGAGAGCATGACTTCACAGCCTCTGGCAGCCGGCTGGGGCAAGCCGGAACTCGATCTCAGCGGGGCGGACTGGCAGTCGAGCAGCCGGGGATCGGGCGACGTCCAGATCGCCTTCGTCGAGGGGTTCATCGCGATGCGCAACAGTGAACGCCCCGAGAGCCCCTCGCTCATCTTCGCGCCGGACGAGTGGCGCAAGTTCGTACTGGGCGCGAGGGGCGGCGAGTTCGACCTGACGTAGCCGATGGCCCGCGGGTGCGGGGGCGAGGGGGCGGAGGCCGCGGGCGGCGCGACGCCGAATCCCCTTGCACCCCGCGGGGCGCCCCTGCATCATGGGCGCCATGGTGATCATCCGCCGAAAGGGCGATGCCGCGTAGACGGCCCGGCGCGCTGCGCGCCCTGCAGGGACCGTTCGAAGGGCGCCGCCCGCCCGCCTGGGCGCGGGAACTGCCCCCCGTGGACCGGTTGTCGCCGGCCGCGAGTGCCGGCGTTCAATGGGCTCTGTACGAGCAGAGCACGAGTTGCACCGATCTCGCGTACCTCTTGCGCCGGTACCGCGCCTTCCTGAACCGGCCCGGCGGCCGGTTGCGGCTGGTCGCCTCGCGGGTGCCGGCCTGCCCCTGCTGCGCGCTCGACGACGTGGCCGAGGTCCGGGACAGGCTGGGCGAGGTCTACCGGAGGCTGCCGCCGCAGGCCCGCACGGCGCTGGGCCGCGTCCTGTGCGCCTTGGACGCGGAGTTCCGGCGCCGCACCCTCCCGGACCCGGATCCGCCACCCGGCCACTGGGCCGACTGGATCGAGTACGTCGACGACTGGGCTCGGTGGCGCGGCATCCCGTACGCCTGGTGGCACCGCCGGATCTACGAGCACACCTGACCGGGCGGCCCGCGGGGGCTAGGGAGTGTCGTCGAAGTGGCGTCGGCCGCCCGGGAGGGCGGGGCCGGCGGGGTCTGGTGCGTGCGATCGCAGGGCGGAGGAGGGAATCGACGCGGTGGGGGCACCTCCCAGCGGTAGCTGGGGGATGTCGATGACCGACGACAACGCGGCGAGCGTGCGTGCCAGGCCCCGCCGGCCAGACGGGACTTTGACGACACGACCTAGGGCGTCGTCGGTCGAGCCGGTGCCGGCGTCCGGGGAAGCCGGTCCACCAGCACCCGCGGCACCGCCGCCGCCAGCACCAGCAGCCACACCAGCTGGACGGCCGCCGCATCCCGGGCCAGCGCCGCCGTCACCAGTACGGCGGCCAGCGACGGCCCCACCAGCAGCAGGCCCTCCCGCGTGCGGCGACCCGAGCCGATCGCCGCCACCCCCGCGAGCGCCAGGTACACCGCGAGGCTCCCGCAGAGCAGCCACCGCACCGACCCGGGAACCGGGTGGTCCGTGTACTCCACCGCGTTGCCGAGCGCCGCCGCCAGCGCGGCCACCGAGCCCGCGGCGAAGCAGTGCAGCGGCAGGACCAGCCGTACGGGAAGGACGTCCCACGCCAGCAGCGGCACCCCGTCCGCCCCGTGCCGCAGCGACAGCGACCACAGCAGGAGCAGCAGCAGGAACGCGCCGACGCCGACCCCGTACAGCGCCGCGTCCCACTCCACCTGCGAGGCGGCCGCCACCACCTGGGCCACCGCCTCGCCCAGCACGATCAGCTGGAACAGGCCCAGCCGCTCTCCGAGGTGAGGCGCGTCCATCAGCGCCGCCACCGGCTTGGGCGAAGCCCGCCGCCTGCTCGCCGCCTGCTCGGCGTACTGCGCCTCCACCCGGGCGGACAGCCGCTTGCCGGACACCGTGAACATCACCGCCAGGTCGATGGCCAGCCCCAGCGCCCACAGCACGTACCGGGCCGTCCCGTCGAACCACATCGACACGATCCACGGCGTCAGCCCCAGCCCCAGCTGTGTGATCGGCAGGTCCGGCACGTACTCGCCGCGCCGCTCCCACGCCTTGCCGGCCAGCGACCGCACCAGGATGTAGGCGAGGGCGAACGCCCCCGCCCGGTCCTCCCGTACACCGTGGACCGAGGCCGCCATCACCGCCATGCCGAACATCCCGGCCAGCACCGTCCACGTGCGGATCTCCTCGCCGCTGACGTTCCCGTAGACCGTGAACAGCATCCAGCCCGTCCAGAACGCCAGGAACATCACCGCGTACAGCGCCACGTCGCCCGGGCCGGGGCTGCCGTGCAGGAGGTGCGCCAGCTGGGCGACGCCCGCCACCGCCGTCAGATCGAAGAACAGCTCCAGCCAGGAGGCGTGCCGTTCGCCCGGCGCCGGCGTCGGCGCCGCAGGCACGGAATCGGTCATACCGGGATGATAGGTAGGGTGGCGGTATGAGCGGCGAGAGCGACCTGAGGAAACTGCTGAGCGGCATGCGCCCCGAGCTGCACGAGGGGCGGTACGCCTTCTGCACGGTCCCCGCGGCCACGGCGCCCCCGGCGGGAACCGCCCCCGTCGCCACCGTCCTGGAGCCCGAGGGGCTCACCCTCGTCCTGCGCCAGGAGGAAGCCGACGCCGCCGGACTCGCCTACGACTACACCGCCGGGTGGATCACCCTGCGCATCCACTCCGCCCTCGACGCCGTCGGCCTCACCGGAGCCTTCGCCGCCGAGCTCGCCGCGCACGGACTCAGCTGCAACGTCATCGCCGGGTACCACCACGACCACCTCTTCGTGCCCGCGGAGCGGGCGGCCGAGGCCGTGGCCGTACTGGAAGAACTGGCAATCCGTTCGATGTGATTGAGACACCGGTAAACGGCCCGGGTGAACGATCCCGAAGATTCCGATCTTTCTCTGCCGAACGCCTTCGCGCGTGCGTGCGCGGGCGTACTCTGATGCCCCCAACCGGCCTGGGGGGTACCAGCCATGACGGAACGCCCGACCCGCAGACGGCGCAAACTGTTCGAACGCGAGGCCGAACTCACCACCGTGGACGAGGCCCTGGAGCACCTCGGCGGCGCCGGTACCGGCACCGGCGCGGGCGGCGCGCTGCTCGCCTTCTCCGGACCCGCCGGCCTCGGCAAGACCACCCTCCTCGCGGAAGTGCGCCGCCGCGCCCTCGCCCGCGACTGCACCCTGCTGGCCGCCCGCGGCGGCGAACAGGAGCAGAGCCAGCCCTTCCACGTCGCCCGCCAGCTCATCCAGCCCCACCTGGCGGGCCGCCCCGAGGAAGAACTGCGCGCCGCCCTCGGCAGCTGGTACTCCATCGTCGGCCCCGCGCTCGGCCTGTGCGCCCCCGAACAGGGCGCCCCACCCGACCCCCAGGGCCTGCGCGACGGACTCGACTGGGTCCTCACCCACCTCACCGTGCAGCGCGCCCCCGTCGCCCTCGTCCTCGACGACGCCCACTGGGCCGACCCGGAATCCCTCTCCTGGCTCGCCGCCTTCGCCCCGCGCGCCGAGCACCTCCCGCTGCTCCTCGTCGTCGCGTACCGCCCCGACGAACTCCCGGCCCACGCAGATGCCTTCCGTACGCTGCCCGGCCGCGCCGGACACCGCCCGCTGGCCCTCGCACCGCTGACCGAGGCCGCCGTGTCCACCCTGGTCCGCGAGGCCGTCGGAGACCACGCCGACGACGCCTTCTGCCGGGAGGCCTGGGCCGTCACCACCGGCAACCCCTTCGAGGCCGTCGAGCTCACCGCCAAGGTCCGCGACAAGGGCCTCGACCCCACCTCGGTCAGCGCCCCGCTGCTGCGCGACCTGGCCGCCGCCCAGCGCGGCAGCGGCCTCGTCGCCCGCTTCGAGCGGCTCGGCCCGTCCACCGTCCGCTTCGGCTGGGCCTGCGCCGTCCTCGGCACCGCCATCCCGCAGGAACTCGCCGCCCGCGTCGCCGGGCTCGGCCCCGAGGAGGCCGCCGCGGCCACCGCGCGGCTGCGGGAGGCCCGCATCCTGTCCGGCGCCGGCGAAGTGCCCGACGCGGGGCTGGAGTTCGTCCACCCGCTCATCGCCACCGCCCTCTACCGGTCCATCCCCGACGCCCTGCGGGTGGCCCTCCACGGACAGGCCGCCGTCGCCGCCGTCGACGCCGGACTCGGGTCCTCCGCCGCCGCCCGCCACCTGCTGGAGACCCACCCCGAGAACGACCCCTGGGTGGTACGGACCCTGCGCGCGGCCGCCGCCGAGAACCTGCGCGCCGGCGCTCCCGAGGCCGCCCGCCGCCAGCTCGCGCGCGCCCTGCGCGAGCCACCGGACTTCGACGTGCGGGCCGCCGTGCTGTACGAGCTCGGCTGCGCCTCCCTGCTCACCGAACCCGCCAACACCGTCAACCACCTGAGGGCCGCCCTCGCCGAGCCCTTCGACGACCCGGCCCTGCGCCAGGGCATCGTCATCCGGCTCGCCCAGGTCCTCGCCCACAGCGACCGCCTCGCCGACGCCTCCGAATCGCTCGCGCGGGAGATCCCGTACACCCGGGACGTCCGGGCCCGGCTGCGCCTGCAGTCCGAGCAGTTCATGTGGGACGCCTTCGACGCCGTCGAGCCCGACTCCCCGGCGCGCTCGCGCCGGCTGGCCCGGCTCGCCGACAGGCTGACCGGCCGCGACCTCACCGAGCGGTACGTCATCGGACTGCGCGCCTGGGACGCCTGCCTGCGCGGGGAGCCGGTCGACGTGGTCCTGCACCACGCGGTACGGGCCCTGGGCGCGGAATTCAGCTGGGCGTACGAGGACCGGGGCTTCGAGGTGCCGGTGCTCACCGCCATGGTCCACATGTACGCGGACCGGCCCGGGCGGGCGGAGGAGCTGTTCGAGGCGGGCACCGCCGAGTTCGAGCGGCACGGCTGGCGCGGGGCCCACCTGTCGTTCGCGTACAGCCTGCGCGCGTACATCCGCTACCGGCGCGGGCGGCTCGCGGAGGCCGAGGAGCTGGCCCGGGCCGGGCTGCGGCTCGCCGAGCGGGTGGGGCGCGGCACGCCCGTGCACTGGTACGCCATCGCGATCCTCGCCACGACCCTGCTCGCGCGGGGACGGGTGGACGAGGCGTGGGAGCTGGCGCGGGAGCACGGGTTCGGGGAGTCCTTCCCGGCGGCGGTGGTCTTCCCGGACGCGCAGACCGTGTACGCGGAACTGCTGCTGGCCCGCGGCCAGGCGAAGGCGGCGGTGGCCGAACTGGAGGCCGTGGACCGCAGGCTCGGCCCGCGCGGGATCCGGAACCCGTCCTGGTGCCCGTGGCAGCTGCACCTGGCCCGGGCGGTGGCGGAGGAGGACCCCGGGCGGGCCCGCGACCTGGCCGAGGGCGCGGTCCGCCGGGCCCGGGCCTTCGGCGCCCCCTCGGGCATCGGCCAGGCGCTGCGGGTCGCCGCGGAGGTCGCACCCCCCGATGAGCGTCGGGCACTGCTGACCGAAGCGGTGTCCCTGCTGTCCGAGTCGCCCGCGGGGTACGAGCTGGCGCTCGCCCTCGCCGCACTGGGCACCGAGCTCCGCGACACGGCCCTGCTGACCCGGGCGGCGGTGACCGCCCGCGAGTGCGGCGCCGACGGCCTGGAGCGCAGCGTGGTGGACGCCGTGCTCGCGCTCGGCGGCGGACTGCCGTGCGCCGCGGTTCCCGAGGACGCCCTCACGGAGGAAGAGGCCGGGCTGGCGCGCCGGGCCGCCGAAGGCGACCCGGCGGTGTCCGGCCCAAGCCTGTCGGCGGTCTGCCGCAAACTCGGCACGGACCGCACCGGTCTCCATGAGGCGCTGGAGGTGTTCGCCCGCAGCTCAAGGTGATACGGCCGGTGGACGCGGGGGCAGGGTCAACCCCGTGGGCCACTCGACGGGGCTCTGCCCTTTCCGCAACGAGACGTCGGCCTTCGGGAAGGCCGTCCGGCGCGCGATCGACGGTGCCGGCGACACCCCGGTCGCGCTGGTGCCGTCCTGCCCCGGGTGGTCGGTCGCCGACCTGGTCGGGCACCTGGGCGCGGTGCACCGGTTCGTGGCCCACATCCTGCGCGAGCGCCACCCGTAGGCCCCCGACCACACCGATCCCACGATCTTCGAGATCCCGCGGGACCCGGCGGCACGGGCGGCCCGGCCGGCGGAAGCCGGAGGGCGAACCGATCCGGGGGCGGACGTGCCGGTGTGGACGTGGTCGGTGGATTCCACGGACCGCACGAGCGGCTTCCGGCTGCGCATGCAGACCATCGAGCCGGCCGTGCACCGGCGGGACGCCCGGTCCGCGACCGGGGCGCCGGAGCCGGTCGACGCGGCGATCGCAGCGGACGCGGTCCCGCAGACCTTCGAGACGACGGCCCCGTTCCGGCGGGCCGCCGCCGGGGCCCCGCCCGGGGCGGGCGAGCGGTACCGCTTCCGGCGGACGGACGGCCCCGGGTCCTGGACCGTCACGTTCTCCGGGGACCGGTCCTGGTGGAGCACGGGGCCGTCGGCACGGTGGAGGTGGAGGCCGCGGGCGCGGCGTCGGACCTGATGCTGTTCCTCTGGCGCGGATCCCTGCATCCGCCCTGCGGGTCACGGGCGACGCGGAGCCACTGCCGCACTACTTCGCCCTGGTCCCGCCGGTGTGACCACCGCCCGGTCCCGCGGCGCGGTCCGAGCGCCCGGTCCCGCAGTCCGGTCCGGACCGCCCGGCAGGGAGGTTCGGCCGAGGGGGCGGGTGCGGTGGGGCCCGGGGCCGGAAATGCGGGGCGGGCACGTACCATGGCGGCATGTCCTTCCTCCGCCGCAACCGCGCCGCCACACCCGCCGGCCCGGACTTCGACGTCCTGGCCATGGACCCGGGGGACTGGCCGGGCAATCTCGGGGCCGGGCTGCTGCCCGCGCCCGACGGCAGCTGCCAGGGCGTCTTTCTCCGCTACGACCTGTTCGGCGGACGCGGCCCCGCAATGATCATCGGCAACCTCCCCGAGGGCTCCCCGGCCCGGGAGATCACCGACGGCCAGGTCCCCTTCGAGGTGGCCCAGCTCCTCGACGCCCTCGAGAACGACGAGGACGTCGAGGTCACCGGCATCGAGGACTGCCCCGTCATGCAGGGCGACAACCTCCTCATCGTCCGCAAGGTCAAGCTTTCCGAGGGCCGGATCAGCTGCGTGCAGTTCGACCGCAGTGACAACGTGCTGGTCACCATCGCCAGCTGGGACCGGCCGATCACCGACGACCTGTACGCCCTCCTCAAGCCGCTCCCCGCCGAACTCTTCCAGCAGGGCTAGGGCCTCCAGGACCTGATCCGGAGCACACCCCCCTAGGGTGTGGTCGTGTCCGCGATGTCGTTCGCCGCCACGTAGCCGAACGTCATCGCGGGGCCGATCGTCGATCCCGCCCCCGCGTAGCTGTGGCCCATCACCGCCGCGCTCGCGTTGCCCGCCGCCCACAGGCCCCGGATCACCGAGCCGTCGGGGCGCAGCGCGCGGGCCCGCGCGTCCGTGACGATGCCGCCCTTCGTGCCCAGATCGCCCGGCACGATCTTGAAGGCGTAGAACGGCGGCGCCCAGATCGGGGCCAGACACGAGTTCGGCTGCACGCCCGGGTCCGTGTAGTAGTGGTCGTACGCCGTGTCCCCCCGGTGGAAATCGGGGTCGGTGCCGTTCCAGGCCTGGGCGTTGAACCGGTTCAGGGTCGCCCGCAGCGCCCCCGCCGGGACCCCGATCTGGCCCGCCAGCGCGTCCCAGGTCCACGCCTTCTTCGCCGCGCCCGCCTCGTACCAGGCGTCCGGGAAGACGATCGTCGGCAGGATGTCCTTGAACAGGTACTTGTTGCGGTAGTTCTGATCCACGATCAGCCAGGCCGGGATGTGCGAGCCCGTCGCCCCCCGGTCCTTCTCGTACATCACGTGCACCACGTCGCTGTACGGGGCCGCCTCGTTGACGAACCGCGCACCCGCCCGGTTCACGATCAGCCCGCCGGGCAGCGTGCGCTCGGCCAGGCAGAAGTACGGCTCCCCGGGCAGCGGGATCGACGGCCCCCACCAGGCGTCCTCCATCAGCGCCAGAGCCGCCCCGGCGCGCTGCCCCGCCCGGATCCCGTCACCGGTGTTCTCCTTGGCGCCGACCGACCACTGGGTGCCGATCGGCTGCTGCTGGTACTGCGCCCGCATCTCCGCGTTGTGCTCGAAGCCGCCCGAGCCGACGACCACGCCCCTGCGGGCCCGTACGACACCCCGTACGCCCTCTCTCTCCACCACCACCCCGGTGACGGCGCCGCCCTCCTGCACCAGCTCGACCAGCGGGCTGTTCAGCCACACCGGAACGCCCGCCTCCAGCAGCCCCGCCCGCAGCCCGGCCGCCAGCGCCTGGCCCATCGTCAGCGGCTTCTGCCCGCACAGCGCGGCCTTGGTCCCGCGCGCCAGGCACTCCGCGGACACCGCGAGGCCCCTGGCGCTCACGGCCGCCAGGTTCAGCCACTTGTACTCCTGGCTGAACACCACCATCCCGGCCGGCACCGGCATGTACGCCGGGTTCAGCCGGGCCAGTTCGGCGCCCAGGATGTTGCCGTCGATCTGGTCGGGCTCGATGGACCGGCCGTTCGGCATCCCGCCCGGCAGGTTCGGGTAGTAGTCGCTGTACCCGTCCATGTACCGGAAGCGCAGCGGGCTGTTGGCCATCACGAAGTCCAGCATCCGGGGACCGTTGGCGAGGAATGCCGTCTGCCGGTCCGCCGGCGAGCCGTCGCCGACGACCGCCGCCAGGTAGGTCGCCGCCTTCTGCGGGGTGTCCGGCACCCCCGCCGCCAGGATCACCGAGTTGTTCGGCAGCCAGATCCCGGCCCCGGAGCGCGCCGCCGAACCGCCGAACGTCGGCGCCTTCTCCACCACCAGCACGCTCAGGCCCCGCTTGGCGGCGGTGAGCGCGGCGGTCATCCCGGACGCCCCGGAGCCGACCACGACCACGTGGTACTCGCCGAGCGGGAGCCCCGTACCGGATTCGGCGGCCCGCGCGAGGGGCTCCGGCAGGACGGCCGCGGCGAGCACCCCCGCCCCGGCCCCGGCGAGGACCGTCCGACGGGAAGGAGGGGTGGGACATGCGGACTCAAGTCTTGCGGACATGGGCGGGCTCCAGCGGAGTGGGAAGGCGGGGACGGTCGGCGGCTCCAGCAATTCTGATGCTGAGTCAGAAAAGGTGTTCGGGGGATCATGTGATGTCAAGGCATGCGCAGGGGTGGCGAGATGGCCCGGAACGCACGAAATCCCGTGGTACGCACACCAGGTGCGTACGGCACGGGATTTTCGTACGGGGTCGGGCCGCCGGGGTCAGCGGGTTCCGACCGCCGCGCGCACCGCCCTGCGGGCCATGCCGCAGTCGTCGTGCAGACGGCGCAGCAGGAGCCGTTGCTCCTCGCCGCAGGACAGGGAGCCGACCGGAAGCGGGTGGCTCGGGGCGGTCGCCAGCATGGAGCGCTGGACCGCCGTCTCGCACATGCGGATCTCCCGCGTCAGCACCAGCATCAGGTTGACCAGGAACGCGTCCCGCGAGGCCGGACCGGCCGACTGGGCGAGCCGGCTGATCTGGCTGCGGGCGGCCGGGGCGTCGCCCAGCACCGTCCACAGCGTGGCGAGGTCGTAGCCGGGCAGGTACCAGCCCGCGTGCTCCCAGTCGAGCAGCACCGGCCCCGCCGGGGACAGCAGCAGGTTCGACAGGAGCGCGTCACCGTGGTTGAACTGCCGCTGGACGCCCGCCAGCTTCAGCCCGCACAGCAGCTTCTGCAGATCGCCCAGATCCCGGTCGGTCAGCAGCCCCAGCTCGTGGTACCGCGTCACGCGCTGCCCGTAGTTCAGCGGGTCGCCGAAGAGATCGGTCGGCGGACGCCACTGGTTCACCCGGCACATCGCACCCAGCGCGGCCCGTACGTCGGCCCGCGGCGGGGCCTCGACGGGGTGCCTCTGCAAAGCCGCGACCCGGCCCGCCATCCGTTCGACCACCAGCGTGCAGTTCTCGGGATCCGCGGCGATCAGCCGCGGCACCCGGACCGGCGGGCGGTGTCGGACGAACGTCCGGTACGAAGCTATTTCGTGCCGGTACCGCTCGCGCCATTCCGACGAGTGGTCCAGTAAAACCTTGGCGACCGCGGTCATCCGGCCCGTCGTCCCGACCAGGAGGACCGACCGGCCGCTGCGCCGCAGCACCTGGACCGGCGCGAACTCCGGACAGATCCGCTGCACCGAGGCCAGCGCCGTGCGCAGTTGCGCACCCTGCGGTCCCGAGAGGTCGATTCTTCCGCTGAGAGGCTGCGATCCGGCACCCGGCATCCGCCGCGCCCGTACGGCGCCCTGCGCCGGTGCCGCCTGGCGGCCGGGATCGAGGTAGGGGCCGCCGCCCGCCTGGAGCGTGCGGTGCGGCCGGACCGGGGCGGACACGGAGGACGTTGCTGCGTACATGGCGTTACGGATCCCTTCGTGCGCCGACGAGTTGCGTACGCCACCCCGCCGGTCCCGTACTTCACCCTGGGGAGTTCCGCCCGGAGACCGGGTCGGGGAGGCGCATTCCTACCTGACACCGGGCCGTGGGTGGCGGACCACGAAGCGTGCCCTGGCGAAGCCTGGCGAATATGCACGGGGCCACTGACGGCGGGCTAGTGTCAAATCAGCCGAGAACCTGGGGGCTTGACGTGAGCAAAGGACCAAACACCCGCTTGAACGACTTGTTCGGCCTGGCCGGCTGGTCGAAGGGTGAGCTGGCGAGGATGGTCAACCGGCAGGCGGCGGCCATGGGCCACCACCAACTGGCCACCGACACCTCGCGGGTGCGGCGCTGGATCGACATGGGGGAGACCCCGCGCGAACCGGTTCCGACTGTACTGGCAGCCCTGTTCACCGAGCAGCTCGGTCGTGTCGTGACCATCGAGGACCTCGGGTTCGTACGGCAGCGGCGCACCACCAAACGGCAGCCGGACGGGGTGAAGCAGAACCCCGACGGAATGCCCTGGGCGCCCGAACGCACAGCCGCGGTCCTCACCGAATTCACGGGAATGGACCTCATGCTCAACCGTCGCGGTCTGATGGGCGCGGGTGTCGCGCTCACCGCAGGCTCCGCCCTCACCCACGCCATGAACGACTGGCTCCACACCGATCCCGCCCCCGCCAAGGCCCCGCAGAACTTCGGCGACTCCTACCAGGCAGACCCGATCGGCTACGACCGCTACGAAGCCGCCCCCATCGGCTCCCAGGAGATCGCGGCGCTGGAACGCTCCGTGGAGGTGTTCCGCGCCTGGGACGCCTCCCGCGGTGGCGGCCTGCAGCGCAAGGCCGTGGTCGGGCAGCTCAACGAGGTCGGCGGCATGCTCGCGTACCACCACCCCGACCACCTCCAGCGGCGGCTGTGGGGGGTGGCGGCCAACCTGGCGGTGCTGGCGGGCTGGATGTCCCACGACGTGGGCCTCGAACCCACCGCGCAGAAGTACTTCGTCATCGCGGCGCACGCCGCCCGCGAGGGCGGGGACCGGCCGCGGGCCGGCGAAGCACTCTCCCGGGCCGCGCGCCAGATGGTTCACCTGGGCAAACCCCACGAGGCCCTGGACCTGATGAAGCTGGCCCAGTCCGGGTCCGGCGAGCAGACCCTGCCCCGGACCCGCGCCATGCTGCACACCATCGAAGCCTGGGCGCAGGCCGCGATGGGCAAGGGCCAGGCCATGCGCCGCACCCTCGGCGAGGCCGAGGACCTGTTCGTCTCGGACAAGGGCGACGTCCCCCCGCCGTCGTGGATGCAGAACTTCGACGAGGCGGACCTGCACGGCATGCAGGCCCTGGCATTCCGCACCCTCGCCGACCACGATCCCTCGGTCGCGCCGATCGCCCAGCGGCACGCCCGGGAGGCGCTGCGGCTGCGCTCCGGCGGTCACCAGCGCTCGCAGATCTTCGACTACATCTCGATGGCCTCGGCCTGCTTCATCGCCGACGACCCGGAGCAGGCCGACCGCTACGCCCGGCTCGCGCTGGTCTCGATGCACGAGACCTCCTCGCACCGGACCTGGGACCGGCTGCGCGAGATGTACCGGCTGACCGGGCAGTACGCCGGGTACGCAGGGATCGAGGACCTGCGCGCGGAGATCGAGCTGGCCCTGCCGAACAGTCCGACGCAGCACACCGTCTAGCGGTGCCGCGGGCACCCCGCGCCGACGCGTGCAGCACCGGCATCCGTACGGAGAAGAGAAAGGCCGCGCCTTGCGGCGCGGCCCTGAAGAGCCGATACCCGGCGCTCAGCCGCCGACCCAGGCGACCAGGACGCAGGCGTCGGCCTCACGTTCACCCACACCGAACTCCTCGACCACCATCCGCACGCAGTCCCGCGCCGACCGCGCGCCCGTGAACCGAGGCGCGAGGGCCAGCAGCCGCTCGGCGCCGTCCGCCCGGCCGAACTCGATGCTGCGCGGCGTCAGTCCGTCCGTGTGCAGGACGAGCACGTCGCCCGGTTCCAGCCGTTCCTCGGCCTGCCCGTACGCCGCCCCGGAGGTCGCGCCCAGCAGAACGCCCTCCGGTGGCTGCAGGGCGCGGCCGGAGCCGCCGCGGAACAGCAGCGGGGCCGGGTGACCGGCCTGCGCCCAGGACAGCACACGGCGCGCGGGATCGTAGCGGCAGCACACGGCCGAGCCGAGCGCCGGCTGCGCCGAGGCCTCAAGGAGCTGGTTGAGCCAGCCCATCAGCGGGCCCGGCTCGATCCCGGCCATCGCCATGCCGCGCAGGGCGCCGAGCATCATGGCCATCCCGGAGGTGGCCGTCACCCCGTGCCCGGTCAGGTCGCCCACGGTCAGCAGCGAGCGGCCGTCGGGCAGTTCGAGCGCGTCGTACCAGTCCCCGCCGACCAGCGCGCCGGTCGCGGCGGGCAGGTAGTGCGCGGCGACGTCGAGCGCGCCGGTGGTGTGGTGCGGGAACCGCAGGGAGCCGTGCCACGGGGGGAGCACGGCTTCCTGCAGCTCGACCGCCAGCCGGTGCTCGGTCTGCGCGATCTCCCGCCGGCGCTGCAGCGAGTCACGGGACTCGCGTACGGCGCGCTGGCTTCGGCGCAGCTCACTCACGTCCCGGAGCACGGCCCACATGGAGGCCGTGCAACCGTCGGAGTCGAGTACCGGCTCGCCTCGCATGTGCAGCGTCCGGACTCGGCCGTCGGCCCGGACGATGCGGAACTCGCCGTCGATCGGCCTTCCGTCGACCAGACAGGCCGTCACCATCGAGGTGAGCAGCGGCTGGTCGTCGGAGAAGAGCGTGGAGCCGAGTTCGTCGAGGGGGAGCGGGCCCGCCTCGGGCGAGCGGCCGAAGATCTGGAACAGCTCCTCGGACCAGTTGACTTCGTCGGTGAGCAGGTTCCACTCGGCGCTGCCCACGCGGGTCTGCTGCGCCTCGGGTCCGGCCGCGTCGTACCCCGCCGCGTGCTCGCAGAGCCCACCGGGCCCGTCGAGTACCGGCTCGGCCGGCAGGCCCTCCTTGAGCTGGCCCAAGTGTTCGCCCAGGTCGTCGAGCTGGTGCACGGCGAGGTCGCACAGTGCGCGCTGCCAGCGGCCCTGCACATCGTCGTCGTCGACCACCGTGTCGCGGCGCACCGCGTCCACCTCGCCGCGGAGCCGTCGGGTCTGCGAGATCAGCGCGTCCACGGACCCCGGCTCGGGCGGCTGCGCGGGATGGTCCGCGAAGAGGTGGGACGGCATGAGAACTCCGATACAGGCGGCGCGGTACGGCCATGTCTGAAGGAAGGACCGGTTACGACTGTTGCACAGGCGGCGATGACCCGTAAGGCGTTTGGCAACATCCGGAACGGCCTTGCTTCAGGCATATGCCAAGGGCCTCCCGGGCCCTCCTCGGCCTGTACGAACGATTCCGGTCACCCCTTCCGGCGCTCTTTCGGCGGTCTCCGGATGCCCGACGTGGCGTCGGCGCGTACGGCCGCCTCTCCGCCCGCCGGCCCCCCGCGGCCGGAAACCGGCTCTGTGGAGGGACCGGATCGATCGTACGGGCGAGGCGTACGACACCCTCGGGCCGCGGAACTCGTACAGGAGCCGGACCGGCACCCCCGCGGGGATACCCCCCGAACGAAGGACCCCGCCCGTGCGCGGCCTGGACGGCACCCCGCTTCCCAGCTCATCGCGTGATCGCTACGCTACGTGTCGGTAACGAGCCGGGGAGGGTCCGCGCACGCGGATCCGCGCAGGGTGGGGACACATGACATGACCGGGCAGAGCCCCCAGACGGCCGGGCGGAGCCGCCGCTCCTTCCTCACGCACCTCGTCGCGGCGCCGACGCTCGCCCTCGTCACCCGGGCCGGGGCCGACGCCCTCGCCCCGCAGGCCGCCCATGCCGTGGTCCCGAGCCTGCCCGCCCCGGCCGATCTGGTGGACCTCGGCGACCTGTTCATCCTGGCCGGCGCGCCCACCTCCGCCCTGCTGGCGCTCTCCGTGGAGGCGGACGGGACCATCCGCTTCCGGCTGCCGCGCGAGGAGGTCGGCCAAGGCCTCACCACCGCCGTCGCCATGCTCGTCGCGGAGGAGCTCGACGCGCCGCTGGCCGCCGTCCGCGTGGAACTGGACGACGCGCGGCCGGAGCTGCTGTTCAACCAGCTCACCGGCAGTTCCAACTCCATCCGCTCCCTCTACGGGCCGGTCCGGCAGACCGCCGCCACCGCCCGGGCCCGCCTCGTCGCCGCGGCCGCCCGCGGCTGGAACCTCTCCGCCTCCTCGCTGACCACCGCGAGCGGCGTCGTACGGGCCCCCGACGGCCGAACCGCCGCGTACGGGGGCCTCGCCGCGGCCGCCGCCGACCCCGCCCTGATCGTCCTCGGCGCCACCCCGAAGAAGGCGGCGAAGCACTCCCTGGTGGGCAAGCCCACCGGCCGGATCGACGCCCGCGCCATGGTGACCGGCGCCCAGCAGTACACCCTCGACCTCGACGTGCCCGGCGCCAAGCCCTGCGTGGTGCGCCGCCCGCCCAGCCTCGGCGGCAGCGTCAAGGGCGTCGCCAACCTCGCCGCGGTCCGGGCCATGCCCGGCGTACTGCACGTGGTCACCGTCCCGACCGGGGTCGCCGTCGTCGCCGAGACCTTCGGCCAGGCCCTCGACGCCAAGGCCGCTCTCCAGGTCACCTGGGGTCCCGGCCCCGCCGACCAGCTCTCCGACGAGCAGATCCGGGCCAAGCTGCGCGCCGCCACCCCGCCGCTGCTGGTACCGCCGCTGCTCACCCCGTACGTGGACGCGGAGTTCGACTTCGCCTTCGTCAGCCACGCGCCCATGGAGACCAACTCCGCCGTGGCCGACGTACGGGAGGACCGCGCCGAGATCTGGTCCGGGCTCAAGTCCCCGATCGTGGCCCGCGAGACCATCGCCGCCGACCTCGGCCTGCCGCTCGACAAGGTGACCGTGCACGTGGTCCAGGCCGGCGGCTCCTTCGGGCGGAGGCTCTTCTTCGACGCCGCCCTGGAGGCCGCCCGGGTGTCGAAGGCCTGCCGCCGTCCCGTCCGGCTGATGTGGACCCGCGTCGACGACACCCGGCACGGCCGGATGCGCCCCGCCACGCACCACAAGATCCGCGCCACGCATCTGCTGGGCGAGGTGCTCTCGTTCGAGCACCGGGTGGCCGCCGCCGAGACCGACTTCCGGCACGGGCTCGGCGAGATCATCACCGCCACCGCCGCCAGCCTGCCGCTCGGCATCGGCAACGCCACCCTCGCGCAGACCCTGTTCCACACGACGATCAAGTCCCCCTACCACTTCGGACTCACCACCCACGGGCTGAGCGAGGTGCCCACCGGCATCCCGACGGGGTCCTGGCGCTCGGTGTACTCCGCCAACACCCGGGGCGCCGAGGAGATCGTGGTGGACGAACTCGCCGCGCGGACCGGCAAGGACCCGTACCGGTTCCGGCGCACCTTCCTGAAGACCGACGCCCAGCGCGCCGTGCTGGACAAGGCGGCGACGGAGGGGGAGTGGGGACGGCCGATGCCGACGGGCTGCGCGCAGGGCATCGCCTTCCACGAGGAGTACAAGTCCCGTACGGCTTGCCTGGTCGAGATCGACGCCCGCGACCCGGAGCACGTCCGCGTCACCAAGGCCGTGATCGCGGTGGACGTGGGCCTGCCCGTCAACCCGCGCGGACTGGAGGCCCAGATGATCGGCGGCCTCACCGACGCGATCTCCACCACGCTGAAGGCCGGGCTGCACCTGGACAAGGGGCTGCCGCTGGAAGGCAGTTACAGCCAGTTCCACTGGGCGCGTCAGCGCGACACCCCGCAGGACGTACGGGTCTTCGTACTGCCGGCGACCGGGGAGGAGCCCGGTGGCGCGGGCGAGCTCGGCGTCCCGGCGGCGGTCGGCGCGATCGCCAACGCCTGGGCCAGGGCCACCGGTGCCAAGCCGCGCAGCTTCCCCCTCGACTTCGACGTCGACTTCACCCCGTACCCCCGCTAGCCGCCGGCCCAGTTCAGGAGAGTCCGCCGTGCCCTCGCACACCTTCACCGTCAACGGGCAGAGCGTCACCGTGGACGCGCCCGACGATCTGCCCCTGCTGTGGGTGCTCCGCGACATGCTGGGCGTCCGCGGCCCCAAGTACGGCTGCGGCGTGGACGTCTGCAAGGCCTGCACCAGCCATCTCGACGGGGTGGACGTCCGCCCGTGCGTGGTGCCCGTCTCCGCGTGCGCCGGCAGGACGGTGACCACCATCGAGGGGCTGGCGGACGGGGACGTCCTGCACCCCGTGCAGGAGGCCTGGCTCGAACAGGACGTCGCCCAGTGCGGGTTCTGCCAGCCCGGCCAGATCATGGCCGCCGTCGCGCTGCTCAAGCGCACCGGTACGCCCACGGACGAGGACATCGACGCGATCGCCAACATCTGCCGCTGCGGCACCTACTTCCGCATCCGGGAGGCCATCCGCAGCGCGGCCGCCCGGATGTGAGCGCTGCGGAACCGAGAGCGCGAGGGGCCCCGGGGACTCCCCCGTCGGTCCCGGGGCCCGACCGCTGGAGTCGAACCTAGGCGGTCGGCGGCGGGTTCGCAGGGTCCGCCGTGCACAGTGACCGGGCGGTACGGGTATCGGCGGGCACAGTGACCATCCGGGTGGCCGGACCGATCCGGGTGGCCGGACCGAAGGGAGCACCCCATGTCCCACCTCCCCCTCCCGCGAATGCCCGCGCAGCGGTCCCGCGACCGGTCCGAGGACATCCTCAAGGTGCACCGGATCGCCCACTCCGGCGGCTCGGCCGCCCTGTTGGAGTGGCTCGCCGCGCGGCTGGGCGGCTGGACCGGTGTGGTGGAGGACGGCGCATCGGGTGCGGCTCCCGAGCTCGCCGTCCGCGGAGCCGCGGAGCTGCGGGCCCGGGGCGCGCGCTCGGCCGTCCTGCACGGCGAGCGCACGGCCGCACTGCTGTTCGCGCTGGACGGGGGCCGCGCGCTGGCCTCCCTGGTCGACCTCCCGCACCACCCGGGGGCGCCCGTGCTGCTCGCGGACTCCGCCGCCGTGCTGGCCCTCGTCCTGCGCGCCGAGGAGGCCGAGCGGCGCGAGGAGAGGGCCGGGATCGCCGAAGAGCGGGCCCGCGAGGCCGTCCTGCACCTGCTGATGAACGGCCGGCTCTCCACCGCCCACCAGATCGCCGACGCGCTCGTCCCCCCGCTGCCCGATCCGCTGCGGATGTACGTCGTGGAATGCCGGTCCGGGCAGCGGGGCGAGGTGGCCCGGCTCTGCGAGGAGCTGACGGGCGGCCGGGCCTGGACCGTGCGCTGCCCGGTGTACGTACGCCACCTCATCGCCTTGGTCCCGGCCGCCCTCGCGGCGACCTCCGCCGAGCACGACCCGCTGTCCCAGGCGCTGGTGGGCGTGGCCCGGGACTGCGTGGTCGGGGTCAGCGGGCACCTGTGGCTCCGCGAGGCCCCGGCCGCGTACACCCAGGCCTTCCACGCCCTGGCCGTGGCCCGCGGCCGCGCCGGGCGGCACGCCCGCTTCGGTCCCGGGCCCGAGCCGGAGCTGGCCGCGCACGCGGCGGGGACCGGCTGGGCCCGGGCGCTGCTCGCGCCCCTGCACACGTACGAGCCCCGGCGCCCCCAGGACCCCGGCGCACAGGAACTGCGGGCCACGGCCCACGCGTGGCTGAACTTCGGCCCGCACGCCACGCGGCTGCTGAAGATCCACCGCAACACCCTGGCCATGCGGCTGCGCCTGATCGAGTCGGTGCTCGGCACGGACCTCGCGCGGCTGCCCGAGCAGGCGGAGCTCTCGTTCGCGCTGCGGCTGACCCCGGGCGGGCCGGGCGTTTCCCCGGACGCATCCCCGGGTTTCGGGGCCGCAGGCGCTCCCGCCGATCTGGACGGCGTACTGCGCCACCCCGACCTGGCGGCCTGGGCCCGTGCGCATCTGGCGCCGCTGACCGGGCGCGAGGCCCCGCCCGGCGCCCGCGAGACCGTACGGGCCTGGCTGCGGCACGACGCGCACCTGGTCCCGGCGGCGGCCGCGCTCGGCATCTCCGTTCCGGGCGCGCGCAAGCGGCTGACCCGGATCGAGGCCCTGTTGGAGCGCTCGCTGCTCCAGTCGCCGAGCGCCCGCCACGACCTGTGGCTGGCCCACCGGGCCGAGGAACTGGCAGGGCTCGCCGGGCCCGCGGCATGACACAGTCCCGATAAGGGTCAAACTGCATGAAATATGCACGATCATGCCGGGATGAGGCGTATCAATCTGAAGCGCGTGCTGGTGGGTGAACCGCTCGACACCGCACGACTGGGCGAGACCCTGCTGCCCAAACGGCTCGCGCTGCCGATCTTCTGCAGCGACCCGCTCTCCTCCGTGGCCTACGCCACCGAGGAGATCCTGCTGATCCTCGCCCTCGGCGGCGTCGCGCTGCTCCACCTCGCCTGGTACGCGGCCGCCGCCATCGTCTTCCTGATGATCGTGGTCGTCGCCTCCTACCGGCAGACCTGTTACGCCTATCCCGGCGGCGGCGGTGCGTACATCGTCAGCTCCGAGAACCTCGGCCAGACCGCCGCCCTCACGGCCGCCAGCGCGCTGCTCGTCGACTACGTCATGACCGTCGCCGTCTCCGTGGTCTCCGGCGTGGACGCCATCACCTCCGCGATCCCCTCCCTCAGCGACCACGAAGTCGGCCTGTCGGTGGGGTTCGTGGCGCTGTTGGTCTTGATGAACCTGCGCGGCGTACGGGAGTCGGGCCGCATCTTCGCCATCCCGACCTACGGGTTCGTTCTCGTCATCTACGTCATGTTCGCCGTGGCGGCCGTCCGGCTCGCGACCGGTGACACCATCCGCGCCGAGTCCGCCGACCTCCCGATCACCGCGGAGGGCACCTTCACCGGCCTGGGCCTGGTGCTCCTCGCGATGCGCGCCTTCGCCTCCGGCTGTACGGCGCTCACCGGTGTCGAGGCGATCAGCAACGGAGTCCCCGCCTTCCGGAAGCCCAAGAGCCGCAACGCCGCCAACACCCTGGCCGCGATGGGCGTCCTGTCGGTGACCATGTTCCTCGGCATCACCATCCTGGCCATGGTCTACGAGGTGCACGTCGCCGCCGACCCGACGGAACTGGGCCTGCCCCCGGGTACCCCGATGTCCACGGCGCTCGCCCAGATCGGCCGTGCCACCTTCGGGAGCTGGCACTTCCTCTTCTACCTGCTCCAGGCCGTCACCGCCGGCGTGCTGATCCTCGCCGCGAACACCGCCTTCAACGGCTTCCCGATGCTCGCCTCGATCCTCGCCAGGGACCGGTACGCGCCGCGCCAGCTCTTCAACCGCGGCGACCGGCTCGTCTACTCCAACGGCATCGTGCTGCTCGCGCTCGTGGCCGTCGCCCTCATCGTCGCCTTCGACGCCCAGCTGACCCGCCTCATCCAGCTCTACATCATCGGCGTCTTCGTCTCCTTCACCCTCTCCCAGGCGGGCATGGTCCGGCACTGGCGCCGCGAGCTCGCCTCCCGGGCCACGCCCAAGGCGGAGCGGATCCACATCCACCGCCGGCTGGCGATCAATGCGGTCGGCGCCACCCTGACCGCCGTGGTCCTGGTCATCGTCCTGCTCACCAAGTTCACGCACGGCGCCTGGCTCGTCGTCATCGCGATGCCCCTGCTCTTCTTCGGCATGAAGGGGGTCCGCCGGCACTACGACCGGGTCTCGGCCCAGGTCACCGTCGCCCCCGGGATCAAACCGCGCAAACCCTCCCGCCACCACGTGCTCGTGCTCGTCGCCAACGTGCACGCCCCGACGCTGAAGGCACTCGGCTACGCACAGGCCCTGCGGCCGGACACCCTGACCGCCGTCACGGTCGCCGCCGACGAGGAGGAGGCGCGGCGGCTGCGCGAGGCCTGGGCGGAGCACGACCCGGGCGTACCGCTGAAGATCCTGCACTCCCCGTACCGCGAGGTCGTCGGGCCGGTGCTCGCGCACGTGCAGGAGCTGGCCGCCGCCGAGGGCACGGACATGCTGTCCGTGGTGATCCCCGAGTACGTGGTGGGGCACTGGTGGGAGCAGCCCCTGCACAACCAGAACGCGTTCCGGCTGAAGGCGAGGCTCCTGTTCATGCCGGGGGTCGCGGTGATCGACGTACCGTACCTGCTGGAGTCGGCCCGGCCGGCGGAGCCTGCGGAGCCGGCGCGGTAGCCGGGTCGTTCACGCGCTGGAGGACGGCCGCATGGGCCAGTGCCAGCTCCACCACGTGCGCCGGGTCGGAGAGCGAGCGGCCGGTCAGCCTCTCCAGGCGGCGCAGCCGGTTCGAGACGGTGTTGCGGTGGCAGTACAGCCGCTGGGCGGCGTACGTCGTCGACCCATGGCAGGTCAGCCAGGTGCCCAGCGTGGTCAGCAGCACCCGGCGGTCCTCGGCGGGCAGCGCCAGCACCGGGCCGAGCACCACTTGCCGCAGCCGGCCCGCGAGTTCGGCCTGGGAGGCGACCAGCGCGGTGGGCAGCCGCTCGTCGAGCAGGGCGGTGCACGGACCGCCGGACGCGGGGGCGGTACGCAGCGCGAGCGCGGCCAGCCGGTGCGCCCGGGCCAGGTCCGCGGGGCTCTCCACGACCGGGCTGACCCCGGCCCGGGCGCCGAGCGGGCCGAGCAGCTCCCGTACGGACCCCAGGGGATGGTGGCCCAGCTCCACCAGACCGGTCTCCCCGTCGGCGCGGATCCGCCACAGCACGCGCGGGCCGGCCGCCTCGGGGGGTCCGGCCGGCGCGGGCTCGGAGCCCGCGCCGGCCGGCGCGCCCGGAGCACCCGGAGCGAGCACGACGACGGCGAAGCGGCCGCGTTCGGGAAGACCGAGCCGGGCCGCGGGCCCTTCCGGCGGCCCCGCGCCGTCGAGCAGCGCGTCCAGCAGGGCCGCCCGCTGCTCCCGGTCGCGCTCGGAGTCGGCGGTCTCCGCGCGGCGGTACGCGTCGGCCACCGCGTCCGTCAGCCGGTCCAGTACGTCCCACAGCACGGCCGCGGCCGGCAGCAGCCGGGGCAGCGCCGCCGGATCGTGCGCGGCCACCGCCTCGCCCAGGGTCTGCCAGACCATGCGGCCGCCGCGCCGGTAGGTGCGCAGCAGCGAGGCGAGCGGCAGACCCTGTTCGGCCAGGAGCGCGCCGGTGGCGCGGGCGTCGTCGAGCTCCACGGGCAGCCCGCGGATGCCGCGGTCCAGACCCTCGACGCACTGCCGCAGGCCGAGGCGGATCCGCTCGCGCAGCTCGGCCCGGCCGAGCAGGGCGGCGTACGCCGGGTCCTCGGCCAGCGTCCGCTCGGCGAGCCGGTCCGCCGTCACGGTGATCCGGCGGGACAGGTCCTCTCGTATCTCCTCGATGATCCGCTCCATGACGGGCAGCGTGACACGGGTGAGGGGCCGGTGGGGAGGGCCGGGACCGAGCCGGGTCCGCTAGCGTGTCCGAATCACCGCGTGTGAAGTGGCCACGCGCCGCGCCCGCGCACCACCGACCCGCCGCCCCCGCCATCACCGTCAGGGAACCGCCCATGCGCCAGAACCCGGAGCGCCGAGCCGCACTCCTCGACGCCGCGATCGAAGTCCTGGCCCGCGAGGGCTCGCGGGGCCTGACCCTGCGTGCGGTGGACGCGGAGGCGGGCGTACCGACGGGCACCGCGTCGAACTACTTCGCCAACCGGGCCCAGCTGCTCGTGCAGATCCTGCACCGCACCCGGGAGCGGCTGATCCCCGACCCGGCGGACCTGACCGGCCCGCTCGACACCAAGGTGCTGCTCATGCGGCTCCTGGAGCGGATGCGCCGCGAGCGCAGCGTGCACATCGCGATGCTGGAGCTGCGTCTGGAGGGCATCCGGCGCCCCGAACTCCAGGCGGAGCTGGCCGCGTTCCAGGGAGCCGAACTGGAGGCGAACGTCGCCTGGCACCTGGACGCCGGCCTGCCGGGCGACCGCCGGGGCGTGGTGCTGCTCTACCTGGCGATGCTGGGCCTGATCGTCGACGACCTCACCGTCCCGGCCCTCCTCGAACCGTACCCGCCGGCCGACCTGATCGAAGCGATGGCCGAGCGCCTCCTCGGCACGCGGAATCCCGGCTGACGCAGGGGCGCGGCCGGGGCGTGGTGATCTTATGTCCGGATGTGCGCGAGTCAGCTGGGATTGCGGGCCGCGAGCGACTTTCATGGGGGTGCCAGGACTCGTACCGGAGCAGGGGGAGTATTCATGGTCACCGACGGCGGTCAGAAGGACAGCGAGAGCGCACCCACCCTGATCGGATCCGTGCAGCGGGCGCTGCGCCTGCTGGAGGCGATGTACGCCGAGGACGGGGCGACGGCGAAACGCCTCGCGCGGCTCACCGGGATTCCGCTGCCCACGGTCTACCACCTGCTGCGCACCCTCAGCCACGAGGGGTACGTCGAGCGCGAGGGAGGCGCCTTCCGGCTCGCGGAGCACCTTCCGCTTGCTTCGTGAGCCCCTGGCCGCCCCCCTGTTGAGACCCTGGTGAGACCCGCGCGCCCCGTGAGCCGCACGCGCCCTCTTGCGTGACCGACGGCCGTGATCAACATTCGTGATCAGAAGTCGACGCGTTCCGGCCAAGCAGCCGCGTGGTTCTGTGCATGTTCCCGCGGAAAATGCCAGAAGCCCCTTCCGCACAGGGGAACGTGAGTAAGTTCCCTCCTGTCGCGCCGTAGACCGTGCACCTCGCACGTCTGGCCGGGAGGGGAGCCCGCGTGCCCGGGATCGACGAATGCCTGCTCGAAGCCATGGCCCTGCCTGGTGCGCGGGGGGCCGCGCTGGTCGACTGGAGCAGCGGACTGGCCCTCGGCACCGCCGGGGACTCGCCGGTCGGAGACCACGAGACCACCGCCGCCGAGACCGCCGAGTTGGCGCGGGCTGCCGCCGAGTACGAGTCCTTCGCCCAGCCGGCACCGGATTCCGCATCGGGCGGAGCCGCGGGCGAGACGGGGCCGGGCCTCCCGGTGGAGGACCTGATCGTCACCACCCGCACCGGCTACCACGTCCTGCGCTTCGTCGAGACCAGCTTCGACAGCAGCGTCTTCCTCCACCTGTGGCTGGACCGGACCGACGGCAACCTCGCCCTCGCCCGGCACAGACTCCGCATCCTCGCCGAGGGGCTGGTCCTCAGATGACCGCCGCCCAGATCAGCGGCCTCGCCGCCGTCGCCGTCTCCCCCCTCCTGACCCGGCTCGCCGCCGAACGCGCCACCGGCGCCCTGCTCCGCGACCGCGGCACCCTCTTCCTCGAGGACGGCCGCATCGTGCATGCCGAGAGCCCGGCCACCCCCGGACTCGACGTCCTCCTCACCACCGGCGGCGGCCTCGCGCCGGAGCGCTGGCGCGAGGCCGTGGACCGGGCCGGCGCCCGCCGCCAGGTCGCCCGCTTCCTCGTGGACAGCGGGGGCCTGGCCGGCGGCGAACTGGAGATCTGCCACCTCGCCGCCATCTTCGACGCCGCCTTCTTCGCCCTCTCCCCGGGCACCGGCCCCTCCCGGTTCCGCCGCGGGGCCACCCACTGGATCGGCTCCGTCCGCTCCGTCCCGGCCGCCGCCGTCGAGCGGGAGACCCGGCGCCGGCGGGAACTGCTCGACGCCGTGTGGCCGTACCCGCTGCTGGACACCTCGCCCGTGGTGCCCCGGATCGCCGCCCCCGGCCAGACCGTCACCGCCCGCCAGCGCCTCCTGCTGGCCCGGGCGGACGGGGTGCGGACCCCCGCGGACCTCGCGTGGGTGCTGGGCCGTCCGGCCTTCCACACGCTGCTCGACGTACGGCGCCTCGCGGCGGCAGGGCTCGTCGAGACCCCGCACGCTCCGGTCCTCGCACCGGTCGAAACACCCCTGCCCGACTGGATCACCCAGACCCAATCCCCGGACGTGGCGCTGCTCCGCCGGTTACGCGACGCACTGGAGGCAAGCCTGTGAGGCTCCCGCTGCGACCGGCTCTGCGCTCAGAGCGCGCCGACCGCCCCGAGCGGAGGCAGCCAGAGAGGAGAAAGGCCGACATGAGCACGGTGATGGTGCCCCCCGAGGCCGAAGCGGACATACTCGCCGAGCTCCGCAGGCTGCGCGCCCGGGTCCCCCAGCTCACCGGCGCCCTCGCCGGCAGCGCCGACGGCCTGGTCCTCGCGCAGGACAGCGCGGCCACCGAGGTGGAGTCCGTCGCGGCACTGACCGCGGCCGCCCTCGGCGTGGCCCAGCGGCTCAGCGACTGCACCGGCCAGGGCGGATTCCGTGAACTGCTCATACGTGGCGAGCACGGATACGTCGCCACCTACGCGGCGGGGGACGCCGCCGTCCTCACCCTGATCGCGGAGCCGCGCGTCAACGTCGGCCGGCTCCACCTGGAGGCCCGTCGCTCCAGCCTGCGCATCGCCGAGCTCATCGACCAGGTCCTCGGGCGCCGCGGCCCCGAGATCCCGCACGTCCATGTCCGTACGGACCAGGCGTAGTCGGTGCAGACCGGGCGTGAAATGTGCAAATGCCAGAAAACCACCTGAAATCCGTCACAAACCCAGAGAAAGAATGAGGAGCCACTCATGGCCAACGTGGAAACCGCACTCAAGGAAACCCTCGCCACCATCGACGGCGCGATCGGCGCGGCCCTGGTCGACTACGGCAGCGGCATGGCCCTCGGCACCATCGGCGGAGGCAAGGACCTCGACCTCACGGTGGCCGCGGCCGGCAACACCGACGTGGTCCGCGCCAAGGTCCGCACCATGGAGATGCTCGGCCTGAAGGACGAGATCGAGGACATCCTGATCACCCTCGGCACCCAGTACCACCTCATCCGGCTGATGAAGAGCCGCGACTCCAAGGGGTTCTTCCTCTACCTCGCGCTCGACCGCGGCCGGGCCAACCTCGCGATGGCCCGGCACCAGCTCACGAAGATCGAAGCGGAGCTCGAAGTCTGAGCAGACGTTCGGTCGGACTCGACGCCGAGGTGGCGGGCGGCTGAATTCTTTGCCGTCCGCCCCGGGGGGCATGGGGCGTATGTCCAGGATGGGGGGACTTTATCATCCTGTTACCGAGTAGGATGCTCTCATCACCTGATCATCGAAATAGCTTGAAACGCTGGAGAACCCGCCACCCATGCCCCCGCGCCTGAGCATCGTCGTCCCCGTCTACAACGTCGAGCTCTACCTCGACGAGTGCCTGGAGTCCATTGCCGCCCAGACGTTCGCCGACTTCGAGTGCATCCTCGTCGACGACGGGTCCACCGACACCAGTGCCGTCATCGCCAAGGCCTTCGCGGCGCGGGACAAGCGTTTCCGGGTCGTCATGCAGGAGAACGCCGGACTCGGCGCCGCCCGCAACGTGGGTGCCCGCCACGCCTCCGAGGGCAGCGAGTACCTGGCCTTCGTCGACAGTGACGACACGATGCCGGACTACGCGTACGAGCGCCTGATCGCCGCCCTCGACGAGACCGGCTCGGACTTCGCCGGCGGCAACGTGAAGCGCTTCCGCTCCGTCGGCATGCAGCAGTCCTGGGGCCACCGGGCCGCCTTCGCCAAGACGCAGCTGAAGACCCACATCTCCAAGTTCCCGGCGCTGGTCACCGACCGCACCGCGTGGAACAAGGTCTACCGGCGCAGCTTCTGGGACGAGCACGGCTTCCAGTACCCCGAGGGCATCCTCTACGAGGACGCCCCCGTCAGCATCCCCGCGCACTACTTCGCGTCCAGCGTCGACGTCATCAGCGACTGCGTCTACCACTGGCGCGTGCGCGAGACCGGCGAGCGCTCCATCACCCAGCGCTCCACCGACCCGGTCTCCCTGATCGACCGCGTCACCTCCGTCCGCCTGGTCCGCGAGGCCCTCAAGGCCAAGGAGGGCGCCAAGTACACGCGCTACCTGCGCGACTACGACTACAACGTGCTGAGCGAGGAACTCCCGCTCATCTACAAGTACGTCGGGGAGGGCGGCGCCGACTTCCGCGCCGCCTTCGTCAAGGAGGTCGGCGGCCTCGTCCGCGAGATCGGCACCGGCCCCTGGTCCGACCTGACCGTCGCCGACCGCCTCAAGGCGTACCTGGCCCGCGAAGGCCGCGTCGAGGACTTCATCGCCCTCACGAAGCACCAGAGCGACTACTCGTACAGCGTCCCCGTCAAGGGGCTGGCCCGCCCGCAGGCCGACTACCCGTTCCTGCACGGCCGTCCGCCCGTCCCCGCCAAGATCCTCACCCTCGGCCCGCGCGAGCGCCGCGTCGTCAGCCGCCTCGAGCAGGCCGTCTGGAGCGACGGCAAGCTGCTGCTGCGCGGCTACGCACTGCCCGGCCACCTCGGTGCGGAGAGCCGCCTCGGCTCGCGCAAGATGCTCGTCTTCCGCGAGGGCGGCAGGCGCCGCCGCACCGTCGTCACCGCCCGTACGGTCGCCTCCCCGATGGCCACCGTCAACGCCGCGCACCTCGCGCTGCGGCACGCCGACTGGGCCGGCTTCACCGCCGTCGTCGACCCCACCGCCTTCCAGTCGGGCGGCAAGTGGACCGACGGCATATGGACCACCTCCATCGCCGTCACCGGCGCCGGCGGCCTGCACCGCGCCCGCCTCAAGAGCGGCGAGTCCGACACCGGCCAGAACCCGCCCGCCCACTGGGTGACCCCGGACGTCCGCATCGTCCCCAACGCCACCGGCGCCCTCACCATCCAGATCGAGACCGTCCGGGCCCGCGCCCTCGACGTCCGCACCTCGGGCGATGACGCCGTCGAGGTGTCCGGCGAGCTCGCCGCCGAGATCGGCGCCGGCGCCACCCTGCGCGCCGAGCACGTCTCCACCGCAGCCGTCCTCACCTGGCCCGTGGAGACCGCCGCGGCGAGCGGCTCCGGCGGGGCGGGCCGGATCCCGTTCACCGTGCGCGTACCGCTGGCAGAGCTGGCCGCCGTACCGGACGCCGAGTGCGAGCCCGGGGAGTGGACCCCCGAGCCGTGGAGCCTGACCGTGGTCGGCGCTGACGGCACCGAGCACCGCCTCGCGCACGACGAGCGCGGCGGCTTCGCCGGCCTGGTCGTCCCCCTGCCCGGCGGGGGCGCCGACCGCGCCCTCTTCGCCAAGCGCGGCAACACCGGACACCTGACCCTCTCCGTGCAGCCCTCGCCGCCGCTCGTCGACTCGGTCACCGGCCAGGACGGCACCCTCACGATCAAGGGCCGGTTCGTCGCGCCCGTCGACGAGCCGTACGAGCTGGTCCTGCACGACGCGCACGGCGCCGAGTTCAGCTACCCGGTCACCCGGGACGGCGAGCGCTTCGAATCCACCTTCGAGCCCGTCCTCCCCGAGTCCTACGCGGGCCGCACCACGCTGCCGAAGGGCCGCTGGTGGCCCACCCTGCGTCCGCTCGCCCAGGGCGGCACCACCGCGGGTCTGCTCGGCGTCGACCGCGGCGCCCCTGTGCAGTTCGCGCCCACCGCCCTGCAGGCCGGACCGCACGCGATCACCGTCGAGGGCCGCCGGATGCGGGTCGAGGCCCGCTTCTACGACCGCATGGTGCTCGTCGCCGACCCGCTGCTCAGCCCGCACGACCGCTCCCGGTACGCCCAGCGCGTCACGCGGTACGAGACCTACCCGGCGCAGCGCGCCCTGCCGGTCAAGGACATCGCCGTCTACGACACCCACCAGGGCAACGGCACGGGCGACGCGCCCCGCGCCGTCCACGAGGAGCTGCTGCGCCGCGGCGAGAAGCTGGACCACGTCTGGCTCGTCCGCGACGGCCGCGCCGAGGTCCCCCCGACCGCCCGCGCCGTGCAGTACGACAGCACCGAGGCCTGGGAGGTCCTGGCCCGGGCCCGCTACTACGTCGTGAACGACAGCGTGCCGCAGCGCTTCCGGCGCCGCGCCGGCCAGGTCGTCGTCCAGACCTGGCACGGGACGCCGATCAAGGAGATCGGCCACGACTTCATCCACGACTACTACACGAGCCCCGAGATCCTCGAGGGACTGGAGCACGACAGCGCCCAGTGGTCGCTGCTCGCCTCCCCGAGCTCGTACGCCACACCCCTGCTGGGGCGCGCCCTTGGCTACCAGGGCGAGGTCATCGAGTCCGGCAGCCCGCGCACGGACGCGCTCGTCAAGCCCGACGCGCAGCGGATCGCCGAGGTCCGCCGCCGGCTCGGCCTGCCCGAGGGCAAGAAGGTCGTCCTCTACATGCCGACCTGGCGCGAGAACCGCGAGGGCTGGTCGGGCGGCTACAAGCTCGACCTGCAGATCGACCTGGACGCGGCGCGGCGCGAGCTCGGCGAGGACCACGTCCTGCTGGTCCGCGGCCACCACCACGTCACCGAGCAGGTACGGGACACCGTGCGCGACGGGTTCGTCGTCGACGTGTCCCGCTGGCACGACGCCACGGACCTGCTGCTCGTCGCCGATGTGCTGATCTCCGACTACTCCTCGGCGCTGTTCGACTTCGCGCTCACCGACCGGCCGATCCTGCTCTTCACGTACGACCTGGAGCACTACCGGACCACGCTGCGCGGCTTCAACTTCGACCTGGAGGCGAAGGCCCCCGGCCCGCTGCTGGCGGACTCGGCGAGCCTGATCGAGGCCGTCCGCAACGCGGACGCGGTCGGGGCGGAGTTCAAGGAGGCCCGGGCCGCGTTCCGCGCCGAGTTCTGCGACCTGGACGACGGCGGCGCCGCCGAGCGCGTGGTAGACCGGATGCTCTCCATGGGGGCCGAGCCCGCGGTGTAAGCCGTTGGAGTGCAATCAGGAAGCGTTGCCGACCGGCCCCGGGCCCACCGATGAATTTCGGGCCCGGGGCCGGTCTGTATGTCTGTAGGGGAGCGAGACGGTGCGGCACGCACGCGCGTGCGCACGGACTCCGCCACGCACCGACCTGGAGGCAGTCATGAGCAGCAGCAACGGATTCACCACGTGTCTGTGGTTCGACGGCGACGCGGCGACCGCCGCCGAGTACTACGTGTCCGTCTTCAAGGACGGGAAGATCGGGCGGACGGGCTACTACAACGAGGCGGGGCCGGGCCGGGCCGGCGATGTGATGGTCGTCGAGTTCGAGATCAACGGCCAGAAGTTCATCGGCCTCAACGGCGGCCCGCAGTTCCCCTTCACCGAGGCGATCTCGTTCCAGATCCACTGCGCCGAGGAGACGGAGTCGGACTACTACTACGACGAGCTGACGAAGGACGGCGGCCAGGAGTCCGCCTGCGGCTGGGTCAAGGACAGGTTCGGGGTGTCCTGGCAGGTCATCCCGCCCGGCGCCATCGACCTGATCACCGACCCGGACCCGGGGCGGGCCACCCGCGCCACCGCGGCGATGATGAAGATGAAGAAGCTGGACGTGGCGGAGATGCGCCGGGCGGCCGATGCCGGCTGATGCGGGCTAGTCCGTCCAGGCCGGGCCGAGGTCGCCGACGCGGGCCAGCAGGGCCGGGAGGGCGGTCCCGATCGGCTCGCGGATCACCTCGTCGGCGAGGGAGTCGTACGGGGTCTCCTCCGCGTTCACGATGATCAGGCGGGCACCCGCCTCGGCGGCCATCCCGGCCAGTGAGGCGGCGGGCTGCACCTGGAGCGTCGTCCCGACCGCGATGAACACGTGGGCTGCCTTGGCCACGGCCACGGCCTGCGCCAGCACCTCGGGGTCGAGCCGCTGGCCGAACATCACGGTCGCCGACTTGAGGATCCCGCCGCAGGCCGGACAGGCCGGGTCGGGCTCCCCGGCGGCGACCCGGGCCAGTGTCTCGTCCATCCCCGACCGGGCGTGGCAGGCCGTGCAGACCACCGAGCGGGCGCTTCCGTGCAGCTCGAACACCTTGCGCGGCGGCATACCGGCGAGCTGGTGCAGTCCGTCCACGTTCTGCGTGATCACCCGGACCGGGGTGCCGGAGCGCTCCAGCTCGGCCACGGCCAGATGCGCGGCATTCGGCTGCGGCGCCAGGGCCCCGACCTCGGCGCGCATCCTCCAGGAGCGGCGCCGGATCTCCGGATCCGCCATGTAGTACGAGTACGTCACCAGCTTCTCGGCCTCGGGATCCCGGCGCCACAACCCCTGCGGCCCCCGGTAGTCCGGAATTCCGGAGTCGGTGGACATCCCGGCCCCACTGAACACTGCGACGAGCGGCTTCCCCATGTCCCCGACCCTACGTACGACCGGTCCGCAGCCGCGACCGCATTAACGGGGCGGGCGGCACGTACGCGGCCGACGCGTCCGAGAGGGCTCTTCCTGCGGTGAATCCCGCCCCCCACAGGAGTGAGATCCGCGGCCCACCCCTGCCCGCGAAGACGCCCGGCGGTTACACATCCCGCATGAAGACCACCCCGTACAGTCTCGGTGCCCTGCTGCTGGCCCTGCTCGCGCTGCCGGCCCCGACCTCCGCCGTCGCCGCGGCCGATCCCACCCCCGTCGGCGCCCGCCACCGACACACCGCCACGGAGATCAGCACCTTCCTCTCCTCCTTCTACGGCCACCACGGCCCCTCCGCGCCCGACCGCGACCAGCGCGTCTCGCAGCAGCTCAAGGAGAAGCAGGCGCACGCCCCCCACTCCGACGTGTTGCTCTGCGCCCAGAAGGAGCCCCAGGAGATCGTGGTCGGCGCGGTCACCGTCGCCCAGTCGGCCGGGGTCGGCTGGGCCACCGTCACCACCCACTGGGGGGCGGACAGTACCGACACCTTCACCGCGTACGTGCGCCTCGACTCCCGGCCGATCAAACTCGACGACGTGATCTGCGCCGGCTGACCGCCCGTACGCCGTCTGGTACAACACCGGACATGACGGGATTCGAGATCGGCGGCGCGAGCGCCGCCGACATGGAACTGATCCGCCGCTGGGCCGACGAGGAAGGGTGGAACCCCGGGCACTCGGACCGCTTCGTGTTCGCGGTCACCGATCCGGCCGGATTCCTCGTCGGCCGGGTCGACGGCGAACCGGCGGCCTGCATCTCGGCCGTGCGCTACGGGTCCGCCTTCGGGTTCATCGGCTTCTACATCGCCCGTCCCGCCTTCCGTGGCCAGGGTTACGGAATCCGGCTGTGGCGGGCCGGGATGGAGCGGCTCGACGGGCGGCTCGTCGGCCTGGACGGGGTGGTCGATCAACAGGACAACTACCGCAAGTCCGGGTTCCGTTCGGCCTGGAACAACGTTCGTCACGAGGGCGTCCTGCAGCCGAACGGCTCGGGTGGCGGCGCCGGGTTCGAGGTGGTCGACGCGGCGTCGCTGCCCTTCGGGCTGCTCGCCGCCTACGACCGCCGCTTCTTCCCCGCGCCCCGCGACGCCTTCCTGGCCGCCTGGACCGGGCTGCCGGGCCGTACCGCCTTCGCCGCGGTCCGCGACGGCCGGATCGAGGGGCTCGGTGTGATCCGCCCGTGCAGCGGGGCCTCCCGGGTCGGCCCGCTGTACGCCTCCACCCCGGAGGTCGCGTCCGCCCTGCTGCACCGGCTCGCGGAGCACACTCCCGACGGGGTGGTCGCCGTGGACGTGCCCGACGTCAATCCGGTGGCCACCGCCCTGCTGGCCGGTCTGGGGCTGACCCCCTCGTTCGAGGCCGCCCGGATGTACACCGGGCCCGCCCCGGAGGTCGAACTGGCCGGGCTGTACGGGGTGACGAGCCTCGAACTGGGCTGACGGGCGCGGGGCGCGGGGCGCGGGGCGCGGGGCGCGGGGCGGGCCCGCCGGCGGGATGCCGGGCGGCGGTCGCACGACGCCGCCCGGTCGGTCGCGTCGTGCCGGGTCAGAAGCCGAACAGTGCGCCGCTGGTGTGCCGCAGCCCGCACGGGTTGCCGAAGGTGTACGAGTAGCTCAGCCGGCGGCCCTGCCACACCCCGTCCGCGGTCACCGTCATCGGGTTCCACTCGCGGGTGCAGTCGACGCCCGGGCCGGGCGCCGCTACCGCGTCCAACTGGCGCGAGTGCGCGCGCAGTTCGGCGCATGCGGTGGCCGGGGACGGGTGCGTCCCGCCCGGGGTCGGCGCGCAGACGAGCGTGACGGCGCGCAGCACCGTGCCGCGCGTGGCGTTCTCCCCGGCGGTGATGCTCAGGACGAGGGCGGAGGGCGCGTACAGGCTCTCCGCCCCGGACGGTGCGGCGTCGGCAGCTCCGGGCCAGGCCAGGGCCGTGAGAGCGGTGAGCGCCATGGCGGCGGAACCGAGGCCGAGACCCTTTGCGATGGACCGCATTTCGAACTCCCTTGAGTGGTTGCTTCGGATAGCGGACAGGAGTCTTGCCGACACGGGCCGTGAACGCCCGTTCGCACCCTCATTTCTCGTCACCGATCGTGAGCGAATGTATGCAGACCGCAGCGGTGCGGGCGCGCTGACCTGTGGGGGAGCGGACCGCCGAAACGGCCGAACACACGCGCTGAAACATGCGCGGGGGCGGGTCCGGACCGGGTCCGGACCCGCCCGGGGACCGCGTCGGGCGCCCGCGAGACCTGCGCCGGGCCCGGCGCGAGCCCGTGCCGGCCCGCGCCGGGCCCGCGGCGCGGGCCGGTGGGCTAGCGGGCGGTCGCGATGCGCGGGGCGTAGAGGTCGATCAGCCGGGTGCGGGTCTGCTGGAGGCGCAGCGCGAGCACGCGTCCGACCCAGTGCCCGATCGCGGAGCCGAAGGCGGGATCGGCGTCCATCATCATGCGTACGGCGGTCGCGTCGAACTCGTACGAGCGCACCGGGGTCATCGCCTCGGCGCTCAGCTGCCAGGTGTACGGCGGGAAGAGCCAGGACCAGCCGACGAGTTCCCCGGGGCCGAGGTTCTCGACGGGGGCGGGGCGGCCGGCGGGCAGCGGGACCTGCAGCGTCACCGTCCCGGATCGCACGATCCAGAAGGACTCCGCGCGCGAACCCTCCTCGAAGATCCTCGCACCTTCGGGGAAATTGACCTCGCGTGCCTGGGACATCAGCCGCCCGCGGTATTCGGCGGAGAGGACGGCGGCGATTCGGATGGGGGAAGGTGTGCTCACGACGGCCTCCGATCAGGGCCCCCCGTTACCCCCCCAGTGTGACCGACACCCGGACGAATCCGGGCGCGGCGCATCACCCGGTTGTTCGAGTACCCCACGTGCGGCCCCGCACGCGCGTTCCACGGCCGCTGAGGCCGACTCCCGGAAGTCGGCCGGTGGCGCCCCGCGCGGGGTCATTCCTCGGCGTTGGCCTCCAGGCAGGCCAGCTCCATCGCGTCGAGGACCGCCTCGTGGCTGCGGCGGCTCAGCTCGGCGACGTTCTCGATCTGCGCCGTGGCCCAGGCGGCCAAGGTCATCACCAGGACGCGCAGCCCGTCGGTGCCGTGCTCGGCCAGGATCGCGTCTGCGACGATCATCGCGTCCTCGGGCACCTGCTCCGGCGGCTCCAGCCCGGCGAGCCCGCGCAGCATCGTGAGGGTGCGGCGGGAGATCTCCGGCGTCATCCTCGCCAGCCGCAGGTCCTCTTCTTCGTCCATCCGCCCCACCCTCCCGTTCGGTCCCGTCCCCCCAGGGCACGGTAGGCGCTGACGGCCTTGCGCGTGGCCGTTTCGCCAGGGTGACCACACGTGAGGAAGGAGGCCGGGTGGGCTGCCCGCGTCGCGCGGTCGGGGCGGTGGCGGGAAAGTCGGTGCCCACGTGGGTTCCATGGTCGCCGACCCGCCGGTAACTTGGCCGCGGCATCGGTCAGTTGCCCCACATCTCCCCTCGCAGGAGCGATATGAAGAGCCTCATCCGCGCGCTGTCCGGCGCCCTCGTGCTGCTGGCGGGGGTACTGCCGGCGGTGGCCGCACCGACGCCCGCCGCGGCCGCACCGGCGGCGCCCGCGCCGGTGTCCGCCACCGCGCCGGCGGCCGAGGCGTGGACCCCGCCGCTGTCCACCCGCGGCCGCTACATCGTCGACGCCCAGGGCAACCGCTTCCGGCTTCGCTCCGGCAACTGGGACGGGTCCCAGGGCTCCTGGAACGGCAGCGGCGACCGCAACGACCCCGCCACGCACCACGCCGGCCAGAACTCCAACGGCATCCCGATCGGCCTGGACCGGGTCCCGCTGCCCACCCTGCTGGCCGACTTCCGGGCCCTCGGGCTCAACAGCATCCGGCTGCCCTTCTCCAACGAGATGCTCCGCACCACCGTCCCGGTCCCGGACGCGGCCGTCGCCGCCAACCCGGCGCTGCGCGGCCGCACCCCGCTCCAGGTCTACGACGCCGTCGTCGCCGCACTCACCGACGCCGGTTTCGCCGTCATCCTCAACAACCACACCGTCACCACCCGCTGGTGCTGCGGTCTCGACGGCAACGAGCGCTGGAACAGCGGCCGTTCCACCGCCCAGTGGGCCGACGACTGGGTGTTCCTGGCCCGCCGCTACCGCGACAACCCGCGCGTGGTCGGCGCCGACCTCTACAACGAGGTCCGCCGCGACGTGCTCGACGACCCGAACTGGGGGCTCGGCGACAACCACGACTGGCAGGCGGCCGCCCAGGAGGCGGGTGACCGGATCCTCGCCGAGGCCAACCCGAACCTGCTCATCGTGATCGAGGGCATCAACTGGACGGGCATCCCCGTGGACGGCTTCGCGCACGGCCGTCCCGCCCTCACCCCCGTCCGCACCCTGTCGCACACCCTCGTCGTGTCGGACAAGCTCGTGTACTCGGCCCACTTCTACGGGTACACCGGCCCCCGGCACAGCGGCGCGACCGGCATCGGCGAGACCCACGACCCGCGCTACCAGGACATGAGCCGGGCCCAGCTCGAACAGACCCTCTACGACCAGGCCTTCTACGTCTCCGCCGAGACCGGCACCCACTTCACCGCGCCCGTCTGGGTCAGCGAGTTCGGCATCGGCGCCGACGAGACAGGCGCCCTCCCGCGGGCCTGGTTCCAGAACCTGACCGGCTATCTGAACACCGTCGACGCGGACTTCGCGTACTGGCCTCTCGTCGGCTGGAGCACCACCGCCCAGGGCGCCCCGGGCGGCGACTCCTGGGCGATGCTCCGCTACGACGCCTCCGGCCGCCGCTCGGGCGTACTGGACGCGGGCGACTGGCGTACGCAGCCGTGGACGGCCCTCGCCGGCGCCGCGGGGCGCACCGGACAGATCCCCGTCACCCCCGCCTGGTACCAGCTGACCACTGACCACCGCGACCACAACGCCTCGCTGCGCACGCGGGCCACCGGCGACTGGGACAGCGGGGCCCGCAAGGCGGTCTGTCCCGACGGCGCCCGGCTGGCGGGACTCGGTCACACGGCCGGGCGCGGCCTGTGCGGCACCTCCGACCTGCGGGCCCCGACGGGCGGGCACACCGTGGTCCGCGACGAGGCGTACGTCCCGCCGGGCGGTGACTGGGCCACCGGCTATACGAAGTTCCAGTGCCCGGCGGGCCAGTTCCTGATCGGCTACAGCCTGCGCGGCGAACGGGTCTCGGCGGCCCTGTGCGCCCCGAGCCGGACGGCTCTCCCGGCGGGCGGCCGCACGCTCTGGTTCGACCGCGGCGACAACCGCCCGCCCGGCGCCCCCGGCGGCGAGTTCGCGTACGGGGACTACAAGGGCCAGTGCCTGCCGACCGAGTACGCGGCGGGCATCGCCTTCACGACCCGCGCGGCCTCCCGCCCGGGTCCGGCAGCCCTCCTCTGCCGCCCCCTGCCGCCGGCCTGAGCCGCCGGTGTTCCCCGTCCCGGCGGGCCCGCCGCCATCGGCGCCGCGGCCCGCCGGGAGCGGCACCGCCGGCTCCCGCCGGGGCCGCCGATCGGGCCGGAGCACGGCGAGGCCCCACCGTGTGCCCCCGTCCGACGCGGTCACCTGAACGCCGAACGCCCCGACAGCCCCTCACCGGCGCCACGGCCGCGGCCGTCATCGCGGCCGCCCGCACGTACCTCACGCAGCGCATGTTCCCGACTGCCCGGCGGAAGTGATCATGGCTGGAAGAGGATGGGACCCCGGGAGGCGGCAATTTGGCATTCGATTGCGTCAAGTGGGGTGAACGAGGGAGCAAAGGGGCCTAGGGTGCGCCCGTACGCACGGTCGAAGGCGGCAAGTTCACGTCTGTTTTCGGCCATCACCGCACAGTGACACAGTGACACCGAACTGGGGGGTTCATGCGTAGATCCAGAGGGTTCGCGGCCGCTCTCGCCCTGTCCCTGGCAGGGACAGGCGCGGGCATAGGCCTCGGCCTCGTCCCGCAGGCGGCGGCCGTCACCCCGCCCGTGGCCTTCACCGCCGACCCGCTGTCCACCTGGCAGCCCAACGGCGTCGTCTGGGCCCTCGCCGAGGCGGGTGGCACCGTGTTCGTCGGCGGCACGTTCTCCGCCGTCCGCCCGCCGGAAGGCGACGGCTCCGCCGAGCAGCCCGCGGTGAACTTCGCCGCACTCGACGCCGCGACCGGCGCCCCGACCTCCTGCCACCTCTCCTTCACCGTCGGCGGCGGCACCGCCACCGTCCGCGCCCTCACCCTCTCCCCGGACAAGCAGACCCTCTACGCGGGCGGCTATTTCGGCGCCGTCAACGGCACCCCGGTCTCCAGCCTCGCCGCCATCGACGTGGCCACCTGCACCGTCAAGACGGGCTTCCGCCCCGCCTTCGCGGCCACCGTGCGGGCCCTGGCCGTCACGGACGACACGGTCTACGCGGGCGGCGACTTCCTCACCGTCGCCGGGCAGCCGCGCGAGCGCTTCGCCGCCGTCGACGCGGCCGATGGCGCGCTGCGGCCCTTCACCGCCGATGCCGACGAGCCCGGCCGCGCCGTCGAGGTCACCCCCGACGGCAGCCACGTCGTCCTCGGCGGCGACTTCTTCACCGTCAACGGCACGAACACCCACGCCCTGGCAGTCGTCGACTCCACCAGCGGTGCGCTCACCAAGACGTACGCCGGCTTCATCGAGACCAACTCCGTCGTCAAGGACATCGCGACCGACGCGACCGGGTTCTACACCGCCAACGAAGGCACCGGCGGCGGCGTCTTCGACGGCCGCATCGCCGTCAACCTCAGCGACTTCAACCAGCGCTGGCGCGATACCTGCCTCGGCGCCACCCAGGCCGTGCTCCCGTACCAGAACGTGCTCTACAGCGCCTCGCACGCCCACGACTGCTCCAGCGTGGGCGAGTACCCGGACGGCCAGCGCCACCACCTCCTCGCCCAGCCGACCACCAGCGTCGGCAAGCTGGGCTGGGCCCCCGACACCAACGACGGCATCGGCGAGGGCATCGGCCCGCGCGTGCTGGCGGTCGGCTCCAAGGGCGGCGTCCAGTACCTGTGGGTCGGCGGCGAGTTCACGACCGTCAACGGTTCCGCGCAGCAGAGCCTGACCCGCTTCGCGTCCACCGGCGACACGGGTGCGCCCACCGTCCCCGTCGCGACCGCGGCGAGCTTCAAACCCGGCGAGGTGCAGGTGCGCTGGCGTACCAGCCTGGACCTGGACGACAGCGCGCTGACGTAGCGGATCTACCGGAACGGCTCGGGCACGCCGATCGCCGCGGTCACGGCGGACTCGCTGTTCTTCAAGCGCCCGCAGGCCTCCTGGACCGATACCACCGTCGCCGCGGGCCAGTCGTACACCTACCGGGTGACGGCCACCGACGCGGCCGGCAACACCAGCGCCCTGTCGGCGACCGCGAGCGTGACCGTCCCGACCTCGGTCGACGGCTACCCCAACCAGGTCCGCGCGGACGGCGCCCAGCTGTTCTGGCGCTACGACGACGCGGCCCTGCCGAACGTCGCCGACTCCTCCGCGAGCGGCAGCCAGAACGGCGTGCACCTGAACGCCCCGGCCCTGCGCCAGACGCCCGGCGCGGTCTCGGGTGCGAGCACGGCGATCGGTTTCAACGGCACGGACACCCGGGTCTACGGGGACCAGCGCCAGAGCATCGGCAGCAGCTACACCATCGAGACCTGGTTCAAGACGAACACGACCCGGGGCGGCAAGCTCTTCGGCTTCGGCAACAACCAGGTGCGCGGCAGCAGTCAGTACGACAAGCACATCTACATGACCAATGACGGGCGCCTCGTCTACGGCGTGTACACCGGCGCCACCCGCACCATCACCACCGGCACCGCCTACAACGACAACACGTGGCACCACGTGGCCGCCACCCAGGGACCGGGCGGCATGGTGCTCTACGTGGACGGCGTGCAGAAGGGCACCCTGGCCGTCACCACGCACGAGAACTACGCCGGCTACTGGCACGCCGGCGGCGACAGCCTCGGCGGCTGGCCGAACCTCCCGACCGGCGAGTTCTGGACGGGCCAGCTCGACGAGACCGCCGTCTACCCGAGCGTCCTGAGCGCGGCCCAGGTCCAGAACCACTTCGCCCTGGCCACCGCGCCCGCCGACTCGGTCGTCCAGGTGCAGGCCGCCGAGGACACCTACGCCAATGCCGGCGCGCCGGACGCCAACTACGGGAGCTCGTCCTCGCTCGCCGTACGGGGCAGCTCGCTGTACACGAGCTACCTGCGCTTCAGCCTGCCCTCCGCGCCGGCGGGCACCGTCCTCAAGTCCGCCTCCCTCAGCGTGAAGACCAGCACGATGAGCGGAGCCGGCACGGCGGACACGGTCTCGGTGGTCCCGGTCACCGGCACGTGGACGGAGGCGGGCACCACCTACGGAAACCGCCCCGCCACCGGAACCCCGGCCCTCGGCAGCTTCGCCGGAGTCCCGGACGGCTCGGCGGTGCACACCACCGGGCTGAGCACGGCCGCCCTGGCGGGCGCGCTCGGTACGAGCTACAGCCTGGCGCTGACCAGCCCGGGTACGGACGCGCTGTGGCTGTGGTCCTCCGAGGCGGCGGCGAACGAGGGCACGCCGCAGCTGACGCTGACCTTCGGCGCACCGTAGCCGCGGCAGGCGGGACGAAGGCGACAGGGGGCGCGGGCCGTTGCGGTCCGCACCCCCTGCCGCCGTCTACGCCACCGTGTACCTGAACTCGTACGCGACGGACGTGTCGCCGTGCCGGTACGTGAACGCGCCGGAGCCCGAAAGCCCGGCCAGCTCGCCCGATCCGGAGCCGGGGACCACCTCGAACGTGCACCGGGTGCCGGAGGCGTCGAAGGTGCCGCGCTGCTCCAGGACGAACGCCCCCTTGCGGCCGTCGACGGAGCCCGACAGCAGCTCCAGACCGGTGTAGGAGCCGCTTCCCTCCCCGGTGTACGTGATCGTGTAACCGGCGTCGGTCGCCCCGGCCTCGATCCCGCCCGCGAAGGCGTTGACGACCGTCGAGCGGGCGAGGCGCGGGGTGGAGTCGGCCGAGCCGATCGGCTGCTCCTGCCAGTCGGCGAACGTGAAACGACCGGTGGTGGTACGGGCGGACATGGAGGACCTCCTGGTTCACGGCCGGACGGGATCGTTTCCCCCGGCGCGAGAACAGCCTGTCCGGGATACCTGACACCCTCTGTCAGGTACCGGCGTCCGGTATCCCGGCCGCACCGGCCCGCCGGACACAATGACCCCATGCGCGCCGACCGGCTCCTCTCCCTCCTCCTGCTGCTGCAGAACCGCGGTCTGATGACCGCACCCGAACTGGCCGCCGAGCTGGAGGTGTCGGTCCGCACCGTCTACCGGGACATCGAAGCCCTCGGCGCCTCCGGCGTCCCGGTCCAGGCAGAGCGCGGACCGGCCGGCGGCTACCGGCTCATGGACGGCTACCGCACCCGGCTCACCGGCCTCACCGACGCCCAGGCCGGCTCCCTCTTCCTCGCCGGTGCGCCCGGGCCCGCGCAGGACCTGGGCCTCGGCGCCGATCTGGCCGCCGCCCAGCTCAAGCTCCAGGCGGCGCTGCCCGCGGCCCTCGCCGACCGGGCCCGCCGCCTCCGGGACCGCTTCCACCTGGACGCCCCGGCCTGGTTCCGCGATGCCGACCCCGTCCCGCACCTCGCGCAGATCGCCCAGGCCGTCTGGGACCAGCGCGTACTGCTCACCCACTACCGGCGCTGGAGCGGCGAAGAGCGGTCCGGGCGCCCGCTGCACCCGCTCGGGCTCGTCCTCAAGGGAGGCATCTGGTACCTGGTGGCACGGGCCGCCGACGAGCGCGTACGCAGCTACCGGGTCTCGCGGTTCCTCGCCGTGGACACCGCGGAGGAGGGATTCGAGCGTCCGGCCGGCTTCGGACTCGCCGCGTACTGGGCGGAGTCCGCGCGCCGGATGGAGCAGGCGACCCGGCAGGGGACCGCCCGGCTGCTGCTGTCCCCGCGCGGGATCCGGCTGCTCCCGATGCAGTTCGGCGCGTCCGGCGTACGGGCGCTGGCCGGGGCCGGCCCGGCCGAGCCCGGGGACCCGGAAGGCTGGATCCGCGTGGACCTGGAGGTCGAATCCGCGGCCGTGGCGGACGGCGACCTGCTCCGCCTCGGCGCCGAAGCCGAGGTCCTGGCCCCGCCGGAGCTCCGCCGGGCCCTGGCGGACACCATCGCCGCCCTGGCCGAGCGGTACGCGCGCCCGGCTTAGGTCGCGGGCGCTGCCGGCGGGCGGTGCTCCCAGCGGATCTCGCCGTCCTCGAGGTGCGGGGTCGGGGCGAAGCCGCAGGCCGCGGCGACCGCCGCCGAGGCGTGGTGGCCGGGGTGGACGTGGGCGATCAGCAGCCCGACGGGGAGCTGCGCCAGCCACGCCGTGACGGCGCGGGCCGCCTCGGTGGCGAAGCCCCGGCCCTGCCAGGGTGCTCCGATCACCCAGGCCAGCTCGGCCGTGTCCCGTGCGGGTGCGACCGTGGCCTGCACGGTCCCCACCAGCGGCCCGTCCCCATGCAGCCGCAGCACCCAGTTGCACCACACGACCGCGGGGTCGGGAGAACCGGCCGCCAGCCGGTCGTAGCGCTCGCGCAGCGCATCGGCCGTGAGCGGGGCACCGCCGATGAACTCGTGCAGTACGGGATCGCCCAGTACGCGGGCCATCTCCGGGGCGTGCCCGACGCGCAGGGGGAGGAGCTCCAGCCGGGCGGAGCCGAGCCGACCGGCACCGACCGTACGGACCGGCGGTCGCCGGACCTTGGCGGACGCGCCCGCGCGGGGTACGCCGTCCACGGCGAGGCAGATCCCGAAGACGCGGTCACGTCCGGTCCAGCCGTTGACCCGGCCCCGGTTGTTGCTGATCTGCACGCGGCGGCGCGGGGTGTCCACGGCCGAGACCAGGTGCAGGTACACCGTGCCGGAGACCCGGGCCAGGACGATGTCCCCGGGCCCGACGAGCGCCGGGTCGACGGGCGCGACCCGGACCCGCTGCCTGCTGTGGATCAGCGGCACCATCGAGTCGCCGGTCGGCCGGAACTCCACGGTCTCGCCCCGGCCGATGCGGTCCGCCACTGCGTCGAGCATGCCCATCGGGCGAGTGTGCCCGGCGCGGCGGGTTTCCGGAAACCGCATTCTTTCCGGATCCCGGTCAGCGTGGCGGTTCCACCTCCAGGAAGCGGCGCCGGCGCGGTCCCCGGTAGAGCAGGCAGCCCCAGCCCAGGGGCTCCAGCGCGGCCGCACAGGCCGTCAGCCGCTCCTGCTCCGCCTCGGCCGCGCCCCCGCCGGGCGGCCCCGGCCAGGTCACCTCCACCGTCGCGGACCCGGACGGCCCGGACGGCCCGGGCGCCACCCGGTACCCCGTCCGCGTACGCCGGCCCTGCTCGTCCACCGCCGACGGCACGATCCCCGCGGCCTCGAGTACGAGGGCCACCGCGCGCGGCATCTGCCGCAGCTCCCAGGGGGCGGGAACCGCCGTCCCCGCCGGGCCGTTCACCAGGCGGCGGATCTGCAGCAGGCCCTCGTACGCCGTGCGGACCTCGGCCTCCCGCGCCGCGGTGGCGGGCCGCTCCGGTCCGTCGCCGGTCGAGGGCTCGAAGGACGTGTCCACCACCCACCGCCCTCCACCCGTGCGTTCTGAGTACCTCACACCCGACGACCTGAGTATCCGCCCCGATTCCCCGCGAACCCGCCGCTGGTCGAATAGGGGCATGCCCTTCGACGCCACCGCCACCGCCGCCGCTCGCCCGCGCCGCATGCAGCACGTGACCACCGCCGGCTCCGCCCTGGCCGTGGCCCTGCTCCCGCTCGTGGTCGGCGTCCTGGTCGCCAAGGGCATCGCCGCCGACCCGCACACCCCGGTCAACGCCCTCATCACGGGCGGCGGCCAGCGAGCGGGCCTCCCGCGAGCCGAGTGGCGCCGCCGGGGCCACGCCACGCTGCACCGCCTGCGCACGGCCCGCCGCCTCACCGCCCGCCGCCGCCCCGCCTCCGCCCCCACGTGCCCGCACCGCCCCGGCGCCGCACCCGTGAACCGCACGGCCTGACCGCCCCGCCGCCTACCCGGCGGGCGCGAGGGGCTCCTGGAGTTCCGTGACCCATTGGGTCCGGTCCTCCGGGCAGGCCAGGGTCAGTTCCCGCGCGTAGCCCGCCGAGCGGTGGCCGTTCGCGTCGATCCAGTGCGCGAGCGCCTGGGCGGTGGGCAGGATGCCGTCCATCGAGCCCCGGTGCACCACCGTCGCGGCCCGCTCCACCCCGGGCAGCTCGACCACCCGTACCGCACCCCCGAGGGCCTCGGCGCGGACCGAGGGCCCCACCGGCAGACCGGCGTGGACGAGGACGGCGCCGGCCTCCGCGCCCGGCGCGTCCTCGTAGTAGGCGATCCCCGGGCCGGTCGGGACCACCCCGGCGGCTTCGATCCGGCGGCAGAGCTCTTCGTAGAGCGGGCCGATGACCGGCCCGATGTCCTGCGGTTCGTAGCTCCCCGCAACCCCGGTCAGCTCGACGAGCCGGACGGGCGGGAGGCTCTTGACGACGATGTCGACACTGGACATGGATCCCTCGCTCTCGATGGTCCGGAGCCTCGTCTCGACCTGGGTCAGCCGGGCCGCCGCGGCGGCCATGGCCGACTCCAGTTCGGCCCGGCGCAGCCGCAGCATGCCGCGCAACTCCTCCGCGCCCAGCCGCTCGTCGAGGATCGACCCCACCTCTTCCAGGCTGAAGCCGAGCTCCTTGAGCGCGATGACACGGTTGAGGCGGGCGAGTTGCCCGGCCTCGTAGTAGCGGTACCCGCTGGCGGGGTCGACACGCGCCGGGCGCAGCAGTCCGATGGCGTCGTAGTGGCGCAGCATGCGGACCGATACCCGGCCGTGCTTGGCGAAGTCTCCGATGGTGAACATGACGTCCTCCAGTGCAGGCCCTGACACGGGGGGAGGGTCAAGTCCTGAGCGATATCTGCTGGTCAGCGGCCATACTGCCGGATGCACAGATCCACGATGGAGGGCGGTACGGCCCCCTCGGCGGCCGCGCACAGCTCGTCGGGGCGGGGCAGCAGCGGCGGGACCGCCTGCCGCGGGGTGCGCGGCGGCGCGGGCTTGGGCGGGCGCGCCCGACGGGGCGCCGCGGGCGGTTTCGCGCCGCGTACGGCGGGTGGCCGCTCCGGTGCGGCCCGGACCGGCGGCGGGGCCGACGGCTCGGGGAGCCGCCCCAGCGGCAGGGGCAGGGACTCCGGGGGAGTCGGCGGCCGGTCGGGGGCGGCCGACGCATCGGCCGTTTCCTGCGCGTCCGCGGCCGCCGAGGAGCCGCGCGCCGGAGCCGGAACCGCCTCCGGGCCCGCGGAGACGCAGCCGGTGCTCGCGAGCAGCGCGGCGAGGGACAGGGGCAGGGCCCGGCGTAACTGCATCCGACCACCATGCCGCACCGCGGGCCGCTCGCAGGCCCGCGCTCACGCGTCCGGGTGAAGCGGCAGCGGAGTCGGCCCCGGAGGCCTCACCGTCACGGTCCGGATGCCGAGGGCTACCGGGCTCGAGAAGTGGAACGGACGGATGGTGCAGATCGGACACCCGGCTTGACCGGGGCCATCCCGGGAGGAAAGAGTGCGCCGATCAAGCACTCAAGAACCACCGCATGAGCTGCACTTCGGAGATATCTCATATGTTCGTACCGGTCCGCGATTCGCTTGGCCCCATGACAACCCGAGGCGCCCTTCAGCCGGGCGCCGGCACGGGCACGGTCCTGGTCGCGCGGCGGCGCAGGGCCTGACCGGGAGGGTGGGGGCCGACACCGCACCGCCGCGCCGGTCCCCACCCCCGCCGGGAGACAACCGTGTCCCACCACTCCGATGAGAGCGCAGGCGCGCCCGACGACCGCCTGTTCGTACGCCCGTACGTGGCCCCCTCCGCGCGGCCGCCCCGGTCGGCCACGCCCGCCTGGCCGCACACCGGGCCCGTCCCCGTGTCCTTCCACGCGCCCGAAACCCGGGGTGGGAGCGCTGTCGCGGAGCCGGCCGGCGCGGCCGCCGCTCCGGAGCGCGGCAGCCGGGTCCCGCTGGTGGCCCTGGCCCTGCTCGCCCTCGCCGCGGCCGGCGGACTGGCGTTCTGGCTCACCGGACCCGACCCGGAGCCCCGGCGGGCCGTGAAGCCGCCGGAGTTGTCCATGCCGGTGCTCCCGGCGCGCAGCCCCGGAGCCGGGGCCGACGACGCCGAGGCCTCGCCCGAAGGGTCCGTACGGGCCTCCGCGCCCCCGGCGGCGGCATCAGGGCCGGGAACGGCATCGAGCCCGGGCCCGGCGGGACCCTCCGCGGGGCGGACCCCCGGGTCGGCGCCGCCGAGCGTCCCCTCCGGGGCGGCGTCCCCGGGAGGTTCCGGGACGCTGCGCATGGGCGACAGCGGGCCTGAGGTGCGCGCCCTCCAGGAGCGGCTCCACGGGCAGGGGTTCACGTACGTCTCGGTCACCGGCGAGTACGACAGCCAGACCAAGCGCGGGGTCGCGCAGCTGCAGCGCGACCGGGACATCAAGGGCGACCAGCCCGGGGTCTACGGCCCGGCGACGCGGGCGGCCTTCGGGGGCTGAGGCCGGAGCGGGCCGCACCCCCGAGGTCAGCGGCCGCCCGATACCCGCAGGACGGCGCCCGTCGTGTAAGAGGCGTCCGGGGACAGCAGCCAGGCCACGGCCCCGGCGACCTCCTCCGGCCGTCCGGCCCGCCCGAGCGGGATCCCGGCCGCCGCCCGGGCCGGCCGCCCGGGGTCGCCCATCGCGGCGTGCATGTCGGTCTCGATGATGCCGGGCGCCACCGCGTTGACCCGGATCCCGTCCGGGCCGAGCTCCTTGGACAGCCCCACCGTCAGGGCGTCGGTGGCGGCCTTGGTCGCCGCGTAGTGGACGTAGTCGCCGGGGCTGCCGAGCGTGGCGGCCGCCGAGGACACGTTCACGATGGCCCCGCCGCCCGCCGCCGCCATGTCCCGGGCGGCGCGGCGGCAGCACAGCAGGTACCCGAGCAGATTGACCTCGACCACGCGCCGCAGGTCCTCGGTCGCGGTGTCCGCGAGCCGGCCGAGCGGGCCGGTCACGCCGGCGTTGTTCACGAGCCCCGTCACCGCGCCGAACTCCGCCCCGGCGATGTCGAAGAGCCGCTCCACCCCGCACTCGTCGGCGGTGTCCGCGCGTACGGTCAGACAGTGTGCACCGGTCGCCCGTACGCGGCGCGCGACGGCCTCCGCGGCCGCTTCGTCGCGGAGGTAGCCGAGCACCACGTCGTGGCCGTCCGCGGCCAGGCGCCGACAGGTCGCGGCGCCGATGCCCCTGCTGCCTCCGGTGACGACGGTGACCGGACGACGTGGCACGGGGACCTCCTGGGTGCGGCGGACGGCGGCGCGGCGGGTCGGCGCGGGGGCGCGGGGGCGGGGCGCGTCAGGCTAACACCGGGATTTCCGCTGGACCAGCGCAAATGCCCGGCCGCACAGTGGATGCCATTGCACACGACGCCGTCACATTCCAGGAGTTGCGCACATGTCGACCTTGCGGGTCACCGCCGAAGAGCTGACCGTCCACGAGCATCCGAACGCCGACGCGCTGGAGCTGGCGCAGGTGGGCCTCTACCGGGCCGTCGTCGCCAAGGGGGCCTACCGCACCGGCGAGTTCGCGCTCTACATACCCGAACAGGCCGTGCTGCCCGCCGACCTGATCGCGGAGCTCGGCCTGACCGGCCGCCTCGCCGGAGGCTCCGCCGACCGGGTCAAGGCGGTCCGGCTGCGCGGCGAGCTGTCGCAGGGGCTGGTGTGCCGGCCGGGTGCGCTGGCCGATGTGGACCTGGCGCGGGCGGCCGAGGAGGGCGTGGACTTCGCCGAGCTGCTCGGGATCACGAAATGGGCGCCGCCCATCCCGACGACGATGAACGGCGAGGTGGAGGCGGCGCCCGAGCTGCTGCCGTGGGTGGACATCGAGAACCTGCAGCGCTACCCGGACCTGTTCGAGCCCGGCGAGCCGATCGTCCTCACCGAGAAGCTGCACGGCACGGCCTGCCTGTCGACGTACGTCGCGGACGGTGGCCGGGTGTTCGTCTCCTCCAAGGGTTTCGGCTCGAAGGGGCTGGCCCTGCGGGAGGACGAGCGCAACCTGTACTGGCGGGCGGTGCGCGGGCACGGCGTACCGGAGGTCGCCGCGAAGCTGGCCGAGCGGCTGGGCGCCACCCGGATCGGAGTGTTCGGCGAGGTGTACGGCGCGGGCGTCCAGGACCTGGCGTACGGAACGGACGCGCGCACGGCCGCCACCGGGCCGGGCTACGCCGTCTTCGACGTATCGGCGGAGATCGACGGACAGGTGCGGTGGCTGGACCCGCGGGAGCTGTTCCAGGAGGGTGAACTGCCCCTCGTGCCAAGGCTCTTCGAGGGTCCGTACGAGCTCGACACGGTGCTGGAGCTGGCGAGCGGCCGGGAGACGGTGTCCGGACGGTCGGTGCACCTGCGCGAGGGCGTGGTGATCCGCCCGGAGACGGAGCGCCACAGCCCGGTGGTCGGCGGTCGCGCCATAGCCAAGGCCGTCAGCCCGGCCTACCTCACCCGCAAGGGAGGCACGGAGTACGAGTGACCCCGACGCGCGCCGGGGCCCCGGGTAGCCTGGGGCGATGGCCGACTCCGACGCGCTGACCAGGGCCCTCGACGCCCCCGCGGACCCACCGCTGAGTGTGTTGCCGCCGGGTGTGGTCGAGTTGCTGCGCAACCTGCCCGCCCCACCCCGCCTGGCGGCGCACTTGAGACTCGTCCACGACGTGGCCGGCCAACTCGCCGACTGGCTGACCGCGTACTGCCCCGGCCTGCCCTTCGCCCGCGCTGCCGTGCTCTTCGGCGCGGCCACGCACGACGTGGGCAAGGCCGTCCACACCGCCGAGCTCAGAGGACCTGGCTCCGCGCACGAGGACGCCGGGCGGGAGCTGCTCCTCGCGCACGGGTTCAGCGAGGAACAGGCTCGCTTCGCCGCCACCCACGCCACCTGGGCGGCGCCCGGCATCAGCGTCGAGGAGCTGCTGGTGAGCACCGCCGACAAGGTGTGGAAGGGCAAGCGCGTGCCCGAATTGGAGGACCTCCTGGTCGGCCGGATCGCGCAGGCCGCGGGTACCGAGCCGTGGGCCGTGTTCCTCGATCTGGACGAGGTGCTCGGCCGGATCGCCGACGGCGCCGACCGGCGGCCGGCTTTCCAGGCCTCCTTTCCGGTCTGACCAGCGTCCGAAAGGAGGGCCCCGGCCCTCGGAGTCGGGGCCGGGGTCTCAGACGAGGCGCGCGCCGCCGTCCACGTGCAGGACGGTGCCGGTGACGAACGGGTTGGTGATCGCGTACAGCACCGACCGCACCACGTCCTGCGGGGTGCCGGTCCTCCTGGCCGGGTTGCGGTCCGCGACCCCGCGCAGGAACGCCTCCTTGTCCTCGCCGAGCCGGTCCCACGCCCCGGAGTCGATGATGCCGGGGGAGACGGCGTTGACCCGCAGCGGCGAAAGCTCGACGGCCAGCGCCTCCACGAGGAAGGACAGGGCCCCGTTGGCGGTGGCCATGACCACCCGCTCCGGGGCGGGCCGCCAGGCCGCGAAGCCGGAGAAGAAGGTGAGCGAGCCGCCCTCGTCCATCCGCCCCGCCAGGTGCTTGGCGAGCAGCAGCGGCCCGAAGACCTTCGCGGCGAAGGCCCGCTGGACGTCGGCGAGTACGAGACCCGACACCGGCCCGTTGGCGGGGACGGCGGCCGTCGAGACGACGTGGTCGACGCGGCCCGCGGCTTCGGCGAGAGCGGCGATCGACCCCTCGTCGGTGAGGTCGGTCGGCTGGATGCGGGCCGGTCCGGGCAGGGCGGCCGCCGTCGCCGACAGCCGGTCCGCGTCGGGGCCGGCGAGGACGAGCTCGGCACCGGCCGCCGACGCCGTGCGGGCCAGCGTCCGCCCGATGTGCGAGCCGGCGCCGACGACGACGAGCCGCTTGCCGTCGAGGGAGTCCTGGAAGAGAGCAGCAGTGGGCATGGGATGTCCTGAGGTCAAAGTTCTGAGTTCTGAGGTCCTGTGTCGTGTACCTCCACGACTCCACGACTCTCCGTCCAGCGGATCCCATACGTCCAAGACATCGTTTCTACCGTCGCCATAAAATCTGCTCATGACCACCCTGCGGCAGCTCGAATACCTCGTCACCATCGTCGACACGGGCTCCTTCACGCGGGCCGCCGAGCTCCTGCACGTCTCCCAGCCGGCCCTGTCCCACCAGGTCCGCGCGCTGGAGCGGGATGCCGGCGGGCCCCTGCTGGAGCGGCTGCCGCGCGCGGTCCGGCTGACCCCGATGGGCCGCGCCATGCTCCCGCACGCCCGCGCCGCGCTCGCCGACGCCGAACGGGCCCGGACCGCCGCCCGCCGCGCCGTCGGCCTGGACGGCGGCGAGATCCAGGTCGCCGCCGTCTACTCGGTCACGCTCGGGATCCTGCTCCCTGTGCTGCGCACCTGGCACGAGCGCCACCCGCAGGTACGCGTCCGGCTGATGGAGTTCCCGCACACCGACGCGCTGCTCGCCGCGATGACCGCGGGCCGCGCCGACCTCGCCGTGGGGCCCCGGCCCGGCGAATGGGGCGGCCCCGTAACGGAGTTGGTGGAGGAGGAGTTCGTACTGGCCGTCCCCGCCGGGGATCCGGCCCCGGACCGGGTGCGCCTCGCGGACCTGGCGGACCGCTCATGGGTGCACTACGCCCCCGGCAACGGCCTGGCCGAGGTGGTGGACCAGGCCTGCGCGGCGGCCGGATTCCGGCCGCGTGCCGCCGTACGGACCGAACAGACCGCGGCGGCGCCGCTGTTGGCCGCCACCGGGCTCGGCCCGGCCCTGGTCCCCGAGAGCGTCGTGCCGTCCGGCTTCGCGGGCCGGGTGCTGCGCCCCGAGCCGCCGGTGCGCCGGATGCTGGCCGCCTACACGCGCCCGCACCCCGACCCGCTCACCACGGCCTTCCTGGACACACTCGCCCGGCACGCGGCGGACGGCGGCTCCTGAACTCAGGGCCGCCGGGCCGGAGCTCCGGCGCGGACCGCGAGGGACGTGCGCCAGCCCGGGGCCTCCGGCTGCGGGGGCCGGGGCGCGGGGCGGCCGCCCGTGGCGAAGAACGCCGACAGCGGGAGCGTCGCCGCGCCGACCGTGACCGCGTCCGGGCCGAGAGAGCCCAGGCCGATGGTGACGCGGTCGGCGGGATGGCGCAGGGAGTACCGGGCCGCGTGCTCCCGTACGGCGGGCAGGATGTGCGGGCCCAGCAGCAGACCGGCCCAGCCGCCGATCAGGATGCGCTCCGGCCGGAACAGGTTGATCACGTCCGACAGGCCCGCGCCGAGGTACTCCGCGGTCTCCTCCAGGACCTCCAGGGCCACCGGATCCGCCGCGACCGCCGCCGCCAGCAGCGCCGACAGGGCCTCTTCCTCGTCCGCCGCGTCCGCGGCGCCGCCGCCCCGTTCCGCCCAGCGCGCCAGCAGGGACTCCGCCCCCGTGTACGCCTCCAGGCAGCCCAGTGCCCCGCACCGGCAGCGCCGTCCCCGCACCGAAACCGTCAGGTGCCCCCATTCCAGCGGGGTGCCCTCCGTCGTCTCCCCGTCGGGTGAGCCGTCCGTGATCAGGCTGGCGCCGACGCCCGAGCCGAACAGGACGACGACGGCCTCGCGGGCGCCGCGCCCCGCCCCGAACCACATCTCGGCCTGGCCGAGCGTGCGCGCGCCGTTGTCGATGATGTACGGGACCTCCGGCGGCACGGCTCCGGTCGCCCGCAGCAGCGCCTCCAGCGGGACCGCGTCCCAGCCGATGGTCTGGCCGTGGACGACCGTCCCGCCCGGCGCCTCGCGGTCCACTATGCCGGGGACGCCGACGCCCACTCCCAGCAGCCGGTCGGTCCCGACCCGGGCCTGTGCGAGGACGGCGGTGATCCCGGTCCGGACGTGGTCCACGATCGGGCCGACGTCGTAGCAGCCGCGGGGCTGCAACGGCAGCTCGGTGCGCGCGAGTTCGGTGAGGGCCAGGTCGAACAGCTCGACGCGTACCCGGGTTTCACCGACGTCGACCCCGATCATGTGGGCGCTGTCGGGGGCCACGCGCAGCAGGGTGCGCGGCCGGCCGCCGTCCGAGTCGACGACGCCGGCCTCCTCCAGGAGTCCGTCCGCGACGAGTTCGCCGACCACGTTGCTGACGGAGCCGGAGCTCAGCCCGGTGGCGGGCCCGAGTTCCTGCCGGCTCATCGGCCCGCCGAAGTACAGCCGCTGGAGTACGGCGCTGCGGTTGCCGCGCCGCAGGTCCCGTACCGTACGGCCGCCACGCCCTGTGGTCATCTGGCTCCTTCCGTCCTGCCGTCCGCCCTGTCGTCGCTCGCAACATACCCCTGCGGGACCTCTTGACGCGACCCTTTCGCAAGGCTTAACTCACGTCCTGAATTAAGGGCTTGAGGCGCTCGGCTCCCATGAGGCGGGTGCCGCCGAGGCGTCCCGCCGAAGTATGGCCGCCGAAGCACCGCCGCCCGAGCCGAGAACACCCGCCGGCCTTCCCCCCGACCCTGCCGAAAGGGGCCGATCCGCCATGCGCAGAACCCGAGCCGCCGCTGCCGCCGTCACCGCCTCCCTGCTCGCCGCCGCCACCGCCTGTGGCGGCGGCACCGCGGACGCCGGCCGCGGCTCCAACACCGCCCCCGAGGAGCTGACGTACTGGGCCTCCAACCAGGGCCCCGACCTCGCGGCGGACCAGGCGACCCTCACCCCGGAGCTGAAGAGGTTCGAGGAGCAGACCGGCATCAAGGTCAAGCTCGAAGTCGTCCCCTGGTCGGACCTGCTCAACCGGATCCTCGCCGCGACCGCCTCCGGTCAGGGTCCCGACGTCCTCAACATCGGCAACACCTGGTCCTCCTCCCTCCAGGCCACCGGCGCCCTGCTCCCGTGGAACGCCGAGAACTTCGCGGCGATCGGCGGCAAGGACCGCTTCGTGGAGTCGGCCATCGGCTCGGCGGGCGCCACCGGCCAGGACCCGGCCGCCGTACCTCTGTACTCCATGGCGTACGCGCTCTACTACAACAAGAAGATGTTCCGGGAGGCGGGCGTGGCGAAGCCCCCGGCCACCTGGGACGAGATGGCCACCACCGGCCGGCAGCTGTCCAAGGACGGCAAGTGGGCGCTCGGCGCCGAGGGGGCCAACCCCTCCAACAACATCCACCAGGTCTTCGTCCTCGCCAAACAGCACGGAGCGGACTTCTTCGACGCGGCCGGCAAGCCCGCCTTCGACTCCCCGGGCGCGGTCGACGCCGTCAAGCAGTACGTCGACCTGATGGCCAAGGACAAGATCATCGCGCCGGGCAACGCCGAGTACGCCCAGAACCAGTCGCTCCAGGACTTCGCCAACGGCAAGACCGCCATGGTCCTGTGGCAGAGCGCCGCCTCCTCCTTCAAGAGCCACGGCATGAAGGAGGGCGACTGGGGCGTGGCCCCGGTCCCGGTGCCCGCGGGCGGCACACCCGGCTCCGGCGGCAACACCAACTCCATGGTCGCCGGCATCAACCTCGCCGTCTTCAAGAACACCGACAACATCGACGGCTCGCTGAAGTTCGTGAAGTTCATGACCAGTGACGAGGAGCAGAAGATCCTCAACAAGACGTACGGATCCATCCCGCCCGTCAAGGCCGCGCAGAGCGACCCAGCCTTCGCCACCGACGACCTCACCGTGCTCCGCACCACCCTGGGCACCAGCGCCGCCCCGCTCCCGCAGGTCCCGCAGGAGTCCCAGTTCGAGACCGCCGTCGGCACCGCCGTCAAGGAGCTCTTCGCCGACGCCGCGGCGGGCCGCCCCGTCACCACCGAGTCGGTCAAGGCCAAACTGACCAAGGCCCAGCAGCAGATGGCGAGCTGAGCCCGACCCGATGAGCACCAAGAGTCGCGTGAGCCGGATGAGCCGCACCGGCCTCAAGTCCGCACGCCCGCGCCGCAGTTCCGTCCCCTACCTGCTCCTCCTTCCCGCCCTGCTCCTCGAACTGCTCATCCACCTCGTCCCGATGGCGATGGGCATCCTGATGAGCTTCCGCGGGCTGACCCAGTTCTTCATCCGCGACTGGTCCCGTGCCCCCTGGACGGGCCGGGCCAACTACGAGCTCGTCCTCGACGTCGACCGGCCCGTCGGCGAAGCCCTCTTGCGGTCCTTCCTCACCACCTGCCTCTTCACCCTGCTCTCCGTCGGCCTGTGCTGGCTGCTGGGCACCGCGGCGGCGGTGTGCATGCAGGAAAGCTTCCGCGGCCGCGGCCTCCTTCGGGCCCTGTTCCTCGTCCCGTACGCCCTGCCCGTGTACGCGGCCGTCATCACCTGGGCGTTCATGTTCCAGCGGGACAACGGCCTGGTGAACCACGTACTCCACGACCAACTGGGCCTGGGCGGCGCCGAGCACACCTTCTGGCTGCTGGGCGACAACAGCTTCTGGGCCCTGCTGACCGTCTCCGTCTGGAAAGGCTGGCCGTTCGCCTTCCTCATCGTGACCGCCGCCCTCCAGAACATCCCAGGCGAGCTGTACGAAGCCGCCGCGCTGGACGGCGCCGGCATCTGGCAGCAGATCCGCCGGATCACCCTTCCCTCGGTCGGCGCGGTCAACCAGGTGCTGGTCCTGGTGCTGTTCCTGTGGACCTTCAACGACTTCAACACTCCGTTCGTGCTGTTCGGCAAGTCGGCCCCCGAGGCCGCCGACCTGATCTCCCTCCACATCTACCAATCGAGCTTCGTCACCTGGAACTTCGGCACCGGATCGGCCATGTCCGTCCTGCTGCTGCTCTTCCTGCTGCTGGTCACCGCCGGATACCTGCTCGTCACGACCCGCGGAAGGAGGAACGGACATGGCTGACCACCGCGGCCGCCCCTCGTCCCCACTGGCCCCGCCCCTCACCTTCCGGGTGATCCGCGCGGTCTTCCTCACCCTGCTCTCCGGCTTCGTGCTGCTGCCCGTCTACGTCATGGTCACCAGCTCCCTCAAGCCGCTCCAGGACGTCGCGGGCCGCTTCCGCTGGATCCCCGGCGGTCTCACCGTCCGCCCCTACATCGACATCTGGCACACCGTCCCGCTCGGCCGGTACTTCGTGAACTCCCTGATCGTGGCGGGCGCCGCCACCGCGGCCTCCGTCGTCATCGCCGTCTTCGCGGCCTACGCGGTCAGCCGCCACCGCTTCCGCGGCAAGCGCCTGTTCACCGTCACCGTGCTCTCGACCCAGATGTTCCCCGGGATCCTCTTCCTCCTCCCGCTGTTCCTGATCTTCGTGAACATCGGCAACGCCACCGGAATCGCCCTCTACGGCTCCCGCGGCGCGCTGATCCTCACGTACCTGACCTTCTCCCTCCCCTTCTCCGTCTGGATGCTCATCGGCTACTTCGACTCGGTGCCCCGCGATCTCGACGAAGCGGCCACCGTCGACGGCTGCGGACCGCTCGGCGCGCTGCTGCGGGTCGTGGTCCCGGCGGCCGTCCCGGGCATCGTCGCCGTCGCCGTGTACGCCTTCATGACGGCCTGGGGCGAGGTGCTCTTCGCCTCCGTCATGACGAACGACACCACCCGCACCCTCGCCGTCGGACTGCAGGGCTACTCCACGCAGACCGACGTCTACTGGAACCAGATCATGGCCGCCTCGCTCGTCGTCAGCATCCCCGTCGTCGCCGGATTCCTGCTGCTCCAGCGGTACTTGGTGGCCGGCCTCACGGCGGGAGCCGTCAAATGAACCCTTCGGCAGGAGCCGTCCGATGACCCTTTCCGAAACCCGTTCCGACACCAGCGGCGAACTCCGCGGTATCGATCTCGCCGCCCTGCCCGCCGAGTTCGCCTGGGGCACCGCGACCTCCGCCTACCAGATCGAGGGCGCCGTCGCCGAGGACGGCCGAGCCCCCTCCATCTGGGACACCTTCTCCCACACCCCCGGCGCCGTCGACGGCGGCCACACCGGCGACACCGCCTGCGACCACTACCACCGCTGGCGCGAGGACATCGCCCTGATGCGGGAGCTCGGCACCAACGCCTACCGGATGTCCGTCGCCTGGCCCCGCGTGGTCCCCGGCGGGGACGGCCCGGCCAACGCCAAAGGCCTGGCCTTCTACGACCGGCTCGTCGACGGCCTCCTCGACGCCGGGATCACCCCCTCCGTCACCCTCTACCACTGGGACCTGCCCCAGGCCCTCCAGGACCGCGGGGGCTGGCCCGAGCGGGCCACCGCCGAGCACTTCGCCGCGTACGCCGGGATCGTCGCCGCCCGCCTCGGCGACCGGGTCACCCAGTGGGCCACCCTGAACGAGCCCCTGTGCTCGGCCTGGATCGGCCACCTGGAGGGCAGGATGGCCCCGGGCTGGAGCGACCTGACCGCCGCCGTCCGCGCCTCGTACCACCTGCTGCTCGGCCACGGGCTCGCCACCCAGGCCGTACGGGCCGCCGCCCCCGGCGCGCGGATCGGCATCGTCAACAACCTCTCCACCATCGAGCCCGCCACCGACCGCGAAGCCGACCGCGCGGCGGCCCTGCGCATGGACGGCCACGTCAACCGCTGGTGGCTCGACCCGGTCCACGGCCGCGGCTTCCCCGCCGACATGCGCGAGGTCTACGCCGTGGACCTCCCCGAACGCCCCGGCGACCCGGCCGCCATCGCCGCCCCGCTCGACTGGACCGGCCTCAATTACTACTTCCCGCAGACCGTCACCGCCGACCCGGCCGGCCCCGCCCCGTACGCCCGCCAGATCGACCGGCCCGGCGTCCCGCGCACGGGCATGGACTGGGAGGTCGACGCGAACGGCCTGGAGACCCTGCTCATGCGGCTGACCGAGGAGTACGGGGCCCGGCGCATCCACGTCACCGAGAACGGCTCCTCGTACGAGGACGCCGTCGCCCCCGACGGCGGCGTCCACGACCCCGAGCGCGCCCGCTACCTCACCGGGCACCTCGCGGCCTGCGCCCGCGCCGCCCGCCGCGGCGCACCACTGGCCGGGTACTACGCCTGGTCACTCCTGGACAACTTCGAGTGGGCCTACGGCTACGACTGTGAGGATGTTGGGGTGCCGCTCCAAGCGGTGGCCTGACTCGCGCTACGACTGGCCCTGGTGCCTTGCGTTTGATCTGTCGGCCAC